>NZ_JAVAXT010000004.1:0-369003 GCF_041955125.1 Pantoea sp. BR_17 | reverse complement strand
GTTAGTGTTAATCACTGCCATGATGTTTTTCCTTTAAAAAATTGAGCCATATTAGGCGTCTGAATTCGGCTAGCTTACCGACAACCTGATTATCGTCAGCCCTCGTTCAACCTTTAGAAAAAAAATTCAGTAATTTTTCGCCAGCCAAATCCGGGAAGACAATTAAAGAAAGGGGTTTTATTCAGCCATCAATTTTTTCAGAAACAGGCTAATCTTTTGCCACTCGCTGCCGATACCCATTTCACTTAACGTAAACTCGTAAAGGATTAAAGCATGGCAAGTGTAAGTTCACTCGGTGCTGGTACGAACCTCGACCTGAATACTCTCTACAGCAGCCTGGAATCCGCTGAGCAGACTAAACTGACGCCTATTACTAAGCAGCAGGCGTCCTATAACGCTCAGCTTACCGCCTGGGGCGTGGTGAAAACCGGCCTGTCAAAATTGCAGACCGCGGCGGCGGCATTGCAAAATGCCTCGACGATTGCGGCTACGAAAGTCACCAGCACGAATACCGCTTTCACTGCCACGCTGGCGAGCAAAGCCTCCGCCGGTAACTATTCTATTGAGGTTACTCAACTCGCCTCTTCGCAATCGCTGCTGTCAAAATCAGCCAGCAGTAAAGATACCGATTTAGGTGATCAGAGCCTGGCATCTCGCACGATTACGATTTCCCAGTCTGGGCAGAAATCGCCGCTCACGGTAACACTGAGCAAAGATCAAACCAGCCTGTCTGATATTCGCGATGCGATTAATAAACAGCAAGGCAGCGTAAACGCCAGTATTATTAAAGCAGACGATAATACCTATTATCTGTCTCTGACTGCACGCGACAGTGGCACAGCGAATGCGATGACGGTCAGCACAAACGACGGCACGCTGTCCCAGTATATTAATTACAGTTCGGGTGGCAGCAGCAACGCGATGACCGAACAGGTTGCCGCTAAAGATGCGCAGTTAAAAATTAACGGCGTGTCCATCACCCGCAGCAGCAATACCGTCACGGACGCGCCTGAAGGTGTCACGCTCAACCTGACGAAAACCACCGCTACAAATACACCGGAAACGCTGACCGTCGCCACAGACAATCAGCCAATGACGGCGGCAATTCAGGCTTACGTAGATGCCTACAACTCCCTGCAAACCACTATCGGTAACCAGACGAAATACACGGCGGTGAAAGCAGGTGAGTCGCAAAGTTCCGGTAACGGCGATCTGTTGGGTGATAATACCTTACGTAACATCCAGACCAGCCTGCGCAGTCAACTGTCCAGCGCACAAGCCAGCGGAAACCTGACCAGTCTGTCACAACTGGGGATCACGCAGGACGTTAACGGCAAGCTGACTGTGGACAGCACCAAACTGGACAAAGCCCTGACCAATCAACCGACAGATGTCCTGAACTTTCTGACGGGTGACGGTAAAACAACCGGGTTTGCCACACAGGCAAATAACAAACTGACGCAGATACTGGCCAGTGACGGACAGGTACAAAATGCCACTAACGGCATTAATACCTCACTGAAAAAACTGTCCGATCAGTACGACGAAGTAAACAGCCAGATTGCGGCGACCATGGCGCGTTACAAAACACAGTTTACCAGTCTGTCTACCCTGGTCAGCTCCATGACCCAGACCGGTAACTATTTGACCCAGCAGTTCGCCAAACTATAACAGGAGTGGTAAGCATGTACGCTAAGTCCGGTATTCAGGCCTATGCGCAGGTAGGTGTGGAAAGCGCCGTATTAAGCGCCAGCCCACATCAGCTGGTCGTGCTGCTTTTTGATGGCGCCCTGAGCGCCATGAAAAAAGCTGCCATTTTAATTGAGCAAGGCGATATTCCCGGTAAAGGTAACGCCTTATCTAAGGCCATTAATATCATTACTAACGGGCTGCGCGCAGGCCTGAACCATGAGGTTGGCGGTGAAATTTCCGCTAATCTCGACGATCTGTATGAATATATGACCCGTCGTCTGTTACAGGCTAACCTGAACAACGACCTTGAGGCCATTACGGAAGTCGAAGGCTTGCTCAATAATATTGCGGATGCGTGGAAACAGATTGGCCCTAATTACCAGCCACAGCAGGATACCTTTTAATGAGTCATCCACTCGAGCTGCTAAAAGGATATCAACACTTACTCACGCTCAGTAATGCCATGCTGGAAAATGCCCGGCAGGGACAATGGGATGAGTTGCTTAGTTGCGAATCAACTTACGTTAGTAGCGTCGAGCGTGTTGCGCGTGATAACGATGCCAGTGCGCTGTCCGCATTACAGCGGGCACAAATTCGCCCGGTACTTGAGCAAATTCTGAAGAATGAAACCACGCTGAAGACGTTGCTGGGTGAACGTATGAGCGAACTGCGCTCGCTGGTCACGACCTCAACGCAGCAACACAACATTGTCTCTTCTTACGGCAAGATGGCGGGTAATATCCTTTACCCAAAAGACCAGTAAAGGCCGACTTATGCGGGTAAACACTCTTTTTTTAGTTTACCCGCGTAATTTCTTCACTCTTATCCCATACTTCCAGTTCTCTCTCCTCTGACTGGACGTTTGTCATGCACAACCCAACCCTTTTGCAGTTTTTCCACTGGTATTATCCCGATGGCAGCACGCTGTGGCCGGAAGTCGCAGAAAAAGCGGCCCTGCTTAATGACATCGGCATCAACATGGTCTGGCTGCCCCCTTGCTATAAAGGCGAGTCCGGTGGTTACTCAGTGGGTTATGACAGCTACGATCTCTTCGATTTAGGCGAGTTTGAGCAAAAAGGCAGCGTCGCCACCAAATATGGTGATAAGCAGCAGTTGCTGGCTGCCGTCAATGCGCTGCGCAGCCACAACATTGGCGTGCTGCTGGATGTGGTTCTCAACCATAAAATGGGCGCGGACGAGAAAGAACAGGTGAGCGTAAATCGCGTTAACCCGGATAATCGTGATGAAATTTATCCCGAGGTCGTGGAATGCGAAGCCTGGACAAAGTTTACGTTTCCGGCGCGGGCAGGCGAATACTCGACATTCATCTGGGATCATAAGTGTTTTAGCGGGGTCGACCATATTGAAAATCCCGATGAAAACGGCGTGTTCAAAATTATCAACGATTACACCGCTGAAGGCTGGAACGACCAGGTGGATAACGAGTTAGGTAACTTTGATTATCTGATGGGCGCCAATGTTGATTTCCGCAATAAGGCGGTGAGCGAAGAACTCAAATACTGGGCGCGCTGGGTCATGGAGCAGGTCCCCTGCACCGGCTTTCGTCTGGACGCGGTAAAACATATCCCGGCCTGGTTTTACAAAGACTGGATCGAACATATTCAGGACGTCGCTAACGAACCGCTGTTTATTGTGGCGGAATACTGGTCCTTTGAAACCGAAAAGTTGCAGGAATATATCAATCAGGTGGAAGGCAAAACGCTGCTGTTTGACGCCCCGCTGCATATGAATTTTCATCAGGCGTCTAAAGCCGGCAGCGATTATGACCTGAGCAAAATTTTTGATAACTCGTTGGTATTAGCCGACCCGTGGCATGCCGTGACTATCGTGGCCAACCACGACACACAGCCGCTGCAGTCTCTGGAAGCGCCCGTTGAAGCCTGGTTTAAGCCGCTGGCTTATGCGCTGATTCTGTTGCGCGAGCAAGGCGTTCCGACCATTTTTTATCCGGACCTGTTCGGTGCCCACTATGAGGATGAAGGCGGAGACGGTGAAATGCATCAGGTGGATATGCCGGTCATTCCTGAACTCGAAGGGCTGATTCGTGCCCGTCAGCAATTTGGCTGGGGCGCGCAAACCGATTACTTCGACCATCCTAACTGCGTCGCGTTCAGCCGCAGCGGAACCGCTGAAAAGCCGGGCTGTATTGTGATTATGTCGAATGGCGAAGCGGGGGAAAAACAGATTTCAATGGGAGAAGGATATGCCGGGAAAGTATGGTATGACTATCTGGGACATCAATCCGATACCGTTACGACGGACGACGCCGGCAGCGCCGTGTTTCGATGTAATGCAGGCAGCGTGAGTGTCTGGGTTGTTGAGGCGTAAAACCACAGGTCCGCTGCTTTTTCTGGCGCGGTAACAGCCTGCGCATCAGCGCAAAGCGGTCCTTAAGACCGCTTTGCGTCATTTATTTGTTCAGAACCGGACGCATAATCTCGGGTTCGATATTCTGAATCACATCCACACCGGGATGTTGGGCCGCTTCCTGTAAAGCTTTCTGGCATTCCACCGTGGGTCGATCGACCTTACGCAACGTAAGCCCGTCGTAATCCAGCTCACCGCCATCCAGATCCAGTGTCATAATGCGTAACTGACGCGTGACATTGACATAATCGCCATTCAGCTGCGTCAATTTGCCTGGCTTCGCAATGACCCGTTGCCACTGCCGGCAATCCAGCGTACTGCCGTCCGCGTTGATAATCAGACTCCCAATCGCCTTGTCGCTAATCAGGTTACTCTGCGGCCCAACCGTCTGCCAGTTGCCTTGTAAATTTGCCGGGGCCGGCGTTTGCACCGCACTTTGATAACTGTTTATTTGTGCGCAGCCACTCAGCGCCAGTGTGGCAATCAGCATCCAGTTTTTCATCTTTGATCCCTAAATCCGGTTAATGGCGGCTACGTTATAATTTTTACCGCCAGATGTGCAAGATATCTGAGGGATGAAATCAACGTAAAGCGCGCTTTTCCTGGATTCATCACGCACCGGGTGATGTTTATTCCCTTCCCTGCCTGCTTTTATCGCTGTGAATGAACCTGTCCTCTCCAGCCTGACAAGGGAGGCACAACAGGCTACACTGTCGCCCTGCATTACATCTCAGAGATTTGTCATGAAAACTCCAGAAGCTTATTACGCCCAGGCACGCCAAATGTTCTTCACTGCCCACGCCGATTTTCAGGCCGCACTCGATGAACTGACCGAACAGGATGCCCGTGCCGCCAATATGTCCCTGCGTGAATTGCGCGAGTGGCACGCCGAACGCATTTATGCCGCCTTTTTACGCCAGAAAAATCTTGATGGTATGATTTTTTCGATTCAACTGGCAGAGCCGGATAAAGCCGTCGCCGCCGAAGCCATCGAAGCCTATCTCCGATCGCATGCCGAATCTCTGGGAATGAGTTGGGAAGAATTTTGTATTAAGAACGAGCTCTAACTATACCTCAGCTGTGCGGACAGGAAGAATAACGACTACAGCGTTGCGCAGCGTCGTGACAACAAACGGTTAATGCCCCTGATACGGCCTCGCTGGCGGCAGAAAACCCCGCTGCCGCCAGCATTAGCCATCACTCTTCTTGTTCGAGCTTTCCCCTCACCTCAACATACTTAGCCACAGCCAGTAATCGGTTGAGGTGCGTGAGCAACAGATCAATATCAGACTGCATGAACTCTGATGAGGAACGCGATGCCGTGACAATGGCATCCTGCACCGTCTCAGAAATCGTTAACGCATTATCTTGTTTCGCCTGGACTAATAAAGCGGCAACCAGCAATGACTGCGCTTCGACCTGAGCAGTCAGTTCCTTTGCATCGACATCCATTTTTGCCAGTTTAAGCAGAATATCAATAACCAATTGTCGCATTGCACTTCTCCCGGTGAGTGAGCGCATATATCGTTAAGAGCGCCCTCAGAGTAAACCAGATAAAAATGCTTTTCTACGCGGGACCTAAAAAACGGATTCATGCAAACATCAGCTTGATACTGTTTTTATTTACAGTAAAATGGCAACGCGATTTTGCCCTGAAGGGATGGTTATTATGTTTGTAGAGTTAATTTACGATAAGCGTAATGTCGCGGGTCTGCCAGGGGCGCGCGACATGATATTGGCAGAGCTTGAAAAGCGTGTGCATCGTGTTTTTCCTGACATCGAGGTCAAGGTGAAACCGATGGAACGTAACGCGATAGAAACCGACCTCAGCAAGAATGATAAAGCCACTGTCGCGCGTCTGGTGGAAGAAATGTTTGATGAAGCCGAGTTTTGGCTGGTGGCGGATTAATCCGTTAATCGCCACCCCTCAGTTAGCGGGAGATACCTTAACTCTCCTGCTCACTGTGGTTGATTTCAATTTCAATATCCTGAATGGCTTTCTCCAGATCTTCCAGCAACGTTCCCTGCTTATTCAGTAATGCGTCAATACGGGCCGCATTCCCTTCATCCTTGTATTCACCGGCATCAAAGGCTAACCAATGGGCGGAAAGCGTCTCAGTGTTCGTTTGCGCATAGTGGCGCATTTCTTTCAACTGGGATGCCACGTCACGCAGATAATCGGTTTTGCTTTTGGTTTCGATTGAATCACTCATGCTGTGTTTCCTTTTGGTTGTTTTTCCAATGAAAATATCGCCTGGAGATTTAAAGGTAGGACAATATAGCGGTTTTGCATTAGGAATAATCGGAAGTCACTTTTACAGGACATGGCTTCTCGCCGTGGTCAGGCGGAAAACGGCGGTGTCATACCCCGTCCTTACGTGATGATAAATATGCTGACGGGTCTCCGCCCACAGCTTTGTTGTGCTGGTCTAGACTTAGAGGACGACAAAGAGGAGCAAACGATGCACAACCAAAGTAACGATAAACGTAAGCATGAAGGCGATGTCAGCAAAGGATTACCCGAAGCCGCACCTAATGCGGGAAATGCCTACGAGGAAGATGATCATCCCGCAAACGATGCACCGAAAGATCACGGTGAAGTGCCCAGAAAAAATGATGACAGTCAGGATGATAAAAAGGATCCTTTCAAAGCATCATGACATGTCACCGTCTGCCCACTTAACCGGGGCAGACGGTGATCTGCACCATGCTTTGAAGCCGGTGCAGCCATTATTTTAAGGCCAGCAGGATGAGAAGCCATGCCTCCCTGCTCGTTAACCCAGCTGGGCTGGCATGTGGGCTGCTCGCCTGGCAACTTTCAGGGACGGGCGGGCAACAGGCTTTGGCCCTTTATTCACACGGATCGCAGGCGCAGAAAACCGCCGGATACGGGAGCGGGCCCCCTCTGCACGTGATCAGGCTTGCTGATTTAAATAATCGACCAGCATCTCAAGATTGATCCGGTGAGGGCCGTCTGGATAAAAAACATCCTGCGCCGGTCGATGGGCATCAAATAACGGTTGCAGATTCACATCCCGATCCAGCAACTGAATCGTCCCCTCAGTCAGTTTGTAAGAAATCACTGTGCAGGAACCTTCCGGAATTTTATCTATAAAATCTGACTTCCGGTTTTCCGAATAGACTTCATATTTAATCTGCTCACCACTTTTTGAGTTCGTGAGAAGTGTTTGAATTAAGTATCTCATGTTGATATATCCGTGAGCAGAAAGAATGCTGACATTAATATCAGGCGACAGATTTAAACAGTTAAATATTTTAATTAGATTAGAAGAGCAATATTTCCGTTTGATGTGTAACCGGGGATGCAAGCCGCGTGGTGCCTGTTACGCTGCTGTCGCAACCCGCGTCGCCGTTAAGGTAAACAGGTTTTGCTGGCTTACGAATACATACCAGATTACATCTTTTGCTTTCAGTATTTCATTTTTTACTTCCCACCTTCAGGGATATTTTTAGTTATTAAGCTAACTAATTTTGCTTTTAAAAGTCGTAGAAAAATTACAACATTAGAAATGATATTTTTTGACGCAGGAACCGTGCTGAAAATACTTTAGCGGATGGCGTCATGCAGCCGTAACCGGCACAGTGAAAGTGTCATAGAGAACGCCTGCCCGGAAGCGAAGGATAAAGATGCAGGGTATATTTTCTTTCGGCAAGAAAAGGAGAATAAACACCGACAGGTAGATGTCTGAAGTAAAGGGATGATGCAGGTTGTAGTGCAACAATCGCATCTCAGACGCGCCCTGACAGGCCCAACTCGGCTACCGCGCGCGGGCATGGCCTGAACGCATCAGGAAAGGTTATCAGGTGTACGATTGCATCGTTGAACACGTATAAAGCAACAAGAAGGCGCTTTTGGTAAAGCCACATTCTGTGTCGCTCTTGTCCCAACTCAACGTCGCCAGGCATATACCTGATAATAAAGACCCGTTTTCCCGACTACACCTGCATGTTCATGATATCGGTATAGGCCGAAACCAGCTTGTTCCTGACCTGAATCCCCATCTGCATGGAGATAGACGATTTTTGCAGATCGACCATCACATCGTTTAAAGCGACACCGGGTTTCCCCATTTCGAACGCCTGCGCCTGGCTACGGGCGGTGGTCTGGGTTTCGCTGATTTTGTCCAGAGCGGCTTTCATGGTCGCGCCAAAATCGATATGGCTGTTGACCTCATCGCTTTTGTTATTGGCCTGAAGCGAGGTCATCTGTAACTGCTGTAAAACACCGTCGATTGCCTGAATTGACATGGTTGCTACCTCATTAAAAAAGATGAAGATTTTTGACGTGGGGAGAAGTTAACACATTGTCAATAAGACAAAGCCGCTAAATGACGCTAAAAACCGTGGCTTATTCACCCATCGAATTTTGCGTTTCATCAAATAATGCCAGGCATTGAAGTAGAAATTTTATTTAAGCAGGTCAGGGAGTCTGTTTTGCCATCACAACTAACCCGGTCAATTACGTCAGGCAGGAATCGGTCATGAATGCGAGTGCAGCCGCCACACAAAATGAAGAAACGAAAGGCTTTGGTGACCTTCTCGCTCGCCTGCGTGCCAATCCACGTATTCCGTTAATCGTCGCAGCCGCAGCCGCTATCGCTGTGGTTTTTGCGTTGGTGCTCTGGGCCAAAACACCGAACTACAGCGTATTGTTCAGCAACCTGTCCAATGAGGACGGGGGTGCCATTGTCACGCAGTTGACGCAAATGAATGTCCCTTATCGTTTCGCGGATAACGGCGGTGCATTAATGGTGCCGGAAGATAAGGTGCATGAGCTGCGCCTGCGCCTGGCTGAACAGGGCCTGCCTAAAGGTGGCAACGTCGGTTTTGAACTGCTGGATAAAGAGAAGTTCGGTATCAGCCAGTTCAGCGAGCAGGTGAACTACCAGCGCGCACTGGAAGGCGAGCTGGCACGTACTATCGAATCTCTGGGGCCGGTGAAAACGGCGCGCGTCCATCTGGCGATGCCTAAACCAACCCTGTTCGTACGTGAGCAAAAAGCGCCCTCCGCGTCTGTGACGTTAACTCTGCAGCCAGGCCGTGCGCTGGATGAAGGTCAGATTCAGGCCATCACGCACATGGTTTCCAGCAGCGTGGCCGGTTTACCGCCGGGGAACGTGACCGTAGTCGATCAGAGCGGTCATCTGTTAACCCGTTCTGACGCAGTAGGCCGTGATCTGAACGATGCACAGCTGAAATATGCCGCCGAAGTCGAAGCCCGTTACCAGCAACGTATCGAAGCGATCCTTAACCCGATTCTGGGCCAGGGCAATGTCCATGCGCAGGTGACGGCACAGATTAACTTCGATACCAGTGAACAGACGGATGAGAAGTACCAGCCGAACGGCGATCCGAAAAACGCGTCTATTCGCTCTCAGCAGACCAGCACCAGCGAGCAGACGGGCAGCCCTTATCCGGGCGGCGTACCGGGCGCACTGTCTAACCAGCCTGCGCCAGCCAATACGGCCCCGATCAATACGGCCAATAACAATGCGGCCAATGGCCAGAATGCCAATGGTCAGAACAATGCGGCCAATGGTCAACGGACCAGCACAGCCTCTACCAGCAGTGTACCGACCAACTCGCGCCGTGATGATACGGTGAACTATGAGCTGGATCGTACCATTCGTCATACCAAGATGAATGTGGGTGACGTGCAGCGCCTGTCTGTTGCCGTGGTGGTGAACTATCGCGAAGACGATAAAGGCAAAGCGATTGCGCTGAATGAGCAGCAGCTGAAGCAGATTGAAGACCTGACGCGCGAAGCCATGGGCTATTCACAGACACGTGGCGACACTGTCAACGTGGTGAACTCGCAGTTTAATACCACCGAGCCTGTATCAACTGAACTGCCCTTCTGGCAACAGCAGTCGTTCTTTGATCAGCTGATTAATGCAGGTAAATGGCTGTTGGTTGCGCTGGTGGCGTTCATCCTGTATCGCAAAATGGTGCGTCCGCATGTTCTGCGTAAGAAAGCCGCAGAGCAGGCCGCTGCAGAAGCTCAGGCTGCCCGTGCTGCTCAGCAGAACGATCAGGAAGCTTACAGCGTCCAGCTCAGCAAAGATGAACTTGAGCAGGAACGTAAATCTAATAACCGCATGAGCGCTGAAGTCATGAGCCAGCGTATCCGCGACATGTCTGAAAACGATCCGCGCGTTGTTGCGCTGGTGATTCGCGAATGGATGAGTAACGAACTATGAGTCTGACCGGTACTGAAAAAAGCGCCATTCTGATGATGACCATTGGTGAAGAACGCGCGGCGGAAGTCTTTAAGCACCTGAACCAGCGTGAGGTTCAGCATCTGAGTGCCGCGATGGCCAGCATGCGTCAGGTCTCGCATAAGCAACTGACCGAAGTGCTGCGTGAGTTTGAAGGCGATGCCGAGCAGTTCGCGGCACTGAGCCTCAACTCGAACGATTACCTGCGCTCCGTGCTGACCCGGGCGTTGGGTGAAGAGCGTGCGTCAAGCCTGCTGGAAGATATCCTTGAAACCCGCGATACCACCAGTGGTATGGAAACGCTCAACTTCATGGAACCGCAGGCCGCAGCCGATCTGATTCGCGACGAGCATCCACAGATCATCGCGACTATCCTGGTCCACCTGAAACGGGGTCAGGCTGCCGATATTCTGGCCTTGTTTGATGAGCGCCTGCGTCATGACGTCATGCTGCGTATTGCTACCTTCGGTGGTGTGCAGCCGGCAGCGCTGGCAGAACTGACCGAAGTCCTGAACAGCCTGCTCGACGGTACCAACCTCAAGCGTGCGAAGATGGGCGGCGTGAGAACGGCGGCCGAAATTATCAACCTGATGAAAACGCAGCAGGAAGAAGCGGTTATCGAAGCGGTACGCGACTTCGATGGCGAACTGGCACAGAAAATTATCGACGAGATGTTCCTGTTCGAAAACCTGGTGGAAGTGGACGACCGCAGTATCCAGCGTCTGTTGCAGGAAGTGGAATCCGAGCAGTTGCTGATCGCCCTGAAAGGTGCCGAGCAGCCGCTGCGCGAGAAGTTCCTCAAAAACATGTCAGCCCGTGCGGCCGATATCCTGCGCGACGATCTGGCCAACCGTGGTCCGGTACGTATGTCTGCAGTAGAGAACGAACAGAAAGCGATCCTGCTGGTGGTGCGTCGTCTGGCAGAATCCGGCGAGATGGTAATCGGTGGCGGCGAGGAAACCTATGTCTGATGCATTTTCCGCCCGCCCCTGGCAACTGTGGCAGCCTGTAGAACTGGGGCGTCCTGAAGAGCCCGCGACGATTCAGGCTGAACCCGAAATCGAATTCTTCGAATCAGAAGAAGACGAACAGCAACAGCAGTTTGAGCAGATGCAGCAGCAGTTGCGTAAAGAAGCCCACGGTCAAGGCTACAGCGAAGGCCATCAGCAGGGGTTTAATGAAGGTCAGAAAGCCGGCTATGACGCGGGCTTTCAGCAAGGCCTTGCTGATGCGCAGCAACAGCAGGCTCCCTTACAGGCGCGAATGCAGCAGCTGGTGACGGAGTTTCAAAATACGCTGGAATCGCTGGACAGCGTCATTGCTGCCCGCCTGATGCAGCTGGCTCTGGAAGCCGCGCGTTCGGTGATTGGTCAGGCCACCACGGTGGATGGCAGTGCGTTGCTGCGCCAGATTCAGGGCTTACTGCAGCAGGAGCCCATGTTTAGCGGTAAGCCGCAGCTTCGGGTGCATCCTGATGACCTGCTGAGGATTGAACAAACACTGGGGCCAACGCTTGATCTGCACGGCTGGCGTTTACTGGCTGACAATACGCTGCACCCCGGCGGCTGCAAGCTCAGTGCCGAAGACGGCGATCTTGACGCGAGCGTGGCAACCCGCTGGCAGGAACTGTGCCGTCTTGCCGCACCTGGAGAGTTTTAATGACCACTCGTCTGAACCGCTGGCTGGGCTCGCTTGATGCCTTCGAAAGTCGTATTGCGCAGGTGCAACCTGTTCGTCGCTATGGACGGCTGACGCGTGCCACCGGCCTGGTTCTCGAAGCTACCGGCCTGCAGTTGCCGCTCGGTTCGACCTGTGTGATTGAACGTAATGACGGTAAAACGATTAGCGAAATTGAAAGCGAAGTCGTGGGCTTCAACGGTCAGAAACTGTTGATGATGCCGCTGGAAGAAGTGGACGGCATTCTGCCCGGCGCGCGCGTTTATGCCCGTACCACCGGCGATAACCCTCATTCAGGTAAACAGCTGCTGCTGGGGCCACAGCTGCTAGGCCGGGTGCTTGATGGCAGCGGTCGCCCACTGGATGGCTTGCCTTCCCCGGAAACGGGCTACCGTGCTCCATTGAACACACCGCCGTTTAACCCTTTACAGCGCACCCCTATTACCGATGTGCTGGACACCGGCGTTCGGGCGATTAACGCCCTGCTCACCGTTGGCCGGGGACAACGTATGGGCTTGTTCGCCGGATCAGGCGTGGGTAAAAGTGTGCTGCTCGGCATGATGGCGCGCTATACCCAGGCCGATGTGATCGTGGTGGGCTTAATCGGTGAACGTGGCCGTGAAGTTAAAGACTTTATTGAAAACATCTTAGGTGCTGAAGGCCGCGCCCGTTCGGTCGTCATCGCCGCGCCGGCAGATGTCTCACCGCTACTGCGCCTGCAGGGTGCCGCTTACGCCACGCGCATTGCGGAGGATTTCCGCGATCGCGGTAAACATGTTTTATTAATCATGGATTCGCTGACACGTTATGCCATGGCGCAACGTGAAATCGCGCTGGCGATTGGTGAGCCGCCGGCCACCAAAGGTTATCCACCTTCCGTATTTGCCAAACTGCCCGCCCTGGTTGAACGCGCGGGTAACGGCATCGATGGCGGCGGCTCGATCACGGCGTTTTATACCGTGCTGACCGAAGGCGACGATCAGCAGGACCCGATTGCTGACTCTGCGCGTGCCATTCTTGACGGCCACATTGTGCTGTCACGTCGTCTGGCCGAAGCCGGCCATTATCCGGCGATTGATATTGAAGCCTCAATCAGTCGTGCCATGACGTCACTGATTGATGAAAACCATTATGCACGCGTGCGCCAGTTCAAACAGTTGCTCTCGAGTTTCCAGCGCAACCGGGATCTGGTCAGCGTCGGTGCCTATGCCGCCGGTAGCGATCCGATGCTGGACAAAGCCATTCAGCTTTATCCGCAGATGGAAGCCTTCCTGCAACAAGGCATTTTTGAGCGCAGTGAGTACGACGATGCCTGCCTGCATTTACATGCATTGTTCGGTTAATTCGCGCGTTTGATATGAGGACATCGTAATGAAAACAGTCAATGCCATTGACACTTTGCGTGACCTGGCGGAACAGGATCTTGAACGCGCCGCCGTGCTGTTAGGCGATATGCGGCGTGGCCAGCAGGCTGCAAACGAGCAGCTCAGTATGTTGCTTGACTATCAGGATGAATACCGCAACAAGCTGAACAGCGACATGTCCAGCGGTATTGCCAGCAACCGCTGGACGAACTATCACCAGTTCATTCAGACGCTGGAAAAAGCCATTGAGCAACACCGCAGTCAGTTGCAGCAATGGAATCAACGGCTTGAACAGGCACTGGTTAACTGGCGTGAAAAACAACAACGCCTCAATGCCTATCAGACGCTGATTACCCGGGCAGAAGAAAATGCATTACGACAAGAAAACCGTCTCGACCAGAAACGGATGGATGAATTTGCCCAACGGGCTGCACTGAGGAAAGGCGAATGATTACGCTGCCAAACATTGCGTTGACAACGAAAACAACCGGCACCGCTGAAACATCGGGGACTACCGATCTGCTGAGCGGTGGCGAGGCGCTACCGAAGGACTTTATCACTACGCTGGGAAATCAGTTGCTTTCCCTGGCGAAACTGCACAGTAAAACCACGGTTGCAGCAGAAAAAAATAGCGTCGCTGATGACGACAGCAAGGTTGCCACGTCGTTGAATGCATTAATCTCTTCGCTGGAAAACCCGACTGCACTCAGTGCGCTGTTTAAACCGGAAAATATTAAAGCCGGTACAAAATCAGCCGATGATAAGGGTGACGCGAAAGAGGCCGCGCTGAACAGCAGCGATATGCAAAATATTCAGGCGCTGTTTGCCATGTTACCAGCAACCGGCTTGCAACAGGCCGTGAAAAACAGCACGACGACGCGTGACGTGGATATGCAACGCGATGCCGGACCGCGTTCTGCCTTATCGGCACTGACGCAGGCGGTGACCACGGCACTGAGCGGTGATGACAAAGACGCGAAAAACAGCAAGGTGCAGGATGGCGGTCGCCTGGCCAGTAACGTTGACCAGGCCAGCCGTGGGGTAACGCCCGCAGCCACGACGCAAACCGCATCGACACCGGCACAGTTGACGACAGACGCCAGTTTTCAGCAGATACTGAGCAGCGTCAACAAGCAGGATGAGCGTCCGATAAACGCTGCAGCCAGCGATAATCAGACGATGATTGCCGCGCCGATAACCAGCGCCAGCAGCGTTATGCAGCCCTTCACGGCCTCTGCGTCGATGAACACGCCGTCTACGCCGATGCTGAATGCCCACCTGGGTAGCAATGAATGGCAGCAGGCCCTGAGTCAACAAATTGTGATGTTCAGTCGTAACGGCCAGCAGAATGCGGAGTTACGCCTGCATCCAGAAGATCTCGGTGCGATCCAGATCAGCCTGAAACTGAATAACGATCAGGCACAGTTAAATATGGTCTCAGGTCACAGCCATGTCAGGGCTGCACTGGAAGCCGCGCTTCCTCAACTGCGCACTGCGCTGGCTGAAAATGGTATTAACCTGGGTGAGAGTCAGGTCAGCAGTGACAGTTTCGCGCAAGGGCAAAGCTTCCAGCATCAACAGGAGGCGCGTCGCGACGGACAGCACGGCAGCTTCTCTCTGACCCAGGACAGTGATAACGACATCACGCCGATTGCCGTACCGCAGGCTCTTCAGGCCCGGTTAAACGGTAAGGGCGCCGTCGACACCTTTGCCTGACAGCGACAAACGCTGAAGGTAAGCGTAAAACCCGTGTCTTTTCTTGCCATTGTTTGACTTAAGACACGCGATAATCTGTTCAGGTGAGCCGAGAGGCTCGCCCATAATTCACAGGAAGTAACTGCTAAAATGTCTGATAACGCGAAAGCTAAAGGTCGCAAACGTAAAATCCTGATTCCAGTGTTGCTGATCGTAACGCTGGCCGCTTGCAGCGTGGCAGGCTATGCAGTCTGGCGAATAATGAATAAACATGAGGGCGATAAGCCGGAGGTCGCGAAAGTTGAACCGCCTCCCGCCCCGGTCTTTTTTGCACTTGATACATTTACGGTTAACCTGGTCAATCCCGACAACGATCCAGACCGTGTACTGTACGTAGGGTTTACTCTGCGTCTGCCGGATGAAGAAACGCGTCGTCGGATGAGTGACTATCTGCCTGAGGTTCGCAGTCGTCTGTTACTGCTGCTTTCTCGCCAGAGCGCTGCTGCGCTGGCGACAGAGCAAGGAAAGCAAGCGCTTGTTGAGCAAATCAAACAGGCGCTGGCACCACCGCTGGTGAAAGGTCAACCTCCGCAGGTCGTAGACGACGTACTGTTTACCGCCTTCATTTTGAGGTGAATCAATGGGCGACAGCATTCTCTCCCAGGCTGAAATTGACGCGCTATTAAACGGCGACAGTGGCAGCGCGGAAGAAGAAAAGAAACAAAACGGGCCAGAGGGCGATATTCGCCCTTATGATCCCAATACCCAGCGCCGCGTGGTGCGCGAGCGTTTACAGGCGCTGGAAATTATTAACGAGCGTTTTGCCCGTCATTTCCGTATGGCGCTGTTTAACCTGCTGCGCCGTAGCCCGGATATCAGCGTGGGCGCGATCAAGATTCAGCCATACCATGAGTTTGCCCGCAACCTGCCGGTGCCAACGAACCTGAACCTGATCCACCTGAAGCCGCTGCGCGGCACGGCTCTGGTCGTGTTTTCACCGAGCCTTGTGTTTATTGCCGTTGATAACCTTTTTGGCGGAGATGGGCGTTTTCCGACTAAAGTAGAAGGACGTGAGTTCACGCATACCGAGCAACGCGTCATTCGTCGTATGCTGAAACTGGCGCTTGATGGCTACAGCGATGCGTGGAAAGCGATTTATCCTCTGGATGTCGAGTACGTCCGTTCGGAAATGCAGGTGAAGTTCACCAACATCACCACATCGCCTAACGATATCGTCGTCAACACGCCGTTCCAGGTCGAGATTGGCAACCTTGTCGGTGAGTTCAACATCTGTATTCCGTTTTCGATGATTGAACCTTTGCGTGAAATGCTGGTGAATCCGCCGCTGGAAAACTCGCGGTCAGAAGATACACACTGGCGGGACAATCTGGTGAAGCAGGTTCAGCATTCTGAACTGGAACTGATTGCCCATTTTGCTGAAACGTCGTTGCGTCTGTCACGCGTGTTGCAGCTGAAACCCGGCGATGTCCTGCCGATTGAAAAACCCGAGCGCATTATTGCCCACGTGGACGGTGTGCCTGTTTTAACCAGCCAGTACGGTACACTTAACGGTCAGTATGCGCTGCGTGTAGAACATTTGATTAACCCGATTTTGAATTCGCTTAACGAGGAACAGCCCCATGACTGACAGCAAGAAACCGTCCGATGACACCATCTCTGCGGACGATCTGTGGGCTGAAGCAATGAATGAGCAGGTGGGCTCTGGTGCCAGCACCTCACAGAGTGATGACGTTTTCAAATCGTTTGAAAGCAGCAACACTTCAGGCTCATTGCAGGATATTGACCTGATTATGGATATCCCGGTAAAACTGACTGTGGAACTGGGCCGCACCAAGATGACCATCAAAGAACTGCTGCGTCTGACACAGGGTTCTGTGGTCTCACTGGATGGTCTCGCAGGCGAGCCGCTGGATATCCTGATTAACGGTTACCTGATTGCGCAGGGTGAAGTCGTGGTCGTTAACGACAAATATGGTGTGCGTATCACCGACATCATTACGCCTTCAGAACGTATGCGCCGTCTGAGCCGTTAATATGAATAACCAGAATCATACTGTCCAACCGGCTACACCGCAGACGCCCGCCATCTCAGCGGGCTCTGTACTGACTCAGGTAAGTGGTGTTCTGGTTGTTATTATCCTGTTGATTCTGGCATGCGCCTGGCTGGCCCGTCGTATGGGCTTTGCGCCGAAAAAAGTCGGCAGCCGTGAGCTGACGCTCACGGCCAGTGTCCAGGTCGGTCAGCGCGAGCGCGTCGTCATCGTTGATACGCCAGATGCCCGTCTGGTACTGGGCGTAACGGCACAGCAAATTACCCACCTGCATACGTTGCCACCGGGTTCACCCGATGTAGACACCGCGGAAAAGGCAGCACCGCAGGATTTTCGTCAGTTATTACAGAATCTGGTTAAACGTCCCGGAAAAAACCCATGATGCGTCGACTGCTCCCTCTTCTGCCGCTGCTGTTGCTGGCACCGGTTGCTCACGCCCAGTTACCAGGCCTAGTAAGCCAGCCATTAGCCAATGGTGGCCAGAGCTGGTCACTTCCGGTACAAACGCTGGTATTTATTACCTCATTGACGTTTCTGCCGGCCATTCTGTTAATGATGACCAGCTTCACCCGCATCATTATTGTTTTTGGTCTGCTGCGTAATGCGCTGGGCACGCCCTCTGCGCCGCCCAATCAGGTATTACTTGGCCTGACGCTCTTTTTAACTTTTTTTATTATGGCACCTACCTTTGATAAAATTTATCAGGATGCCTATCTGCCTTTCAGTCAGGATAAAATCAGTATGGATGTGGCCATTGATAAAGGCGCACAACCCCTGCGTGAATTTATGCTGCGTCAAACGCGTGAAGCTGACTTAGCGCTATTTGCCCGCCTGGCAAATACACCTCCCATTGTCGGGCCGGAAGCCGTGCCGATGCGTATTTTATTACCTGCTTATGTGACCAGTGAATTAAAGACCGCCTTCCAGATTGGATTTACCGTCTTTATTCCTTTTTTAATTATTGACCTTGTCGTGGCCAGCGTATTAATGGCGCTGGGTATGATGATGGTGCCGCCGGCAACCATCGCCCTGCCCTTTAAATTAATGTTATTTGTTCTGGTGGATGGCTGGCAGTTGCTGGTTGGATCGCTGGCACAAAGTTTCTATTCCTGATCTTGTGAGTGGCACAGGAGATATTCATGACACCTGAATCGGTAATGGTAATGGGCCAGGAGGCGATGCGCGTCGCGTTGCTGCTGGCCGCTCCGATGCTGCTGGCCGCCCTGGTCAGCGGTTTACTGGTGAGCTTGCTACAGGCAGCGACCCAGATTAATGAACAAACGCTGTCTTTCATTCCTAAGATTATTGCGGTGGCGGCCACGGGCGTCGTTGCCGGTCCCTGGATGTTAAACGTCTTGCTGGATTATATCCGCACCGTTTTTTCTAACCTGCCCTATATCATCGGCTGATGATTACGCTCGACAGCAGCCAGTTTGTTCACTGGATAAGCCAGTTTTTCTGGCCGATGGTGCGCATTCTGGCGCTGATTGCGACAGCGCCGGTATTGAGTGAGCGCGCCATCAGCAAACGGGTGAAAATCGGCCTGGCGGCCATGATCACCTGGTTGCTGGTCCCGCTGTTACCGCCGGTGAACGTCACCCTGTTTTCGCCGGCCGGTTTCATGCTGCTGATTCAGCAAATGCTGATTGGTATCGCCATTGGTTTTACGATGCAGTTTGCCTTTGCAGCTGTCCGGGCGGCCGGTGAACTGATTGGTTTGCAGATGGGTCTGTCATTTGCGACGTTTTTTGATCCCGCCAGTCGGCTTAATATGCCGGTCCTTGCGCGTTTTCTCGACATGCTGGCTATGTTACTGTTTTTATCCTTCAACGGTCATTTGTGGCTTATCTCACTGTTGGCGGACAGTTTTCATACACTTCCTGTAGGTGGAACACCACTTGAAGCTAATGCTTTTATGGCGCTGGCAAAATCAGGCGGCATGATTTTCCTTAATGGCATGATGTTAGCGTTACCCTTGATCGTTCTGCTACTCACGCTAAACATGGTCCTGGGTTTGTTAAACCGTCTTTCACCACAGTTATCAATCTTCGCGATCGGCTTCCCGATTACCTTATCAGTCGGCATTTTGACGATCAGCCTGCTGATGCCCCTTCTCGCCCCGTTCTGTGAGCACCTGTTCGGCGAAATATTTGATCTTCTGGCCCAGTTCTTCACCGAACTGTCCCCCTCCTGAACATTAAGTATCTAACTATTTTTCCTTTTCCATACTTAAGAAATTCACAACTATCCGGGCATTTTTCAAACCATATTTTCCAGAAATCAACTAAGGATATTCTGATAAATGTGCGATAAGTCTTAAAATAATTCTTATTAAACCGCGCATCGCGTATTTTAGTCGGGCGGTACACAGAGTCATCGACAGGGTTGTTTTGGTGATAAAATCGGCAATGCATTGAAATTAAACAAGAAAAAATATTGTGTGATTTTTCTTGTCAGAAAATGTTTTTTCCGGCATTGTCAACTCACTCTTCAGCCTTACACTTTCGTGAAACAAATGTTTTTAAGACTTGTCCTATCAGAAAACTCTGGGTTTTCAGCGATAGTGACATTGCTCCCAAAAACGGTGTTTCGCTCCGGTACGACTTTACATCAATACCCGATGTGGATTCGACGCCAGGTGTGGGGCCAGAGTAAGAAAAAATTTTGCAGAACGGGTCAAGGAAGAAGACTTTTACGGACGTTTGCCCGTTGCCACGCTGCATCAGCAGAATAAAAAAAAGCGCTTTGGAAATCTTCTCGTACCGCAACGCGTAATTCATCGTTGATTTAAACGGATAACAAATTGGTGAGGGTCGCTAACATGCCAACGATTATTATGGATTCCTGCAACTACACACGCCTGGGATTATCGGACTATATGTCTTCTAAAGGAGTGAAGAAGAAAAATATTACTTCTGTCTCCGATATTGAGCAATTACAGCAAAGATGTGAGCAGTTGAAACCAGGTGTTGTGTTTATTAATGAAGACTGTTTCATTCACGAAACCGACTCAAGCGAGCGCATTCGCAGCATTATTAATCAGCATCCCGAAACACTGTTTTTTATTTTTATGGCCATCAGTAATATTCATTTTGAAGAATATCTGTATGTCCGAAAAAATTTAATTATTACGTCGAAAGCCATTAAACCTTCAACGCTGGATTCTCTCCTTAGCACGTATTTGCAAAAGAAACTTAACATGTCTCCGCGTATTTCCTCAGGGCTGGACGTTCACCCTCTGACGTTGAGCCAGACTGAGTCAAATATGCTGAAAATGTGGATGTCGGGTCATGATACCATTCAGATATCCGACAAAATGCAAATTAAAGCGAAGACGGTCTCTTCCCATAAAGGAAACATTAAGCGGAAAATTAAAACGCACAACAAGCAGGTTATTTACCATGTCGTGCGCTTAACCGATAACGTGACCTCTGGTATTTACGTCAACGTAAGATAGTTTGCCGCCTCACAGAACTGGCCCAAAAGGCCGGTTTTTTTTAGTGATTAGCGATCAAGATCTCAATTTTCAGCATAAACCTTTTCCTGCTCCTGCCGATGTTTTTTTCATCAGGCCCCCTTAAGAGAGCAAGGAAATGAACACAACGCTGATTAATGAAGGACATCACAACGTCAGTTCTTGGCAAAATCTCAGACTGGTCCCGCTGTTTAGTTTGATTTTCGGCGGGATATTATTTTTGTTCGCACTCTGTATAGGCATTTCCAGCTACTTCCTCATCCTGAGTAATCAGTCGTTGAAAGATGCGACTGAGGAAATTCAGGTCCGCAACGGTCTGATCGACAGCTCCTCAAACCTCCGCTCTGCCCGACTGAATATCATCCAGGCCGGTGCGGCCGCGCGTATTGGTGAGATGGATGATTTCAATGCCAACCTTGCCGCAACGGATGAGCGTATTAAGCAGGCTGAAAATGGCCTCAACGTCTACCTGAACCGCAAGAATAAAACCCCCGAAGACGTCAGGCTGGACGAAGAGCTCACTACTCGCTTCAAAGAGTATGTTCAAAAAGGCCTGAAGCCGATGATTGACGCCGGTAAACAGGGCAGTTTTGAAAGCATCATTGCCCAGGAAACCGACACCACGCGTAAACTGGATAACGCTTATAACGCTGTGCTGGTCAAGGCGATCAAACTTCGGGATATCCGTTCTGATTTCATTAACGCCAAGGCTGCCGAACAGTCACGTATTGGTTTTATTTCCATGGGTGGTGCGTTTGTGGCTGCGCTGGTGCTGGTGCTGCTGACCTTTGTTTTTCTACGTCGGGTCGTGATCACGCCTTTACGTAAATCGGTTGCCCATATCGAGCGTATCGCTCAGGGTGACTTAACCGCCCCTTCAGTACCGCACGGTCGTAACGAAATCGGCTTACTGCTGGATAATCTGCAGCGCATGCAGGAATCGTTAGTCAAAACGGTCGGTACGGTGCGTGAAGGCGCTATCGCCATTTATCAAGGCTCCAGTGAAATTTCAGCCGGTAACACCGACCTTTCCTCGCGGACGGAGCAGCAAGCCGCCGCCCTTGAGCAGACCGCAGCCAGCATGGAGCAGTTAACGGCGACGGTGAAACAGAACGCCGATAACGCGCACCATGCCAGCCAACTCGCAGCCGATGCATCAGATAAAGCACGCAACGGTGGCGACATGGTCAGTGGTGTAGTGAAAACCATGAACGATATTTCTGGCAGCTCGAAGAAAATTGCTGAGATCACCAATGTGATTAACAGCATCGCTTTCCAGACCAATATTCTGGCGCTGAACGCCGCCGTCGAAGCGGCGCGCGCAGGGGAGCAAGGACGTGGCTTTGCGGTTGTTGCGAGTGAAGTCCGTAGTCTGGCACAACGCAGCGCCCAGGCCGCGAAGGAAATTGAATCCCTGATTGCCGAGTCTGTGAAGTTAGTCAGCAGTGGCTCGCATCAGGTTGGCGAGGCCGGCAGTACGATGGGTGAAATTGTCGAAGCGGTGCGTCGCGTGACCGATATCATGTCTGAGATTGCTGCCGCCTCGGATGAACAAAGCCGCGGTATTCAGCAGGTGAGCCAGGCGGTAACGGAAATGGATAACGTGACCCAGCAGAACGCCTCGCTGGTTGAAGAAGCCTCAGCGGCGGCGGCATCACTGGAAGCTCAGGCGGGTAAACTGACGAAAGCGGTTTCCGCGTTTCGCTTAGTCGACACACCGGTCGCGAAAGCTCCCGATGTTAAAGACGTGGCACCGAAAGCGAGCTCACCCGTGCTACGTCCGGTAGCCACTACCTCTGGTCATGAAAACTGGGAAACGTTCTGACCCAAGCGCACGCCCCTGTCCTGTGACATGCGTGACAGGACAGATAAAAGTAAACGCCCGCGACATCCTCAGACATCGCGGGCGTTTTCATCAGACTGACCGATAATCAGGCGGGAACCCAGGGCTCGACAAAAACGCCGTCCCGGTGATTATTCTCGTTAAAAAACCAGATCCCCTGCGGGTAATCGTCCAGCGCCACCAAAAACATCGTCCCTTCGTTAAAAGGTTCTACCGCCAGGATCGTACCGATTCGCCGGGGGCCACCGTCGGTTTTAACGCTTACGCGATCGTCTACCTTCATCTGTTACTCTCCAGAAACGTTCCTGATAACAGTGTAATGGAAGCGTAGAACGAATGCAGGCATTAACGGCGGGCAATCACCCACACGGCATGGACGATGCCGGGAATGTAGCCGCACAAGGTCAGTAAAATATTCAGCCAGAACGCGCCGCCAAAACCGACCTGCAGGAAAACGCCCAGTGGTGGAAGTAAAATAGCGATAAGAATTCGAAGTAAGTCCATAACCATTCCTTTAGGTACTGAGAAAAACCGTTTTGCTTACCAATATAGCCGTTTTCTGAAGGGTTACAGGAAAAGTCAGGTAAATCTGATTCAGGGTTTTTTTCGTTTTCCTGACACTTCACAGCCGGACGTTTAACACGAGAATCGTTACACTTCATTGCGTTGCTTTCCTACCCCAGGAAAACAACACACCCAAAGTAACAAGGATTATTTTGCCCGCGCAGCGCGGGCCTTTTTTTACCCTTCCCTGCTGTCAGCCCGCCGTTCTATACTCAGTATTCACGTTGCTCTTTGGAGGCAGACTATGACGCATTTTCTCGCTTCAGATGAAAACCAAAGTGATCGGGACAGTGAAATGGATGCGCTTCTTCATGCCATCCAGCGTGACACGGCAGGACAGGTACAGGACTATTTTTCGCCTCAGGTTGCGCAGACTGAAAAAAATGCTGGCGGGCCGACAGCCCCGTGCCGTGAACCTGCGGAGCAGTGTGAGATGGACATTCACGATTGCCGCTACAGTGAGATCAATCGCTAGCGGGATCGCTCGCCAGGCGGAATAGCAGGCAAAAAAATACCCGGCACAGGCCAGGCAAGTATTCAAATCGTTACACCAGGGAAGACATACTGCTTTCTCAGAGTAGCTGTTCCGGTAATGAAAACAAGCTTCTGCGATGCACGTTTCGCTCATCTTATTCTGCTCCTGCCCTCCTCCTGCCTACGCAAGCCGCAGCGCGCGCGCCATGCGTCGTGCACATTCTGACCGCTCCCGCTTTTTGTCCTATCGGGTTTTAAGAATCCTCCTGGTTCTGTCTGCATGAGTACGGAACCTCGGGCCTTTTCAGGACTCAACTACACTAAACAGATGCCTTGGCTAACGTGAGCCGTGTGGAGGAGACCTGGATGCCCAACCTGAATGAATCGCTGATGATCGTGACCGACCTCGATGGATCGCTGCTTGACCACCACGACTACAACTGGGATGCCGCCACAGCATGGCTGGAGACCTTCAGCCAGCATCAGGTTCCTGTGGTGATTTGCTCCAGCAAGACGGCGGCGGAAATTCTGCCGCTGCAACGAAAAATCGGGATTAGCGGTACGCCGTTTATCGCCGAAAACGGCGCGGTTCTCTACTTCCACGAGGACAAACCCGTTCGTATCCCTGACGATAAGCTGAACTACGTCGCCATCTGTCGGATTCTTAGCGCGATGAAACAGCAGTTCCGCTTTAGCGGCTTTCAGGATTTTAGCGACAGCGACGTGTCGGCAATGACAGGTTTACCGGAAGCCGAGGCCGCGCTCGCCCGCCAGCGCGATGCCTCCGAAGTTAT
Source organism: Pantoea sp. BR_17 (assembly GCF_041955125.1). NCBI lineage: Bacteria > Pseudomonadati > Pseudomonadota > Gammaproteobacteria > Enterobacterales > Erwiniaceae > Pantoea > Pantoea sp. BR_17. Next base: position 344,726 of record NZ_JAVAXT010000004.1, on the reverse strand, counting down.
CGTCTGGCGCGATACCGAAGAGGCGTTAGACCGTTTTCGCCATGCGCTGGCTGACTACCATTTGACGCTTACCCAGGGCGGCCGCTTCTGGCACGTGATGCCGGCCCGAAGCGGAAAAGGCCATGCCCTGCATAAATTACTGTCGCATTACAGCCATCAGGATTTGATCACGATTGGACTGGGTGATGGCCCTAACGATGCACCTATGCTCGATGCGGTCGATTATGCCATCGTGATTAAAGGCTTCAGCAAAACCCCTGTCACGTTAACGCGTAATGATGGGCAGGTTTATCATACAACGCATCACGGCCCTGAAGGCTGGTGCGAAGGTCTGGACCATTTTTTAACGCAGCCATGAACGGCTGTGGTTCCTCGGGCAACCCCATAAGGATGATGCAATGAGTGATTTCTTTCAGAATGGCGTAATTACTAACTTTCATAATCTCACGCACCGCAGCGTCGAATCGCTGGAAAAAGAGATGGTGCGTTTTGCGCGTAAACGCAAAATGGGGTTAATTCTGCCCTCCCTGTTTTCTGAGCTGGAAGGACCGGCACTGAGCAAAATCGTCGATGAACTGGCAAAAGTGCCGTATCTGAATGAAATTGTCATCGGCCTGGACCGGGCCGATCGCGATCAGTTCCTCCATGCCCGCGAGTTCTTTTCTCGCCTGCCGCAGCGCCATCGGATCTTATGGAATGATGGTCCCCGCCTGAAGGCGATCGACGCGGAACTGGACAAAGAAGGTTTGTCGCCGACGAATCCGGGCAAAGGGCGTAACGTCTGGTTCTGCACCGGCTATACGCTGGCCTCCGACCGCACCAGCTGTGTCGCACTACACGATTGCGATATTGTTACCTATGAGCGCGGTATGCTGGCACGTTTGCTTTATCCGCTGGCGAATCCCGCGTTTCAGTATGAGTTTTGTAAAGGGTTTTATGCGCGCGTCGCCGACGGCAAACTCAATGGTCGCGTGGGCCGTTTATTAGTCGGGCCGCTGCTGCGTTCCCTGCAAAAAGTGTATGGTCACTCGGAATACCTTGATTACCTCTCCAGTTTCCGTTACCCGCTCTCCGGCGAGTTCGCCATGCGTACTCATGTCCTTAACGGGATTAAAATTCCGGGTGACTGGGGCCTGGAGATTGGCGTGCTCTCCGAGATCTATCGCAATTACACCACACGCCAGTCGTGCCAGGTTGAGATTGCGGATAATTATGACCACAAGCATCAACCGCTGGCAGAGGATGACGGAACAGGTGGCCTGAAGCGCATGAGCAACGATATTGTTCAGTCGCTTTTACGTAAACTTGCCACCATGGGCGTGCCGCTCACCAGTGATTCCTTCCGCGTGCTGAAAGCCACCTACTATCGCAATGCGTTAGATATGATGGAAATCTACAATCATGAGGCCGCCATGAACGGACTGAAATTCGATCAGCACGTGGAAGAGGCTGCGGTCGAGATGTTTACCCAGGCTATCCTGGATGCGGGTCAGTCCTTTATAGAACGCCCAAATGACAAGCCGTTTATCCCAAGCTGGAGTCGGGTTCAGTCTGCCTTCCCGGATATTCTGCAAAGAATTTACAAGGCGGTGGAAGAGGATAATGACGGTAACGTCTAGCATGCCATAGGTGGAAGACAGGCTATCACGTGACGTGATGCCTGGCAGGAAGACAGACGGGCCAGGTGTACAACACCGGCCCGGTCATCTGCAATCAGGACGTTAACTGCGGTTGTGACTCACGGGTGTGGCTGAGCTCGTCTGTCCGAAACGCCTCGCTTCTGACCGCATAACCATCATACCAGCGACACTCTACCATGCCACTGGCATGACCGGTCACCACCATCGTTTGCCCGCCGTCCTTATGCTGCACTTCATCACTGATTGCAAAAACCATGTTGCGCCCTCTTTATCCATTGACATTAATTCTTAATATTTATTTATAGCATGGTAAAAAAGTTGCTGCTGTTAAGGCGCGCAGAAAAAGGGCAAATTCAGAATAAAGTAGAAGGTTATCCTGGAAAGGAATAAAGCGGATAAGAGGCTATCCGCTTCAGAGGAAGGATGAATCAGATTTTGCAGCCTTCGCAATCCGCTTCGTCACTCAGGTCGTCAGGCACTTCGGCCGCCTTTTTTTCTGCCTTGGCTTCGGCCTGCTCTAACTGAGCATCTATATCGAATTCAAACATATCGTCGCTCATTGTTTTCTCCCCAGAACGCGTAAAAGAAGGCGCTGTTATACCGATTACCCACGCAGTTTGGCAATAAGGTTAACCACTAAAAGCACGATCGACCCAATGATAAAACCAATCACCAGGTTAGCGCCGTTACTCAGCAGCCCTGATACCAGACCGCTAAACGGAGCGATAGCATTTTCAATAAAGTGGTGCAAAGGCGTTATCCCGTGAACAATGATGCCCCCTCCCACCAAGAACATGGCCAGCGTGCCCACCACGGTTAATATTTTCATCAGCCAGGGTGCCGCAGCCAGCAGCACGGCACCAACTGACTGGGCCACCCGTGACGATTTTTGCTTTAACCAGAATCCCAGATCATCGATTTTCACGATGCCCGCCACAATACCGTAAACGCCAATCGTGACCAGAATGGCAATGCCCGCCAGGATCAGAACCTGATTCAGCAGCGGTGCTTCCGAAACGATGCCCAGCGTAATCGCGACGATTTCGGCGGACAAAATGAAATCGGTGCGCACAGCCCCTTTAACCTTTTTCTTTTCAAATTCACGCGGGTCCTGCTTTGCCAGGTTATCCAGACGCTGCTGACGGGCCTCCGGTGAATTTTGCTGCTTGTCGTGTTGCAGGCTGTGCAGCACTTTCTCGACACCTTCATAACAAAGGTAAGCGCCGCCAATCATCAACAGCGGCGTGATTAACCACGGCGCAAATGCCGAGATAATCAGCGCCAGCGGCACCAAAATCAGCTTGTTCAGAAACGAGCCTTTGGCCACGCCCCACACGACCGGCAGTTCGCGATTGGCTTTTACGCCACTGACCTGTTGCGCATTCAGTGACAGATCGTCACCCAGAACGCCCGCCGTCTTCTTTGCCGCGACTTTGCCCATTACAGAGATATCATCCAGCAGCGTGGCGATATCATCCAGCAACGTTAATAAACTGGTTCCTGCCAAAATATGTCCCTTATACGGTCATCGACAACGACTTACATCGCAAACAGTGAAGGCCTCATCCTCGACGAAGCCCAACGGCATACGATGCGTGCGTTGTGACTATTCCGGTTCGTTATGTTGACAACATGGGCATCGTTCGATTTCCGTTACCGTCATCTCTGCGATGCCCTCACAATCCCATTCGACGCGCACCGCTTGCCCAGCCAGTCCTTCGCTATGCAGGTATTTACTGACCGGGCTTTCCGTCATGCCGGTAATTTCTTCCGTGGCCACCAGCGTTTCGCCCACATAAATTCTGGCGGTGGCTTTGGTATTCACCATGCGCTCATCACGAATCTGGTAGAGACGTTTAACCGTCAGTTTTATGCTGCTCATCTCGGTCTCCCGGTCACGGAAAAGCGTCTATCTAACATGTTATGTTACTGATGAGCAAGGCCCGATCATTCCTGCTCACGATAATGATGAATGCCCTGATGATCGATTTCAGCACTGTCATTCATCGCCAGTAACCACTCTTCCAGTCGTTCAAGCAACGCGTCGTCGTCGAGACGGAGTTTGCCACGCAGTGCACATTCCCAGATGATGAGAACCTTCCAGCCGCTCTCACGTAACTGCCGTACATAGCGATGGTCTCGTTCGACGTTGCTGTTAATCTTGCCTGTCCAGAACTCGGTGCGCGTGGCGGGTATCTTAAACAAATAGCAGTGATGACGATGCCAGAAGCAGCCGTGCACAAAGATAATGGCCTGATGAGCGGTCAGGACAAAATCAGGCCGCCCTGGCAGGTTTTTGTCCTGAACCCGGTAAGTGAATCCGCGATCTTTGAGCAACAGTGCGATGCGTTGCTCAATCGCAGTGTCCTGCTGGCGAATAGCGCGCATGTTTTTGCTGCGCGTTTCGCTGGAGTGAACGTCGGCCATAGCATCTCCTTAAAGGCTACTCTTTCAACTTTAGTCGCCGTCCTGAAAAGCGAAAGCCACCTGGACAAAAGCGGCCATTTTTTGCCGCTTCCGGACGGTAATCACGCGTCCGGTGCTACCTGTCCTGACTTTTACACTCGCGTGTTTTACAGCACACCGCCGCCGCGTCAGGCGGATTTCCTCATCGGGCAAGGAGTGATAGCATAGGCGCTTCACTGTTAAGGATATTTGCATGCACGCCGTCGCAACCGCTGAACCTCTTCTTTCTGCAGCTCTGCATTCCGATGAACTGAATCTGTTACACCAGGTCCTGTCGATCTATTCCGTCAGGGATATCGTTGCCCGACTGCATCAGGCCGGCTTTGCGCACTGGTCACCGACGCTCATCAACCGTATTCGTCAGGGTAAAAGCACGCTGCCCGCACTGAGCACTGCGGAGCGGGATCTGTTCGAACGCTTATTGCCGTCTCGTCCTGCGCATTATGATGCACCTGCGTTTCGTTTTGTTGACCTGTTTGCCGGCATCGGGGGGATTCGTCGCGGATTTGAGCGCATTGGTGGAAAATGTGTCTTTACCAGTGAGTGGAATAAAGAGGCGATTCGCACGTACCGGGCCAACCATTACAGCGATCCGCTTGAGCACCACTTCAATACCGATATCCGCCAGGTCACGCAGCCTGCCGGGCTATACGATGAAGCAGCGATCTACTCCTCCATTGATGCAGCCATCCCCGATCATCAGGTGCTGCTGGCAGGCTTTCCTTGTCAGCCCTTTTCGCTGGCTGGCGTCAGTAAGAAGAATGCATTGGGTCGGGCGCATGGGTTCGAATGCCAGGCGCAGGGTACGCTGTTTTTTGATGTAGCACGCATTCTTGCCGCCAAAAAACCGCCCTTCTTCGTGCTGGAGAACGTGAAGAACCTTAAAAGCCATGACAAAGGCCGGACCTTTGCCATCATCATGGATACGCTGGATGAGCTGGGCTATGCCGTCGCGGATGCCGATGCCAGTGCACCGGATCCGAAAGTGATTGATGCCCGCCATTTCTTGCCTCAACACCGCGAGCGTATTGTGCTGGTGGGCATTCGACGGGACATTGCCGGCTGCGAGAATTTTACTCTGCGCGACATCAAACGCTTTTTCCCTGCCCAGGTGCCCAGCCTGCAAAGTTTGCTGGAAGCCGCACCTGATGATAAGTACATCCTGTCGCCGGTGCTGTGGCGTTATCTGTATCAGTATGCCAAAAAGCATAAAGCGCTGGGGAATGGCTTTGGCTTTGGTCTGAACGATCCGCGCAATCTGCAGTGCTGCGTGCGCACCCTGTCTGCCCGCTACTATAAAGATGGCTCTGAGATTTTGATCGATCGCGGCTGGGACGCGGATAAAGGCGAGCGTGATTTCCTTGATGCCACCAATATGGCGCATCGTCCCCGTCGTCTTACGCCCCGTGAATGCGCACGCATCATGGGCTTCGATGATGCCGGCAGTGAGCCTTTTCGCATTCCGGTCTCCGACACGCAAGCGTATAAACAGTTTGGTAATTCCGTTGTCGTCCCCGTTTTTGCCGCCGTGGCGCAGCTTCTCCTGCCCTACATTCACGATTTACAGCATAAAACACGCTAAAAGTTGCGCTTAGGCGCAACCTTTCTCCTCTTTTCCCGCTGCCAGGCGATATTGTCACAACCTCGTCATACAAGCCCAGAATACTGCTGCTTTTTCACTTGATGGGTAGAATGATGTCACCTCTCACGTTGTTATCCCTGCGCAGTCTGAAGCGTCGCTATCGCGTCAAACTGCCCCCGGTGCCCACCTGGCTTACCAGCCTGCGCGGCAATTTTATGCTGTTCGTTGTGCTGTTTTGTTTGCTGCAATCCATCGGGATTGTTCTGCTGACCGCGCAGGTCAGCCATACCAAAGTGAACCTGACGCAGGCGAGTGCCATGCGCGACCGGCTGGCGCTGCTCGATCACGCTCGCATAGAGCTGCTGACGGCCAGCGATAACAGCCACCGGGCAGGCATTTATCTGATGGAAGATCAGAAAAGTGGATCGGTGGACAGTTGGAAGAGCCTGGCGGAAACCGCAAAATCCTCACTCGTGCATGCAGAACAGCTGTTTGCTCAGTACCATGCCGTTCCCAAGGGGGAGCTTGAGCAGGGTTTCATGATGTTAACCCAGGGCCTTGAAGAGCAGCTTAAAGGCCTGGAAGCCAATAATATCGATGCGTTCTTTATGGTGCCGATGCAGGCTTATCAACAGCAGTTTAACAGCGCCTGGTTTAACGAAATCACCCAGGCCAACAAACAGCTTTCTGCCGTCAACAACCTGACACTGGAGACGCTGACCACCAGCCGTAACCTGTCGCTGCTGGTCACAGGGCTGCTGTTTACGCTGTTGCTGACGGGTGGGGTTTTGCTGCTGCGCGGCGTGATTATTCCTTTAAGACTGGCCAGCCGCCAGCTGCAGGCTATTGCCACTGGCGACTTAGTCAGTTGCCCGCAACCGCCTCGTCTGCAATCGTTAGAAACCGCCGGATTGTTTAACGCGGTGGCGGATATGCGGCAAGGGCTGCGCACCATTGTGGCAGAAATTAATACCATAGCCGCCAGCGTGGCGGAGGGTGCGCGGGAAATGCAGCATACCAATGACCAGGTAAGCGAGCACTATAAGGTGCAAAACAGCAGCTTTAGTCATATTTCGCAGCGCCTGCATCGTGTCTCGGAAGAGGTTGAAAACAGTACGCTGTTTTCGCAACAGGCCGCACAGCAGGCACATGTCGCGGATGAACTGATGCAGCAGTGCGCCAGTCAGGTCGATGAAATGGAGGTGCAGATGCGCCACATCGTCGATTCCTCAGGGGAAATCGCCGGCATTGTCGAGCTGCTGGACGGTCTTTCACTGCAAACGCGTCTGCTGGCGTTGAATGCGGCGATTGAATCAGCGCATGCAGGGGTTTATGGACGCAGCTTTAGCGTCGTGGCAAAAGAGATGGGTACCCTGTCGAATAAAAGCGGCGAGTCGGCACAGCAAATTAACGGGCTGGTGAATAATACACAGCTGCATATTTCTGAGGGATTCAACAAGGTGAAGTCACTGGAAGCCTTGTTTTACCAAATCAGCCAGTCGGTCAGCGCCGTGGTTACCCAGTTAAAAGAACTGGAGGAAAACGCCACAGCACAAAGTCGCCGCGTGTCTGGCATTGCCGCCGAAGTGGTGGCGCTGGACAAGGAACTGCATACTAACGAGGGGCTTACGGCACGGCAGGTACGTACCGCCGATACCTTACAACATCAGGCCTCACGCCTGGCCGAAAGCGTGCAACAATTCCGCATTGCCGTCTGAATACGCGCTCTGAATAAAAAAGCCGCCTTTATCAAAGGCGGCTTTCATCGCGAGAACAACCGATAACCATTATTTCTTTTTCTTACTCTGCTTCTTAAGCAGCGTACGCAGTTGTTTAATTTCGCTGGAACTTAAAGCATCCGACGCGCCTTCTTCCGTGTTCTGACTGTCGATGGCGGGCTGAGAAGGTGCTTCGAGGCTGGCCTGCAGACGTTGCACGATCTCCTGACTCATTGATACCTGGTTTTCAAGCGCCAGCTGTTTAATGTGTTCTTTCAATGCAGGATCAATTTTAATCGTCAAATTAACAGTTTCGGTCATTTCCTCACTCCTTTTTTGTTATTGCTTCCACGCTACCGGATGACTGTATCGATTCCTATACTGTCATAAAAATTTAATATTCAGCGTGTAAGGGACTAAAATCACGAAGTACTGCCTCATCCAGACTAACCAGATTACCCTGCAGCTCAGCACACAACTTGGCCATATAGCGTACCAGGAAGTCCGCGTTGTGTTCTGCAAGTCTCCGCCCTGCTTCGGTTTGCATCGTTTCAGGCAACCGTAACAGCTTGGTTTGAAAGTGATCCAGTGTCCATTTCACATCATTAAGTTCACGCGCTTTCCCCAGCGGGTCTTCACTGTTGAACAGAGGACGGTTCATCGTACCGGCTGTGTAAAACACCCGGGCCAGCCCGATTGCACCCAGCGATTCCAGCCGATCGGCATCCTGAACGATTTTCGCTTCAGGGGTTTCAGGCGTGATTGCCGCGCTAAAACTGTGTGCCTGAACCGCGTGCATCACTCCAGCGATTAATTCGGCAGGAAAATCCGTAAAGTCCTGCTGCAGGATACGCTGCGTTTCGCTGGCGGCGTAAGTGGAAGCCTTATGACGTTCAGGATGGTTTTTCGGTAAATTCACCACATCATGAAAGTAGCAGGCAGTCAGGACGATCAGTGGGTCGGCAGATGTACCTGCCATAATGCGCTGCGCGCTCATCCAGACCCGACGTAAATGCGCAATATCGTGTGCGCCATCATCATGAATCCAGTTTTTTTCAAACCAGGTTTCATAGCGAGCCTGCCAAAGTGCAAGTGACATAATCTTTTCCTGTAAGGGTTATTTTCGTCTCAATTGACGACCTGTTACTGACGACCTGTTACGCGTATAGGCTTTGTCATCATAACGAATGGCTAATGACATTTTCTTTACATCGCTAAGGAAAAAGCCGGTCGGGACCTTTAAATTCCTCTTAAAAATGAGACGCTGATCATTTTTATGGCAATTTGCTACCAGGAAAACAGCCATTTGCTGCTTTTTCAGCCTTGACTGATTCAGTTTTAGGCAGGATGAATAGTTTAATATTAATAATGATTAATCAGCGCTATTTTATCTCAGAGTGAGGGAATTAATGTCATAATAAAAATGTAAAAAACAATAAAAGCGGCGAAAATTATAGATGGATAAATCTGAAAAGGTTCCTATTTTTGCCGATATAACGTACTGTATTCTCACTATCAGATGTCCGGTAATACGCGTTAACAGCAGTGCTGATGATTTTTTATCCACACCTGTCCGGTGGATTAAAAATCATCACAACTGAGCGAACCACACGGTGGCCAATTATCAGGAATAATGATTTATATTTTTTATGATATTGCCACCATTTAGGTGCCCTTTTTGTTTCAGCAGTAACCGGGATCGACTAATAAAAAGAGGTAATCCATGAAAGAGCGGCCGATTCTTTTTTCCGAACAGCGGGTCCGAGCCCTGCTGGTTGGCCAACAAACCCAAACCCGGCGCATAATGAAAACGCAGGCTTTTGGTCCAGGCCAGGATCATCATGAAGGGGTACATGCCTTTGATGTACAGGCTAATCACCTGCACGGTGACAAAATGATGGCCATGAACGACATTCGTTATCATTGTCCTTACGGCATGCCTGGCGACAAGCTCTGGGTCCGCGAAACCTGGCGTGGCCCCATCGTGCCTGAACATGCGCTGGCGGATTATGAACGCGATCCCACCCCGTTTCGCTCGCCGGACTTTTGCCAGTACCGGGCGGACAGCAATGAACTGGGCCAACATACGTCAGGCGGACCGGACGCCGAGCAGTTTGGCTGGCAAACAGCCATTCATATGCCGCGCTGGGCAAGCCGCATCGACCTGATTATTACGGATGTGCGCGCAGAGCAGATTCAGGATATTAGTGAAGACGACATTATGGCGGAAGGTGTGCAGACCGACTCGCACTTCCTGAACAACTTCTTTACCATGAACGTCAATTCTGAACTGCCTAAAGAAGCCTATCGCAAAGCCTGGCAAAAACAGTACGGGGCAACCAGCTGGCAGGTTAACCCGTGGGTTTGGGTTATTGAGTTCGAGCGTGCCACGCGCGAATCAACTTAGCCTGCGCTTTGTGGGCTGAATCACAGACAATTTCCTTGCTAACAGGTTGAATATTGCTCCTTCATCCCTGAAGCCTGACGATGCCAGCATGCCGTTTTGATGCTGGCATTTTACTGTCTGGTCGCTCAGGGTTCTGCAATTGCAGCATTCAGTGCGGAACCAACGATGTTTAAATGGCCATGGAAAACACACAGCAATACGGATCTGACTGACCTGCCCTGGCAGGCCGGGCTGACACAGCCGATTTTTACCCTCCTCAACCACGATGAACGTCAGTCGCTGCAGGCCATGGCTCAGCATTTTCTGCAGCAAAAAAAACTGGTTCCGCTTGAAGGCTGTCAGCTTGATGCGCTGCGTACCGTGCGCATTGCTTTGCTGTTCTGCCTGCCGGTGCTGAAGCTGGGGCTCGACTGGCTGGACGGCTTTCACGAAGTGCTCATCTATCCCGAGCCTTTCAATGTGGATGACCTGTGGCAGGATGAGCATGGCCTGGTCCATCACGCCCCCGCCGTCCATGCCGGGCAAAGCTGGACGCAAGGGCCAATCGTGCTCAACTGGCTGGATATTCAGGACTCCTTCGATCTTTCCGGCTACAACCTGGTCATTCATGAAGTGGCGCACAAACTGGATGCGCGCGGTAGCGGTTATACCAGCGGCGTGCCAATGATGCCGCTACGTGAGGTTGCCCAATGGGAAAAAGATTTGCGAAGCGCGATGGCCGGGATTGAACATGAAGTGGAAAGTGTCGGTGAGCAGGCCGCCAGCATCGATCCTTATGCCGCCAGCGATCCGGCAGAGTGCTTCGCGGTATTATCCGAGTATTTTTTTACGGCCCCGGCCCTGCTGGCGGAGCGTTTCCCGGCCATGTACCGTCATCTTCAGCAGTTTTATCAGCAGGACCCGTTAAGCAGAACAGGAGCCGCCCACGACTAAATCGCCTGCTTTGCAGACGCATTGCTTTAAAGCTAGCCAGTTGAATGCTAAACGCTTTTATACTGTTGACACCCTGAGCCGACCTCGTTACTATTCGCCTCGTTCACACGATTCCTCTGTAGTTCAGTCGGTAGAACGGCGGACTGTTAATCCGTATGTCACTGGTTCGAGTCCAGTCAGAGGAGCCAGTATTAAAAAAGCCTGCTTGCGAGCAGGCTTTTTGCTTTTCAGCCGATCGCCTTTCTCTGTCTTCTTTCCGCGCGTTGCTTTACGGCCAAATTTAGCAATCTGCCATCATAAAATGCTGCAGGTTAATAAAAACACAAAGCCAGAATGAACGCATTCTGGCTTTGTCGCTACCGGTCTTTAACAAGTGACGGACCGCAGCACGCTATTTCGCGCCCTCCGCCAGCTGGCGCAGCATCTCAATATGAACAGGTTTATCATTGAGCGCAGGAATATAGGTAAAGGACGTCCCGCCCGCATGCATAAAGATTTCCCTGTTCTGCTCATCCAGTTCTTCCAGCGTTTCCAGACAGTCTGCCGCAAAGCCCGGGCTGATTACCTGCAGGCTTTTTACGCCTTCCGCAGGCAGATTTTTAATGGTTTCATCGGTATAGGGCGTTAACCAGGGTTCCCTGCCAAAGCGTGACTGGAAGGTCATCACTACTTTTAGCGAAGGCATGTTCAGGGCGTCGGTGAGTAATTTTGTCGTTAACGCACAACGCTCCTGATATTTGTCGCCTTCGTTTGAAAACCTGACCGGTATACCGTGATAGGAGACCAGTAAGGCATCCGGCACGCCATTGGCCTCAAACGATTCAAGCACGGACGTTTTTAACGCATCGATATAAGCAGGATGATCGGCATAGTCGTTGATGAAGTTGATCGCCGGTGTGTAGCGGTTCTTCATCGTCTGCAGGTGACGACTCACGCTGTCGAAAACGGATGACACGGTGGACGAGGAAAACTGCGGATACAAAGGAATAACGATAATTTTATCGACACCTTTCGCCAGCAGCCTGTCGATAGCGCCCCCGATGCTCGGCTCGCCATAACTCATGCCCAGCTCAACAGGCATGCCCGTCAGCGCTTCCAGTGCGCGCGCCTGACGGACGCTGTACACCATCAGCGGTGAACCTTCGTCCATCCAGATAGAGGAGTACAATTTGGCGACGCGTTTGGCGCGTAGCGGGATAATTACGCCATGCAGGATCGGGCACCACAGGATCCGGGGTAAATCGACCACTCTGTAGTCGTGCAAAAATTTCGATAAAAATGTTTTAACCGCAGCAGTCGTGGGTTCTTTTGGTGTTCCAAGGTTAACAATTAAAACACCCTGTTTATTCGTCATTAGCTGGGACCTCTGAAAACCCAAGGAAAAAAGTGCCTGAACACTGTAGCACACTCAGGGACATCATCTCCTCCGTCTGCGCCTTTTGCGTCAGTGACGGCGAAACGAAGGCATGGCGCGGACTTCTGCGACGACGTAGAGTCAGCCTGCCAACGTCTTTGCTGACGTCTTACGCCGCCTTATGAGCCCGGACCATGGATGAAACAGTCGGGCGGGCTTTAACGTCTTTTACGCCGTAAAAAGCGTTATGCCCTGCGAGCCCGCCTTTATTTGCTTTTTGACACGGCTTTGCCTGACGGTCAAAAAACATTTGATCGTATCTTATCATCGCTGCGTCGACGAAAGACCAATAGCTCTGATAAGTCGCGTCCCTTCCGATCGGCTCGTACATTTTCTGTGGTGAATGATAAAAAGTAATCCGTCAATTCCCCATTATTCAGCGGGTTAAAATCACATCTTGTCGATATTTTGATTTATTAAACTGAATATTGAGCATGCTAATATTTAGGGCTCTATCTGTGCTGACTGACGCTGCCCATGACGTGAATATCGCGCGGACCGCCAGGCAGTAACATCGCCATGCTTTAGTCAGAAAAAACCAGACCGCATCACGGTCATCAATCAGACTGAGGCAATCACTTTTGCCGCGAGGCTTTTCGGGACAGGTATCAGGATGCGTACAGGCGTTTCAACAGGCGAAGACTCGCTGCTGCAACACAGGTCATTTGTGGCGTTTTGGCTCGCCCGAACCTGTTCTTCATTTGGTTTTCAGATGTTTTCCGTGGCCGTCAGCTGGCAAATCTATGCAATAACCCACAGCGCGATGGCGTTAGGCATGATTGGCCTGATGCAGTTTCTGCCCTCAGTGCTTCTGGCGTTGCCGGCAGGACATCTGGCCGATCAGTTCGACCGCCGCCGTATCGTGGTTATCGGCCAACTGATTGAGTGGGCCGCGCTGCTCGGTCTGGTGGCGCTGACGCTATTGCACTGGGCAGACAAACTTGAAATCTGGGGGCTGGTCTTTCTGATTTCGCTGGCGAAAGCGCTGGAATGGCCAGCCATTACCTCTATGTTGCCGGCGCTGGTCCCGCCACCGATTCTGGCGCGCGCCATGGCGGCCAGCTCTGTTGGCGGTCAGGCGGCGGTGATTGTCGGGCCAACGCTGGGTGGACTGCTGTATATAGCCGGTCCCGAGGTGGTTTACGGGGTTTCAGCCCTGTTTTATTTATTCTCGCTGATACTGGTGAGTTGCTTACGTTATGAGCGTCCTCCTCAGGAACGTGTGCCGATGACGCTGTCGAACATGTTTATGGGCGTACGCTTTATTCGCGAACGCAAGGATGTTCTGGGCGTGATATCGCTCGACCTGTTCGCCGTCTTACTGGGCGGGGCGACCGCCCTGCTCCCTGTCTTCGCCCAGGATATTCTGCACACCGGGCCATGGGGACTTGGCCTGTTACGCGGTGCGCCGTCAGTGGGTGCCCTGTTGGTCGGCGTCTGGCTCAGCCGCCATAAGCTGGAAAAACATGTTGGCATGATTATGTTTGGTTCCGTGGCCGGTTTTGGCCTGGCGACGCTGCTGTTTGCGCTCTCAACAAAACTGTGGCTTTCTCTGCTGGCGCTGGCCGCGCTGGGTGGTTTCGATATGGTGAGCATGGTGATCCGTGGCGCACTGGTTCAGCTGGATACACCGGATACGATGCGCGGCCGCGTCAATGCGGTTAACGCTATCTTTATCAATACCTCAAATCAATTGGGTGAGTTTGAATCCGGGCTGCTCGCGGCATGGATGGGCGCGGTGCCCGCCGCCGTCATTGGCGGCGTCGGGACACTGGTGGTGGTTGGGCTCTGGATGATGCTCTTTCCGAATCTGCGGAAAAGGCAGAAGCTTGAGAATGAAACGGTGGTGTGAGTGAGGGGGTATTTTAAGTGTACCCAGCCGAACATTTATTTATAATAATGCTCATAGAATTAAGAATTGCCGCATTAGCGGCATTTTTTATAAGTTTTTTTCCAATTTATATCTAACATCTAATTTTCAGCTCTAGTTTTAATATGACTTAGCTAATTCACCAAAAAAAGAAAATTTATCACAGAATAAATCATAGCAAAGTAGCACGACTTATTAAAATTTCGCCACTATGAACTAGAGTAATATTATTTTTTTCACATAAAAAAGGAAAGCTAAACCCTCATAAAAAACCTTAATTAAAAGGAAAAAGCGAGAAAAAAGAAAAGGCTGATAAAAGCCCTTTCTTGCCATCTAGTCTAAAGTTAGAATATGGCAGGGTATTTTTTTATAAGTCAGTTTATCTTTTATAATATCAATAATAACTTGCCAATCTCCGCCGCCCAGACCTGCACCGATCATTGGCATCTGAACTTCTAATCTATTGCACAATGCATAGTCACTTGCAATTTCCAGACACTCTTCAAGAGCCTCATATGAAATGTATCTTTTAGCGTCTCTTTGGGATTTTTTTATTCCTTCCTGTGCAACCATATTTGCTACAAATACTCTATTAAGAGTATCCACTTCAATAAATTGCACATCGCCCATCTTATACCCAATTCGCGAAGAGGCCAAATATTTTTCTTTTGCCAACGGATATCTTTTAGACAAAGAAAGGACAAAACCTTTCCCCCACTTTCCTAGGTTATTCACAACGTGCAAAATAATAACTGATTCTTTAAATGGTATTGATGCATCTCCACTATGATGATGGATATAGGCTATTTGGTCTTCATTGACGAGTGTTTTTTTCCATTCGGTTTCAAAATTTTCATCTGTAATCTCTTCAGAATCAGATAAATCTAACTCATTTTTTTTGCCATCATAGAGTAAGTAACCGATATCTTCATGCCAGTCAGTGACTGAAGATGAAGAGTAATGATTTCCTTCAAAAACGCTTATCTGTCTGGTTGCCACTTCCCCGATGAATTCAGTATAGACAACACCGGCTCCCCTCAAAAATTCTGAAACCGCACGGTAGTAACTTTTATTACTCACTAGCATGAACTCCCACTACTCACTATTCGGTTCGAGACATCAAGTTCTTTGTCATTCTTGACTAAGAAAGTACCCGGTCTCGGCTCAGTTATATTCAACCCTGTCACATCAATCTCAACATAATGAGTGATACTACCAGACTTTCTTGCATCACCATAAATGTTAGCCGCAAGTTGCCCCAAAGATATTTTACCAGAGTCTTCTAAATCTTTTAATGTACGCCCACCAATCCTATCTGGGTGAACATTAGTAAAATACTGACCATCTCCAAAACGTGCATGAACACCGCCCGTGGAAGGCCTGATAACTCCACTGTTTTTAATACCCTCCATTCCTTTCAAATCGGTGAAATGGAACAAAGTTTTTATTTCCTCCGTCGTAAGCCCGAGTGGATCACTCCATACAAATGGATTTGGAGCATAACGATAGGGAGTAACCCCCCCCGCCAGCCCTATCGGATCCTGACTGATATACGCCGCAATCTCAGGGTCATAATACCGATAGCGGTTATAATGTAACCCCGTCTCGGCATCAAAATACTGCCCCTGAAAACGCAGGGGGTTTTCGATCTGATCAGCAAAGATTTGGCCTTTTTCACCCCAGACACCGGTTTTTTCTGCCCAGACAATCTCACCAGTAACGGATGTCAGTCTGACTGGTGCGCCATTAGGATCGCAGTGATAGTGCCAGCTTTGTTTACTGTCCCCCTGTTGCGTCAGCAACGCCAGCGGTCGAAACGTGCCGGGATAATAGACGTATTCCCGCATCGTGCTGAACAGTGCAGCCTGTGCTTTTTGTCGCTTAAGGCGACTGCCTGTATCAAAGATACTCTGCGCGGCCAGAGGTTCATGTGTGCGGGTGAGCGTTTCGCCCACCAGCGCGTCCTCCTGCCAGTAGAACCAGCGCGTTTCGCTGTCGGTTTGCTTAAACACCCGGCGGCCCAGCCCATCATAGCCATAGCGCACCTGATGGTTCCCTTTACGCACCGCAATCAGTTGTCGATTTTCATCCCAGAGGAAATCTTCTTTTTCATCCTGATCACCCGCGGTCCCCGCGACTCGGCGTCGCTGGCGTAACTCACCGGCACGATCATAAACATAACGAACGCCCTGATGCACGCCCTCCCGGAACCAACCTTCCGCGCGGTCATTAACCTCACGGGTTTGCGTCTGCAAATGGCTACCTGTTGCATCCTGCACAAACTTTCGCAGTGCCCCGTCAGGGGTGATTTGTGCCGTCAGCCTGCCCACAGGGTCATAACGATAGCGATCGTTGCCCCACTGGCTGTCGTGACGCGCAGTCATATTTCCGCTTTTGTCATAGACAAAGCCACTGGCAAACAGCGGTAAATCATTTTGTAGTACCTGCTGTGACGTAAGCCGTCCCTGGTGGTCGTAATTCAGGGTGCGCGTCAATGCCTCTGACAACTGTTCATGAATACACCGTCCCGCGGCATCATAATCAAAGGTGATCGGCGAATCAGTGTTGAGTTGCACGGTGCGTAAACGTTGATACGCATCGTACCGATAAACCACCCGATGGCCACTGTCGCTTTCACGCTCGTGCAAAAGTCCCTGCTCGTCATAATGGTAGCGAAGTTGAAAGCCGTCCTGATCTTCTGTCAGTAACCGTCCCGCGTCATCGTAGCGCCAGCTGAGTCGCCGCCAGGGATTCTGGCAGAGCACCAGCCTTCCGCAGGGATCATAGTGGAACGTTGCCTGCAAGGTATCACCGCTACGTCGTTCACTCAGGCGCCCGGCTTTATCGTAGCCATAGTGCACCTCACGTCCGAGCGGATCGCAACGTGCGGCCAGGCGGCTGCCTTTGTCCCAACGGTACTGCGTTTTTTGTCCCCAATAATCCTGCTCGGCCGTCACACGTCCAAGCCCATCTCGTTCCATCTGCCAGCGTTGACCAGATTGATTAATCACGGCCAGCAGGCGGTCCTCAGGATCGTATTCATAACCCAGCCGGGCACCATCAGGCGTTTCACAGGCGGTGAGCATGCCTGTGCCGTTATAGTAAAAACGCGTGGTCTGCCCCACTTCATCGGTAAACGTGACAGGCTCATCTTCACGGTCATACTCAATCCGGACATCGCCACCCGCCGGGTCGACCGTGGCGATGAGGCGATCTTTCGAATCCCAGTAAAAACGGGTCACACCGTTACTGGCATCAGCACGTTCCAGTAAATTCCCACGTACGTTGTGCCTGAAACGCGTCTCTCCCGCGCCTGCCACGCTGACCACCAGCAGGAAACCAAAGCGGTCATACCGATACTCTGTTTGCGGTGCACCCGGCTCATTCGCCTGGGTCAGTTGGCCAAGCCGATCGAACTGATAACGGGCCGTCACACCGCCCGGATCGCGACTGGCAATAAGGTTGCCACCGCTGTCATAGTCGGCGTGCCAGACCGCACCTTTCTGATCGGTGATCGCCAGCGGCAGGCCATCCTCATTGTAAACGGCCTGCACCATGCTGCCGTCGGGTAAATGCTCAGCGACCATGCGGCCCTGCGCATCATAATCCCATTGATGAATGCTGCCATCCGGTTCAATCACTTCTACCGTTCGACCAAAGTCGTCGTAACGAAATACCGTATTCCCGCCACAGGGATCGATTTCGGCGATCGGCAGACCATTGTCGTCAAACGTAATACGTGAGAGGTGGCCCAGTGAATCCGTTACTTCAACCTCATTGAGCAGCGGTTCGTAAGCGAAGTGGTAGTCCCAGACGCCGCCGTCACCCCAGGCGTGAATGACGCGCCAGTCCTGATTGTACTGGTAATGAAATCCCTGGCCGTTTCGGTCAAAGTGACTGACCAGATAAAACTGTTGATAGTCAAAACGCCGGGGATGCGATAGCGCATCAATTTCGGCGCTAAGTTGACCATTGGCATGATATTCGTAGCGCGTCAGCGGCGTGATGTCACCGTCCAGCGCATTGTGCAGGCGTAAGCTACTCAGGCGGCCCTTATCATGAGTGACAAGGACCTCTCGTCCGGTCAACCCGTTAAGGCTGAATTCGCGAAGCCGAATCAGCATCTCGTCCTGCCATTCAAAGGCCCAGCCGTTTCCGTTACGATCGGATAATTGCTGTATCGGTAACCGCCCATCGGCACCGGTGAAATGCCACAGGATCCCCGCTTCCTGCTCAACGCACCAGGTCACCTGGCCCTGGGCGCTGTCTCGCCACAGGCGGCTGCCATCCGGCAACCCCATGACAGCATGTTTACGTCCGTCTTCCTGTGGCAGGGCGGCAAAAAGCGTCATCCCGTCAGGCTGAATAAAGAGCGCAATGCCCTCTTCAGTCAGGATTTCCAGCCGGGTATCCGCGGGTGTCAGCCAGCCATAGCCACAAAGTCCTGCCGTTTCAACATCGGCCGACGAATACGTCCGATGCCAGGCCAGCGGCAGCCGGCCCGGCAACAGGAAATCCTGCTGTTCAAGACTGACGCTGCCATCCCGAATATCGACCGGTTCCGCTCGCAGAACCTTACACTTGAGAACCCCTGGCTCCATATTACGAAACAATTTGCGCCTGTAGTCGCCAAAGCGTTTCATGAAATTTTGCCATTTCACCGACTTCCGGAACTTCTTCAGCCCTTTTCCCAGACCGCTCAACCCGGCACGCATCAGCAGCGCCATCAAATTGATTGTTGGTGGCCCTCCTACGATGACATTGTTGGGGATGGCCAGGTTGAACGTCAGCGGTAGCGTCAGGGACAACGGTTTGGGTTTAGTGACGCGCTTGAGGCGAAACGGGGGAATCATACCGACAATATTGCAACTCAGTACCGGCATGCCAATTCGGGAAAACGGTTCACCATCCACCGAAACCGTTTTACTGCCCATAAACAGCTCATCTTCAATCTGTGGGCCGCCGGGCGCACGCAACGGCGGCACCCAAACGCCGCCAACGGGGATATGTATCGACATTCCACCCGTTCCCGCGCTGGCCCGTTTGATGCTGTTAACATGCACCGTAGTGCCAATCAATGGCAGATAGTCAAACACATCAAACACAATACCGATGTGAGGCGTCGGTAAAGGCCAGGGATAGGTGTGAATGTCCAGTCCTAGCTGCGGATCAAAGTGCGCACCGGAATGCATGAATCAGGCCTCAGAAAATGGCTCGCAGCAGCGCGCGCAAAAATGTTCTGACTTCCGTCGCCAGACCGCTATCGGACAGGCTTAAGAACAGCAGCGCCAGGACCGTGACGACGACAATAAGGATGATGCGGTTTTTCACAATGTGTTGCTCCCTGCAGGTTGTGTGGCTAAGGGTTCAGTGCTTCCCCACGCAGGCAGGCTTTGCCATTCACCCGGCGGGGCATCAAAAGGATGGGCGATGTCAGGTAAGCCATTCCACTGCGGATGCAGTTTTTCACGGGCCAGGTGGATGACACGGCGAAAACTGTCATCGCCATTGCGGATGAGTGTTTCCCGCTCCTCGCGAATAAGTAAAAAGGTTGCCTCGAGCTGGCGTTGCAGCAGGCTGTCAGTTTGGCGGACCTGCGATGGGGTGGGCACAAGCGGCAGGTTCGCGTCGGCCTGCTGAATAAGCCGCTGTTTATCGGATTGCCAGCGAGATGCATAGGCTTCAAGCGCCTCTGTGCGGCGTTTATCGTGACTGCGCAGAAGATCCTGAAAGACCAGCGGCAGCGTGGTTTCGCCCCGCTCGGCCAGGGGCACATTCTCTGCGGCTCGCACGGCCTTACCATAGGCTTCCATGGCAGCCGGGCGTTGTCCGGCGAGCCATAAACAGAAGCCAGTCATGCGCCAGCCCTCAATCGCAAACACAGGATGGGGGATTACCTCTGCCTCACGCGCGGCCTGCCGGTAGCACTGTGCCGCTCGAACGTACTCTTTATGTGAAAACCAGGCACCGGCTTCGCCAAACGTACTCTGCGTTCGAAGCTGGCCTTTGACAACGGGGTCCGCCACGCTGCTGGACGCGTTTTGCGCCTCACGATAGTGGTCGACGGCCTTATTGTGATCCTGGCCTTTCAGCCAGCCGCCCGCAATAAGGTTATGCAACATCGCCTGTTGATCAGGCCAGCCTCGCCGCTGTGCAATGCCTAACGCCAGACTGCCGCGCGCAGCGACCTGCTGGGCGGTCCCTTTTTCCAGCAAGAGCATCGCATCGGCAAGGTAACGCCGCAGCAATGCCCGATCGGTATCAGGATCGCTTTGCTGCTGGGCGGTTTGATGCATCACCTTCATGCCATCGACCTGATCGACAATCAGTTGGACGCGATCAGGATGCGCGTCATGAAGTGGCTGCCAAAGCGGTTGTTCAAGCGTATCAATCAGCAGTAAACGCGGCGCAGGCGCGGAGGAAGCCAGCCAGCGTTTCAGCCAGCGCATCAACGCACTCTCGTCACTTACGGCAGCGGGTTTAAGCACCAGAACCAGGTAACGTACATCCTCTGCAAAATGATCG
Organism: Pantoea sp. BR_17; assembly: GCF_041955125.1. Taxonomy (NCBI): domain Bacteria; kingdom Pseudomonadati; phylum Pseudomonadota; class Gammaproteobacteria; order Enterobacterales; family Erwiniaceae; genus Pantoea; species Pantoea sp. BR_17. Next base: position 324,171 of record NZ_JAVAXT010000004.1, on the reverse strand, counting down.
GCGAAGTCCTGTAACAGGCCGCAAAGCTGTTCAATGGTGTAGCAGGGCAGCAACACATCGCCATCCCAATGTGCCGCATCGGGCGTGGCGTCATAATGTTCAAGAAAGTCACGCGACAGTGCATCGCTATAGCCATAACCGGTTTCAAACGCCGTAGACAGACCAAGGAATATATCGGGTACGGAACGCCCCTCCGGATGCTGCTGAAGGGCGATGAACGCATCAAGTAGTGATTCGCCTGCGGCTGGAACGCGCCAGATAAACAGACCCGCGTCGGTCTTTTCCGTGGCGGTTAACCAGCTCAGCTCCAGCTCAGTCATAACACGTTCAGTGGGATTCTTTGCGGTGCTCATTTCTCATCCCTGTCAGGCATTGAGTTCAATTTTTTTGCCATTCACCATGACACCGGCGGCATTAATGGTAATCGTCGATCCGCCCGCCGTAATTTGCACGCTGCCATTGCTGATTAAAATCCCGCTCTCACCGACGTTGATATGAAACGTATCCGTGGCACTGTCGGCCACGCTTCCTTGAGTAAAGCGGGTATCGCCCCCCGTGATACTGAGCGTGCGCCCAGCGCCGATCGTCACATCCTGCTTTTGCGCAATGGTACGGGCCTCATTGCTGTTGACACTGACGTGACGATTACCCGTCACGTCGAGTGTCTGATTACCCGTCACCTGCACGGTTCGGTTTTGCTGCACGCTAACCTTTTCATTGCCCTGCACCGTACGGGTCCGATCCTGAATCACCGTTAGCGTTTGCTTCCCTTCTACTGTGCCGGTGTTATTGCTTTTCACCGTCGTGGTATGGTTTCCGGTAATGGTTTCATCGCGGTTTTGCTCAACGCTGAGCGTTTCATTACCTTTCACCGTTTCCGTACGATTTTGCTGAACCGTGGTGGTTTCATTGCCGCTGATGGTTTTACTGCGGTCCTGTCCAACCGAGATGGTTTCATTGCCATCCACGGTCCGTGTACGGTTCTGCTTGATATGGCTGGTTTCGTCTTTACCAACGGTTTTGGTGCGATTGCTGCCGACATCATGGGTTTCGTCGTTTTCAACCTCGGTATCCATATTACGTTCAGCATGCAACCAGAGCTGCTCTTCGCCGGGTTTATCTTCAAAACGCAGCGCATTGGCATTGTCAGGCGATCCATCCTTTGAGCGGCTCATGAATCCCATCTGCGTAGCGGCAGCGGGCAAAGCCCAGGGCGGCATGCTGGCCTCGTTATAGACGCGACCGGTGATAATTGGCCGATCAGGGTCGCCATTAATAAAGTCGACCACCACTTCGTCGCCTACGCGTGGAATCTGCACGCCGCCGAAACCTTGTCCCGCCCACGCGCTGGAAACACGCACCCAGCAGGAACTGGTATCGTCACCTTTTGCCAGCCGATCCCAGTGAAACTTAACCTTGACCCGACCATAGCGATCGGTCCAGATACTTTCGCCTTTCGGCCCGACCACCTTCGCCGTTTGCGGGCCGCCCGTGCGCGGCCACGGCGTTTTCTGCTCAGGACGAAACACCACACCCGCTGGTATCACGCTAAACTCCGTACGATGAATCGTCTGGCTGTCCGGGCCACTGGCGTAGCGATTCTCCTCAAACTGGTAGTCAGCAGCAGTCACCAGATATTCACCGACATCGCTGAAAAAGGCCGCATTGGTGAGCTGGAACGTGCTGCCCGGCACAATCCCCATTGCCGTCGCGGTGCCGTGGGTTTGTTGATGCTCTACCTGCCAACGCTCCTGACGGATGCGGGCATAAAATTCGCCATGACCATGTTCCACAAACCGCCCCGGCCAGTCATACACATCAATGGTGCCGGGTGAAGGAGATGTTGGATTTTGTCGTGCCTGGAAGAGCCAGGCGTTAGGTTTGCGAAAATCGTAGTCGTCCAGACTGTATAAACCCGGCGTCACGCTGTCAGTAAGGGCCCACTGGCTTATCCCTTCTTCACTGGTGGAACCGCCTGAAGGCGTTTGATGATAGGGGATCACTTCATAGCCACTAAATGGCGTGTACTGCGCAGTGGCATCCGTGAGCACGATGGTATGCTTACCGGCCTCATGGCGAACGTGCCAGGTAATGCCTTCCAGCTCCATCAGTCGGTTGATGAAATCAAAACTGCTTTCCTGATACTGAACACAGTAATCCCAGCTGCGATAGCTACCCGACAGGTTATTTTCCACGTTAACCTGATACTCACTGAGTAACGTCTGCACGATTTGTGGAACGGTTTGCTCCTGAAAAATGCGCAGATTCCGGTCACGTTTCATCGGCCACAGATCTGGCTCAAGCGTTAACGTGTAAACAGCATAACGCGTGCCTGACATCTCTACCGCGCTCACCGCCACCCGCGTGATCTTGCCATTAAAGTAACGTGGATTTGCCAGACTTTGCGTCGGCACCACTACGGTAGCGGCTTTACCCAGCAACGCGCTGCGTTCGATACGCGCATCGGTCCCTAAAACCTGAAGCGTTAAGATAAACGATTCAGACAGGGCCTCTCGGCCAGATAGCTTCCAGAACAGCAAGCCTTCAACGGGTAACTGAACAGTAATGCGATTGAGCATAAATCGAACCCTGACGTCAGACTGAAGTCACGCGGGACTTCGTGAGTACGTTTGTTTTAAGGTTTAGGATGGATCGGATCGATTGTTTAAGTAAATAAGACAATGGCTAATATGTTACCCGAATGCAAAGAAGTGTGAATAGCTATTACATTCATAATAAAGCCAGGCAATCCGGCAATCCTCGGTGGAAATACCTTGATTGCAGAAGATCGCTCGCCATTATTGGCCAGCTGTCTCGGAATGAAATAATGAAATTACCTTACTGAGTCAGGCACCGTGAACCGGTCTTACTCAGCGGCGGATTTCAGCATTCAGGGTCGGGCGCGCGTCAGTTGGACAATCACAAACATCCCCCCAATGCCCGCCGTGATAATGCCAATGGGTAGCTCCTGCGGGGCCAGCAGCGTCCGACTGGCAATATCGCCAGCACACAACAAAATGGCGCCCCAGAGCGCGCACAGTGGGATCAGCAACCGGTGTTTCACACCCGTTACGTGCCGACACAGGTGCGGCACCATTAGTCCGACAAAGCCAATGACGCCGGTCAGTGCCACCAGCAACGCGGTTGCCAGCGCACAGCACAGAAACACCTCGATGCGTAACCGGTTGACGTGAATACCAAGCGAGAGTGCGGTTTGCTCGCCCGCCAGCAATCCATCCAACTGCCGCCCGCGCAGCGCTACAAACCCTGTCAGTAATGCCAGACTTACCAGTGCATAAGGCAGATTATGCCAGCTGGCTAATCCCAGCCCGCCCAGTGACCAGAACATCACCGAGCTGGCCGCGCGCTGGTCGCCTGAAAAAATCAAATAGCTGGTCACCGCACCAAACAGAAATGACACGGCCAGCCCGCAGAGAATCAAGTGCTCTGCTGAACGTTGCTTTTTGAAATGAAAAAGCAACATGACGGCGGCGGCTGAAAACAGCCCACCCGCGAAAGCGGCAACGGGCAAGGTTAACGCCGACAGCCGATCGCCAAAGCGGGTAATCACCAGTACAGCACCGGCTGAGGCCCCAGAGGACAGACCAAATAAAAACGGATCGGCTAAATCGTTACGGGTGGTGGTTTGCAATAAAGCCCCGACCATGGCCAGGCCAGCCCCCGTCATCACGGCCAGCAGCGTGCGCGGTAACCGTAGGTCGATCACGATTCGGGTTACCATTTCAGAGACGGGCGCGTCTGCCATGTCGAGTGCGGACAGCACCTGCGTTAAAGACAATGACACGGTGCCTTCCGCCGTGCTGATCAGCATCAGGATCGCCAGCAGCAGGCAGGACGCACTCATTATTCCTGGATAACGATACGGCGATCGATTCACGGCGCATCCGGCGAATAGAGCGCATGAGCCAGCTTCTCTACGGCCTGAATATTGGCCGGCCCCGGTGTGAGTTCAGCGTACTGTAATTTCAGGTAGCGATGGTGTTTTACCGCAGGCGTCAGCTTCATAAGCGGATGATTTTCCAGGAAGTGGCGCAGTGCCTCTGCCCCACTGCCGGTCTGATAGTCCAGCAAGATAATAAAATCCGGCTGCGTGGCCGCCACGCTCTCCCAGGAGGTGGTGCCCCAGCTCATCTCCAGCGATTCCATCGCGTTTTTACCTCCGGCGGCCTCAATGATGGCGGTCGGCATGGCATATTTTCCGCTGGTGAACGGTTTGTCTTCGCCTGAGTCGTAAACGAAGACTTTTCGAGGCGGCGTGTCAGCCGGACGCTGAGGTAAGGCCTGCAGTTGCTGTTTCCAGTCCTCTACCAGCGCCTCGGCCTCGGCCCGCTTGCCAAAAATTTTGCCCAGTTTAATCTCGTCGTTATAGAGCAGATCCATCGTCGCTTTCTGCTTGTCCTTCTGCGTAAAGACGCAGCTTTCACTCAGCACCAGGGTTTTAATGCCGTACTGACGCAGTGAAGCAGGCGTAACGTCACCGCCCACTTTCATCCCGTAATTCCAGCCAGCAAAAAAGAAATCAGGGCTCGCGGCCAGCAACGTTTCCAGTGAGGGATATTTCGGTGCCAGCTCAGGGATGAATCCCATGGCCTGCTTAAAGGCCGGCGTCATCTTGTACCAGCCACTGATGCCGGTGAGACCGACAATGCGGTTCTGCAGATGCAACGCAAAAGCCATTTCTGCCATATTGAGGTCGTTAATCACGGCTCGCGCAGGCGGCGAGGTGAACGTCACGGGCTGGCCGCAACTGTCGATGGTGACAGGAAAATCACTCGCGCTGGCCCACATGGCTGGCGTCACGGCCAGGAACGCGGCAAAACCGATTTTACTCAATGCATCATGCACAGTCGGGCACCTCAAAAATACGTAAGCGCTTACCGCTGGCAGGATGTTTTACGGTAAAGCTGTTTAAGCCGAACACGGGCTGGAGATAGCGCGACGTCAGTGCGTGCGACGGGTGATCACACACAATTTGCTCGCCCTGCGACAGGATAAGAACACGATCGGCAAACGTATCAATCAGGGACAGGTCATGCAGTACCGCTATTGCCGTAATCCCTTTGTTTTTAATGAGTGCCAGTAGCTGCTGGCGGGCCAGCGGATCAAGATGGTTCGTCGGTTCATCCAGTAAGATCAATAACGACTTTTGCGCCAGCACGCGCGCCAGTGAAGCACGCTGTCGCTCTCCCCCGGACAGCGCAGCCAGCGGGCGTGTTTTTAGTGCTGAAAGACCGGTTTCATCAATGGATTCGTGGACGATCCGTTGATTTACTCCTGCCGGGCAGGCGCCTAGATGCGGAATACGGCCCAACGCAACGTACTCTTCAACCGACAGCCTGAGATCGGGCATATCATTCTGCGCCATCACGGCTATGCAGGTGGCAAGCTGTTGCCGTGAAAACGTTGCCAGACATGCGCCGTTAAGCTGAATCGCCTGTGGCGGTGACGATAACTCACGGCACATTGCCCGCAGTAATGACGTCTTGCCACTGCCGTTTGGCCCGATGATGACCAGCCGCTCTCCCTCTCTGACGCTGAAGTGAATGTGATGCAAGAGCGGTTCGCCGTCCGTTCGGTTCAACTGCGCAATGTTGACCTGCAAAACAGAATCGGATTGAGGTAACGCTCTGGACGACGGCATGTTTTTCACCCTACAAATAGATATGTTATAACATAACAATTGAAGCACAAAAAGACAAGCGGCGGGCACGAATGAAACAGGGTGCCGCGATGTCGGCACCCTGACGAGAGAAAACGAAAAACGGCTTATTTAAAACGGTTGTGAAACAGGCTGGCCGTCACCGCTAGCATGCCAGCACCCAACGAGGTATGTAGCATGAGTGTGTTGAGCATCGTCACCTCCTCTTCGTTTTGGTTGCACTTATCGGTTTTACACCGCCTCAGCCAGCTTTTCCTCACTGGCCTCTTTCTCAATCAGCCGCATTAACAGCGACAATCGACGTTCAGTGCGCTCTGGTGTATCGGGCGGCAGGTTGTAACGCAGGGAGTAAAGTTTGCCTTTTTCGTTGTAGAAATCCACCACCAGCACCGGCATGATACCGCCAGGCACTTTGTTGTAATTCACCGACAACCGGGTGCGGCCTAACTGTAACTTTGCCGCCATTACGGTTTCGCCAACCAGTTTGGGATAAAGAGCACGATCTTCGGGCACGCTGATGACTTTCATTACCGCCTCCTGATTCTCTGGCACCTTGATGACAAAGCGCGGAGAACGCCGTCAGCGCCCTCCGCTTTTTCGTTAACCTGCCATTAGGCCTGATGTTCAATGGCTTCCGCCGTACGGTGTTCGATCGGAATGCGACGAGGCTTCTCGCTTTCCGGTATCTCATGGTGCAGGCCGACGCGCAGCAAACCGTCCTGCAGGCGTGCGGTGGTCACTTTCATATGTTCCGGCACGCTGTAGCTCAGACGGAAGTCTGAACGACTGATACCACGGTGCAGCCAACCGCTGTTCTGCCCTTCTTTTTCCGTATCGTTATCGCTGACCTCCTCTTTCTGTCCGGTCACGGTCAGACGACCGCCTGCTACTTCGATTTCAAGCTCGCTTTCTTTCCAGCCCGGCACGCTGACGGTCAGTTCGTAGTGTTCGTTATCAACCTGCTTAAGGTCGTAAGAGGGGGAAACCGACACGGGCGCATCACCGGTCAACTGGCTGAACAGCCTGTCGATACGGTTAAACCGGTCTGAAAAGGCAGAATCTGCGATAGAAGGAAATACGGGAAAATTACGTAATGCCATAGTGATAACCTCCTGAATTAATGGTTCATTCAAAAGCTCATCGGCGTGGGGACCTCCCCCGCTGCTCACAGACATTTATAGGATCATTTAGTGGGATTTCAAGCGAGGAAAATGAAATTTTTTTGGGCGTGAGTGGCTACATGGTTTTGCCTTTTTCGTTGATATTTTCTGAGCGCCGATCTGAAGTGGTGTTTGAACCGGACACATCTATCAATAGCATTACCACAACATGCAACTCAACGGTAATAAACGGCATAATGATGGGCGGTGCAGACAAGGCGGCAGAATCGAAAATACGCATCTTGCGTAATATTGAAGTACCCAGCCGAAACCCGGCACCAGATCGCTTTCCAGAGCTTGAACAGGCGACGTACGCACCTGACAGGTAATTCATTAACCCAATGATTTTGAAACCGATATCCTGCGTAAGTGTAGCCATTTATTCAGCCAGCGACTTTGAGCAAAGCTCAATAGAAAACGGTCAATATAAGCAATGTCCCACAGACGTATGCTAGCCCCGCCACACCGGTTGTTTTGCCTCGGGCAAGCAGGTAACTGGCCGTGAGTACCGCGCCAATAATGACGATTGAGGGAATAAAAAAAATCAACGCATGTACTTGTGGATTGAGCAGAGTAAAGCGCGCAGAAATATCAGCAAATTAAATGCAAAGGCGACCAGCACCAGCTCCAGCACTATTGCAATCGGAAAGGCATTTTGCCAGGGAAGAGACTCAGCAGGCTGTTTAAAATAAAGCTCAAGCTCTGTAGTGGAACAGGCAAGTATGGAGTTTTCCTGTAGTGCGATTACCTCATCTATTTCGAAACCATGTTGCAGTAATTCAGTGATATCACGCCCGACAAGCCATGATAAAAATCTCATTAAAATACCGTCAATGATTGAATTGCCAAAAAACCAACTTTAAAATTAATGATAAAACTCACCACACCGCAAATAGTTATTATATATAGCAGGATAAAAAGATTAGCTAATAGAAAATAACTACAAATGGTATTTATTGAAAAACCATAAATAATCCATATAAAGATACTTCACTATCAACATTAAAATTTTAACTTATTCCATTCACAATAATTACTCCATGACTTTGCATCTTCAAAGCCTGAACGATAGTTACAAGTAATCATACCTGTTCTGTTATGTGGGTCATATACTGCATCAATGTGTCCCCACGCGCCATAGACTGGAAGATTACAACCAGATTGCACTTTAAACCACTCTCTTAATTTTCGTGTAACTTTACCCTCTGGTTTATTTTGCTCTCCCATCAATAGATTATCAGGTGCAAAGCACCAACTTACTACTGTGGCATTCTCATCACCTTTATGAGATAAAAATACGATCAGGTAAATATCACCTTGCCTATTGTTTTTCGTATTAAAAACGGCTCGATAATTTACGGTATCATCACCATTGTCAGGCCATCCCTCCCAAAATAAACCACCCATCGCAAACAAATTTTTTTTAGTCGAAGTAGAGGAAATAATCAATCCATTCTCAAAATCCAAACTTCCGTCTTCTTTATTAATTTTCATTTCATATCCCCATACTAAATGTATTTCCAACAGGCTCTAAAACAGCCTTATAATTAGAAAGGGGAAATTGTGTTCCACCACCACTTCCGAATTTTGCTAGATCTTGTGATAATGCCTTGCCAGTTCCAACAATTATTTCGCGTTTTACCCTGTAAGCCTGTATCTGACCACGATAGCCAAATTTTGGATGTGGTAACGCCTGTAAACTTTTCCAAAGTGACTCTCTGCTCCCGCCTGCGGCATCCAGAGTTGTTTTGTCGAAATAAAAGCCAGATTGTCCGGGCACACCACCATAGACAATATCACCTTCCTTCAACATAGTATTTGTCCAAGTATCACGCCCTTTATATACGCCTCTCCCCTGCCACTGTCTTGCAAACGCGCCTTGGTTGTGATCATTATGTTTAGTTGGTTTATTAGGCTTACATGTACGCCTCAACGCCCACGGATCCACCCATCCCAGCGCATTCGGCGCATACTGATAAAGGTTGATCCCCCCCGCCAGCCCTATCGGGTCATGCTGGGTAAACCGGCCGCTGTCCGGGTCATAATAACGGAACAAATTATAGTGAAGCCCCGTTTCCCGGTCCAGGTACTGGCCCTGCATACGCAGGTTCTGCTCTACCACCGGAATTCGTTGATTCGATTCGCGCAGCAGTTTGCCCCACGGGCTGTTCACACCTTCCCAGGTCTTCTGGCCTTCAACGTCGGTCAGTAGCTCGGGCGTCCCATTTGCGGCGCAGTGGAACCAGAATATCTCCGGACTTTCCACGCCATCAATACGGGCCAGTGGCTCATAGCTCTGGCTGTCGCTGTAGACATAAGTCAGCGGAATATCGTCGTGGATTTCCTGCAGCAGACGGTAACCTTCCCACACAAACCGCGTTGTGACAGCATGACCAGACGGCTTACCCTGTAACGATTGTTGGCAGGTTTTACTGATGCGTCGGCCCAGCGGATCGTAACGGAAGCTCACTTTGTTGCGTGGCTTATTGCGATCACGCGGCTCGCTGATGACATCCGTCAGACGATGCTCACCATCGTAACGGTAGCGCCAGCGGGTCTGGCCGTCATCCTTCTCAGTGGTGCGGCCATGAATATCGTACTGCCAGCGAATCCCGTTCAGTTCGGTCACGCGGTTATGCATGACGTGGGAAGCGGCATGGCGATCCAGCGGGTTGCCTGCACCGTCCCAGCGCCAGTGTTCATTACCAGGCTGCGCGCCTTCCTGGCACAACAAACGACCAGCGTTATCGTAGTGCCATAATGTCTGGCTGAACGGATTATCGTCGCGCTCTTCACGGATCAGGTTGTTGCCGTAATCGAAATCGCGTCGGCGGGACCAGACGCGCGGTGCAGGTCGCTGGGCTTCCCCCCTGAAAACGTCACGGCGGCGCAGTCTGCCAAGACGATCGTATTCACTGCGCGTGGTCAGACCGCCCTGCGTGCGGCTGAGTTCCCGATGCAATGTGTCACGGGTAAACTCCGTCACCGGCAGGTTGTCGAGTGCGATGCTCAGTAAATGACCGCTACCGTAGTAAAGCTGCTTCAGGTTGCGGCCATCCGGCAGGGTTAGGGCTGTGCAATTACCCAGCGCATCGTACCCCCAGGCCAGTGTGCCCTGCTCCCCCTGTTCACTCACGATGCGGCCCAGCGCATCATAGGTAAACGTAATCTCCTGCTCAGCCTGCTGGCTCCACTCGGTGTCAGACAGTGGCAGATGCTGTGACACTTTACTTAGCTGACCACCACCACGGTAGTGATAGCGCGTCTGACCTTCCGGTGTCGTGCGCGCCAGCAGTTGTCCGGCCCGACTCCAGTGATAACGATGGGTAATCGCCTGAGGATGCCCGGCGGCAAAAGTGCGTGCTAACGTGCGGCCCGCAGCATCATACTCATAACGCGTGGCCACGCCGTCCAGTCCAGTCTGGGCCAGCAGCAGTGAATCTGCGCCCCATTCGAACTGATACTGCTCGCCGTTCTCGTTTTGCAGCGCCGTTAACCGGCTACGGCTGTCCCAGCTGCGTTGAACCGTCTCACCCTGGGCATTGCGGTTCGCGATTAAGCGCCCGACGTTGTCATAGCGGAATTCACTGCGTTTGCCATCGGCTGACTCGTGGGCCAGTGGCAGGCCGTTGTCACTCCAGCGCAACCGCTCTTCCCAGCCCTCTGCCCGCTCCAGCAAAACAGGACGGCCTGCTGCATCATAGTGATAACGGGTTTCTTCACCATCCGGCGCCGTCACACAAATGAGCCAGCCCAGCGGATGATAGCGGTAGCGCGTCGTCAGCCCTGAACAGTCTGTTTCACGGATGACCTGGCCTGCATCGTTGAACTCCCGACGATAGCTGTTGCCTGCCGCATCGATTTCTTCGATAACCAGCCCAAACTCATCCCGCTTATAAACGGTACTTTGCCCGAGCGCATCGACCACACGCTCAAGGCCATGATGGGGATCGTAATAGTATTTCGTTGTGGAGCCGTCTGCGCCTGCAACGACCGTTGGCAGAGAACGGTGGGACAGCCATTGCACTGCCTGCACACCGCCGTCCGCATCTTTCTCTTCAACACGGTTACCAAGATCGTCATAGGTGAAGCTCACCGCATTGCCCAGCGGATCGATGCGGCGCGTCATGAGTTCGTTTTCATTCCACTCATAACGCCACTTCTCGCCCCGTTCATCAATGAAACAGGTGATAAGGCCCGCAGCATTCCAGTGGTGTTCGCGCTGTTGACCGTCATAGGTCGACACCCGCGTAATGCCTGCTTCCAGATCGTAGTGCATATGGCAGCCATCACCGGTATTGGTGCGGTTCTCGACCACACGCCAGTGATCCAGTTTCTGCCAGCGATATTCACTTTCCAGTCCGCCCGGCAGCTGATGCCAGATCATTAACCCATCGTCGTTATAACGGAAACGGCGCGAGGTAATGCCAGCCGCATCGGTGACGCTGGCAAGCTGGCCCTGTTCTGTATAATCCCAGTGCGCTAGCGGCCAGTGCTGTTCACCATCAAAGTGACTGGCGGAGGTCGGGCGCTGAGGGTGCTGGTTGTCGCCGTAATGCAGTGTGACGTCGATGGCCAGCGGTGCATCATGAATACGCACAAGACGCGCCTGCTCATCCCAGCCCATCTCCAGCGCGTTACCGTATTCGTCGCTCAGCGAAGCCAGACGCAGTACCTGAGGATTCGCCGCTGTAGGTTTATAGAGCCGCCAAACCGCACCATCATCATCGGCAATAGCGATATCGCCCATTTCATTACGGCGCACCATCAGTCCTTCGCTGATGCTGTATAGCACCTCTTTATCCCCCGGCACCGCAAAGCGCAGCTCGCGCCCGTTGTCATCAAACCAGGTTGCCTGCGCGCCATCCAGCACTAAATAGCTGTCGAACACCGTTGCCCAGCCCAGACCAAATAATCCGCTGCGCTGCGTCAGGCTGTTGTAACTACGTTGGAAACTGAGCGGAAAACGGCCAGGAAGGGAGAAATCACGTTCGGCATCATCATTGAGGACTTTGACGCCAGTGGAGGCATGAACCGGAAACAGCGACGAAAAGGCCGCATTAATCGCCATATCGGCCATCATCCCCCCGGCCGCACCGGCGAGTGCACAGGGCATGTTTTTCAGAATCTGACTGGGTCGACCGCGGATCAGGGACAGGCCGATCATCGCTAAAGCCAGCCCGGGTACTTTACCGCTTTTGATCTCTCTTACCGTCACGGTTTCACCGCCAATGATGACATTGGGTGAAACGTCGTCACTTACCGTGGCTTCGCAGGTGGTTTTGTCTTTGGCGCGAACGGCTGGCTGCCCGTTAATAAAAACCTGCTTAGAACCCTGGGCCAGATATTGCGGCGCGCCGTGTTTTTCGCAGACAACTTTGTCCTGCTCCAGCGGAGACGTTCCGGCATCGGCTGACGCAACCGTAGGCTGCCACATCGCACTGCCAAACTGGCTGGCTGCAGCGAGCAACATGCCGCCGTAATCGGCAAAGCTTTTGGGTGACTGCGGTTCCGGCGGTGGAGTTTCTCCGGATACGAGCATGCCCGCCGCACGTGCCGCGAGAAGACCGTTCACCAGAACATTTTCTGATCCGCTGGCAATCACACCAGCGGGCGAAGGAGGGAACAGCATGTTTCCCAGCCCATCGGCTACTTTAGTGATGTCCTCTGAGAGGCCAACGGCATTGGCCAGTACGCCGCCCAGAATACCACTGAGCAGGCAGCTGGAACCAATAGCGGCCACACCGGCCGCGGCCATCCCTGCACCTAACAGGGGCGCGGCGGCGGTTGCCGCCGCGCCCACCGCCGCACCGATCACGGCGTAGGCTGCGCCCTCAGCGACAATACTGGTGATATCAGCAAAAATGCTGGAGTGAATGATCTCATCGCCCACGCGGGCCGCATGGTTATCCATAGCTTATGCTTTCCCTGGATTGTTCAGACTCAGACTGTGTTTAAAACTTTTCCAGCGCTCTCCATCTTCTTCATTGAAAGGACGCATCGCGGAAAGGGTAAAAATCATGAAAATGTTGCTGTCAGGAACCTGAGTAGCCAACTGCCGCTGCCACACAGCTTGTCCATTGCGCTCGAAGGCGGTTTCAACTTCCAGCGCCTGTAGCGCGCTATCAATCCCAGCCATAACCCGTACAAACGCTGTTTGCTGAATAGCGCCCATCTGACTGCGTAATGTATCCCATTGACGCTGGAATTCCGTCTCCGCATCGCTACCTTCAGGAATGACACCACGACTCACAACGAATGCCAGCCCACTGGCCTCATCCCGCAAAATATTCATGGTGGTGTCCTGCCACGCAGCAGGAAACAGCGCAAATGCGCCTTCATTGAACTGATAATTCATAGGGTGTCCGTTTATTGATTGGGTGTGGCTGACGTATTCAGGCTTCGATACGTGCCATCGGCATCATCGGCGTTAGTGAGTATTTGAGTGTTATCACGCGCCACTTTAATGTCGAAAAGACGAGGAGAGATATCCGGATCGCCGCCACAACTGACGTCATGGTTGTCTTCGCGAACCGTAATGATAAAGAAACTTTTATCACTGCTGTCGTCAACATCATACCTGAGACATTGATCGCTGAGTGTTGTCAGGTGATAACTATGAATGGCTTCTGTTGCCGCGCTGACAGCCTGGTCTGCGCTGATGTCATGCTGTCTGGCACTCATAGTGGTATTCAACATGATATGGCTGACCTTTTGCTGGTCAATTTCGAACATCAACTGTTTCTCACCCAGCTTGTAGATAAGCCAGTGTTGATTATCGCTGTCACTTTCTTTGCCTGGGCCATAGGCTTGCCGAACCTGTTCCACGCTATCGCCCACCACAATATTGCGAGCCGTCGGCACGCTGGCAGCGTCCACAAGAATCTCCGCCAGAATGGTATGGCTGGCATTTCCCACCGCCGTTGCGCTGAACAACGCAAAGCCGTCATAGCTGTGTTGGAAATAATTGTATCGCTGTTCATCGATGACCACTTCTCCGGCCACAACCGAGCTCAAGGCTTTGCCCGCACGGACGAAGCTCTGATTGTTCCATGCGTCACCAGGGGTGAAAGCGTAGTCGTTGAGCAGGACAGAGAAATCGTCGTTGCTCAGTGGAGGTACTGCTTCTGTCGACACCGTATTTGCCAGACTTAAAACAGGCGTGAAAAAAAACGCCAGTGTCAAAAATAACCTGATTAACGTCATATATTTTCTGATGAGAGAGGAACATTCAAAGCCAGATAATCGCACAAAGAGGTGACAATTGCTGCTGAGCTTTGTACCAGACCATCATTGTCAGTAAGCCGTTCCTTTACTCTTCAGAAGTAATAATCACTCTGCTCAGGCAGTCTGGATTTTTAGCCGTAAATGAAAAGGTGATGACCTGGCCGTTGGCATCGGGAGGTGATGTGTAGCTGGTTAGCTCATTTTCAGACTGACCACGCGGGTAATCCGTTAAACGGATAGTCCGATAATGGTTTTTGATCTCATTCAGCGTAATGCACTTCCCTTGCGGCGAAAAACTCAGAAAAGGTGCCATTCCGTCAGGGCTTTTACTCAGTCGCAACTCAATATCGTTAATCAGTAACGCATCGTTAAGCCTGATCCCGTCAGCCCGGTAAAAATTGATATATTCATTCTGACTTTTTAATTTAAACGCCAGTGGGGCATTGTGAATAGCCTGTACAGATAAACTCTTCACACTGGAACGCATTTGCGTGACAAAACTCCATATATCATTTGCTTGCATCTTTGCTTCCACTAATCCGCTTATAAAAAAACCTGCCAGTAACATGACTGATAGCTTACTTTGCCGGGTAATTTTTATCATACCAACCCCCATAATAATCCTCGTATAGCTCCTTCGTCGTGGAGGTCCTCTCACCTTTTCCGAATATACGCCCGATCTTCATCCTCGCGTCACTCTCAGTGATGTCACCTTTTTGCAGGGAGTCGAAGATAGCATTGTAATCTTTCTGATTCGCTGTATTGCCTGCTATGCCGATGTCCTCACCGTGATTAGCAATGATCTCACGCTGTACACGAATATTATTTAGTGTAGCTGCGCCCTCATCACTGAGTGTGCTGTTCAGGTAATTATCCTTAGAACTCAGATCAATATTGGGTTTATAAAGTGCATGTCCACTTTCATGTGACAGCGACTGTACGACTTTAGCAGCATCATTCATGTTGCTTTTATCGACAGTGATGATACGACCTTGACGATCCGCAAACGTCCCTTTCCCCGCCTCACCCTCTTTGAAAACCCATCCACGCTTTTTCAGGGTGGTGATGTCCTGTTTCATGGTAGGTGACTTCTCAACCAAACTGTCTACATCTTTGCCATAACCACTGAAAGAGGGCGTTTGCACGTTAGCGTGGGCAACGGCATTATTTGAAGCGTCGGCAGGTGCGCTTGCTAAAGCACCTGCCTTACCCGGCTTTCCCGGCGTAAATTTCTCCTGAACAGCCGCGCTGATATCGCCTTTGTGTCCCGACCCCGGCGCAGAGGTGCCCGGTTGCGCGCCTTCGGTGTTCAGATTCAGTTTTCCACCTGTGGTGATATTGCCGTCCTTCTCGACGAAGAAATTAAAATCTTTTCCGATAAGATTGATAGTGCCATTTGCATTCAGTTCGATGGCACTTTCGCCCGAGACAAGGCGTAGCTGGGTCCCCGACGCCAGAACATATTGCTCGACTACAGCATCAACTTTACCTTTACCGGTCAAAATCTCAGTGTCGCCTTTAACAGCCTGTACCTGATTGACTTCAACACGATGTAACTCACTTTTAGCGACATAGTGACTTCGTTCCCCACCAACAGTATGCGTTTCATCATTTTTGATGTTGGTGTCCATATTCTTCTGCGCCTGAAGCCATACCTGCTCCTCACCCGCCTTATCCTCAAAGCGCAATGCGTTAGCGGTGTCCGCCGTACCGTCTTTCGATCGGCTCAGAAAGCCCATCTGTGTGGCGGCAGCGGGCAGTGCCCACGGCGGCATACTGGCCTCATTGTAAACCCGGCCGATAATCAATGGACGGTCGGGATCGCCGTTGATGAAATCCACCACCACTTCATCGTTGACGCGCGGGATCTGCACCCCGCCAAACCCCTGGCCTGCCCAGGCGCTTGACACCCGCACCCAGCATGAACTCGTGTCGTCACCCTTCGCCAGACGGTCCCAGTGAAACTTCACCTTCACCCGGCCGTATTTGTCCGTCCAGATGCTCTCACCCTTCGGCCCCACCACCCTGGCCGTCTGCGGGCCGTGCGTCTTCGGCCACCGTGTTTCCGGGCGCGCACGGAAGGTCACCGCGGCAGGCAGCACCGTGAAGTCGATGTTGTGGCGCGTGGCACCCACGTCGCCGCTGGCGTAGCTGTTCTCTTCAAAGTCATAGTACGCCGACGTCACCAGGTATTTGCCGTTGTCGCTGAAGTGCGGCGCGTTCAGCAGCGCAAAGGTGTAGCCCGGCGCGATGCCCGTCGCCGTTCCGCTTCCGCTCACCTCGTGGTGCTCTGTCTGCCACACCTCCTGGCGGACGCGCGCGTAGTATTCGCCGTGACCGTGCTCGACAAAGTGGCCAGGCCAGTCGTACACGTCCACTGAACCCGGCGTCGGCGACACCGGATTCTGGCGCGCCTGGAGCATCCACGCGTTTGGCTTGCGGAAGTCGTAGTCGTCGGTGCTGTAGATGCCCGGCGTCACGCTCTCCGCCAGCGCCCACTGGCTCACGCCCTCCTCCGTCACGCTGCCGCCCGACGGCGTCACGTGGTACGCGATTGTCTCGTAGCCCGGGAACGGCTGATGCTGATCCGGCGCGTCGCACAGCACCAGCGTGTGCTTGTCCGCCTCGTGGCGGAAGAAGTAGTAAATGCCCTCCAGCTCCATCAGCCGGCTGATGAAGTCAAAGCTGCTCTCCTGATACTGCACACAGTATTCCCACACCCGGTAGCTGCCCGCCAGGCGCGTTTCCACGTTTACCGCGTACTCCTTCAGCAGCGTCTGCACAATCTGCGGCACCGTCTGGCTCTGGAAGATGCGCAGGTTGCGGTCGCGCTTCATCGGCCACAGGTCCGGCTCCACCGTCAGCCCGTAGACCGCATAGCGCACACCGCCCAGCTCCTCGCTGCGTACCCCAATCCGGGTGATTTTGCCGTTGATATAGCGCGGGTTCAGCGCGCTCATCAGACCGTCCGTCGGCAGCGTGAAGGTGACCGGTTTACCCAGCAGCGACTGGCGGTCAATGCGCGCGTCCGTGGAAAGCAGCTCCGCTTCCAGCACGAACGATTCAGACAGCGCCTCGCGGCCGCTCAGACGACGGAACAGCAGTCCCTGCGCGGGAAGTTGTACAGTAATACGTGAAAACATAGACATACCTGTTAAATATGAGGATCAAGTAACCAGACGCCTTCCTGATTAATCGTCAACGTCTGTTCGCGTTCGCCGTTTTGACCTGTCACTGAAAACGTGTAATTGCCTGGTGCCAGTTGCAGTGCGGCAAAACCATTGGCTGCCGGTACAACCGCCTGCGGCTGGCCGTTCACCTCAACGCGCTCGCCGGGCTGTAATTTGATATACACCTGCGCGACGGGCGCAGGTGGCGGTGCCACCGGCTCCTGCGCTTTTTCCGGTTGGGCCTGGGCAGTCTGCGTTTGTGCTGGCGCCGTCTGGGTTTGAGCCGGTGTAACAGAGGGCTCCGTCGGTGCCTGCGATGCGGAGGAAGCTGCCGGGGCCGTTTCCGTCTGCGCAACGTCAGCCGGTTCAGCGTCCTGTTTGTCGCCGCCCGCCATCAGTAAACCTGCACACACGCCCACCAGCACGCCCGCCGCGACCAGGCCCGGTAACGCAAAGCGGTTACGCATCAGTTTCTTCAGCGGTGTGGCCGGTGCAGCGGCCTCGTCGTTTTCTTCTACCGGCACCAGCATCGTGCCCGGCCCGGTGTTTTTCACTTCCGGCAGCGGTTCGGGCGCTTTTTCTGGCAGTACCAGGGAGGCCGCAAAAGCGTCAATGCTTTGCGGACGATCTTCCGGTTTCAGGGCCAGCGCGCGATCGACTGCCGCCAGCAAGGTCTGGCTGTAGCCGGCCGGCGCACGCTGAACCAGCGGTTGATAATTATCTTCAATACTGCGTACCACGCTCACCGGCGGCGGTGCGCCAGTAATTAGCGTGTGCAGTACGGCACCCAGCGCATAGATATCGGTCCACGCGCCCTGTTCACTTTCATCGTTGTCGCTGTATTGCTCAATCGGCGCATAACCCGGACGCAGCATGGTTTCGCTTTCATCCGAAAGGTTACCGATGGTTTTGCGCGCGGAGCCGAAATCCAGTAGCACCGGATCGCCGTTAATCTGAATCTGGATGTTATCCAGCGAGATATCCCGATGCAGATAACCCGCATCATGGATGGTCTTAATCGCACCCAGCAGGGGCGGCAGCAGGCGACGAATCCAGTTCTCATCGATCAGCTGCGGATTGCGCTCACGCAGGGCTGACAGTGTGGTCCCGCTGTAAAACACCGTGCCCATGTAGGCGGTGTCGTTTTGCACCCAAAAGCGCAGTACATGCAGTAGATTAGGATGGTTAAAACGCGCCAGCAGACGAGCTTCCTGAATAAAACTGTTCAGGCCGGCATGGAACGTCTTGCTGAACCGTTCACTGCGCAGTACCAGATTCAGATCGTCGCTGCGCACAGCCAGTGAAGACGGCATAAACTCCTTGATGGCGATATCGCGTTCCAGCTGGTGATCCCACGCGCGATAGACGATGCCAAAGCCACCGCCGCCGATGACTTCCTTGATTTCAAACTCATTGAACCGGTAACCAATCGGTAGCGCATTGGGTACAGTCTGGTGATTATCGTGTTCCGACATATTCGAACGCTCTCTGATAACGAACGGCTTTAGACAGCAAACTGGCAAACAAACTCGCCCTGCTCACAGCTGACCTGCACACGACGATAACGTTCGTCACGGGCATGGGCGCTGAGCAGTATCTGGCTCATTTGCGGCAACAGGGTATTGGTCAGGATGGCGTCGACCATGCGACCGCCAGACTCCACTTCCGTACAACGCTGCACGATCTGGCTGACCACCGAATCGTCAATAACGGCCTCAATACCGTGATTCTCTTCCAGCCGACGGACAATGCGTCCCAGCTGAAGTTTAACAATCTCCGCCAGCATCTCATCACTCAGCGGATAATACGGTACCACCAGCAGACGGCCCAACAGCGCAGGCGGGAAAACCTCCAGCAACGGTTTACGTAACGCGGTGCTGAGAGTCTCTGGCTCCGGCATCAGTTCCGGATCGGCGCACAGAGCGCTGATCAGTTCCGTACCGACGTTAGAGGTCAGAATGATAATGGTATTGCGGAAATCGATGTGACGGCCTTCACCGTCTTCCATCCAGCCCTTATCAAACACCTGGAAGAACAGCTCATGCACGTCAGGATGGGCTTTTTCAATCTCATCCAGCAGTACCACGCTGTAAGGGCGACGGCGGACGGCTTCCGTCAGTACGCCCCCTTCCCCGTAACCGACGTAGCCCGGAGGCGCACCTTTCAGGGTTGATACGGTGTGCGCTTCCTGGAACTCGCTCATGTTGATGGTGATTATGTTTTGTTCACCACCGTAAAGCGACTCAGCCAGCGCCAGCGCGGTTTCGGTTTTGCCCACGCCCGACGGGCCGCAGAGCATAAACACACCGACCGGTTTGTTGGGATTATCCAGACGGGCGCGCGAGGTGCGGACGCGTTTGGCAATCAGATCCAGACCGTGGCGCTGACCAATCACGCGCTGGTTCAGCGTATCGGCCAGATTCAGCACAGCGTCGATTTCGTTCTTCACCATGCGGCCCAGTGGGATACCGGTCCAGTCAGATACCACCGCTGCGACCACACTGGCATCCACGGCGGCAAACAGCAGGGGCGCTTCGTCCTGTACCGCCTGCAGCTTCTGCCGGGTGTGATCCAGCGCCTCACGCAGCGAGGCTTCTCCTTCCGTCACGCAGCGGGCACGGAGTGCAATCAACTCTTCGACCAGTTCGCGCTCCTGCTGCCAGCGGGCGTCCAGCGCATCACGCTCGGCCTCCAGTGCGCTGCGTTGCGCAGCAATGGCGGCCTGACGGGTTTCATCGCCCAGCCCGACTTTCGCTTCGCGTTCCGCAATGTCTGCTTCAATGTCCAGCGCCGCCAGGCGGTGCAGACAATCTTCCAGCGCAGGCGGCTGAGCGCCCTGGCTGACGGCCACGCGGGCGCAGGCGGTATCCAGTAACGCCACGGCTTTATCCGGCAACTGACGGGCAGGAATGTAGCGGTGAGACAGCTTTACGGCGGCGCTGACGGCTTCATCCAGGAGCAGTACCTGGTGATGTTTCTCCAGAGCACTGACGGTGCTGCGCAGCATCAGGATCGCTTTCGCTTCATCCGGCTCCTGCACCTGCACGGTCTGGAAACGGCGGGTTAACGCGGGATCTTTCTCAATGTATTTTTTGTATTCGGCCCAGGTGGTTGCGCCAATCGTGCGCAGCTGGCCACGGGCCAGGGCGGGTTTTAACAGGTTGGCGGCATCGCCTGTGCCCTGTTGTCCACCCGCGCCTACCAGCGTATGAATTTCATCAATAAACAGCACAATCGGCGTGGGACTGGATTGCACCTCGTTGATCAACGCCTGTAAGCGCGCTTCAAATTCGCCTTTCATGCCCGCACCAGCCTGTAGCATACCGATATCCAGCAGCCACAGTTGTACGTCGCGCAGCGGTGCAGGTACGTCACCGGCCGCGATGCGCAGCGCCAGCCCTTCTACCACCGCCGTTTTTCCCACGCCGGCTTCACCGGTGAGTAACGGGTTGTTCTGGCGGCGGCGCATCAGAATATCCACCATCTGGCGGATCTCTTCATCACGGCCTGCGACCGGATCGATTTTTCCGTCCCGTGCGCGGGCCGTCAGATCCTGTGCATACTGCGCCAGCGTACTGGTGCCCGCTGCCGCTGGCGCGGCGGCCTCACCGGCAGGCGGCACAACGGCCTGCTGAACCTCCTTGCTGTTCGCCAGCAAGGTATCAAACTGCGCCAGTAACGCATCGGCATTGATGCGCGAAAACTGCGGTGAGATGCCTTTCAGCACGCTGGCCAGATTAAAGGTTTTCAACATCCCGATGAGAAGATGCCCGCCGCGAATGCGGTTCGCGCCATATTTCAGCGACGCATAAACCCAGGCGCGTTCAACGGCGCTGTCGATGTGTTCTGCGAGATCGGAGACCGCACTGGCGCCGCGCGGCAGGCGGTCCAGGGCAGCGACGATATCCCGCGTCAGCGCGTTTTCATCCAGTGAAAAGTGCTTAATCACCTGCTGAAGATCGCCATCCTGCTGCTGCATGAGCTGATGCAGCCAGTGCACCAGCTCCACGTAGGGATTGCCACGCAGTTTGCAGAAGGCGGTCGCACTCTCAAGCGAGGTAAATAACAGCGTATCCAGTTTGCCAAATAGTACGGCACGGCTGATTTCTGACATATCGGTTCTCTTTAATGAAAGAAGCGGCTAAATATCGGGGAAAGCGGTTGCGCCGTTACGGCATGGCCTCAACCTCAAAAGCAAAATCTTCACGATCTATGGGCTGCGGTTGCTGTCCAAGCCAACTGGTATAGCCCAGCCGCGCCTCACCGCCCAGGGTTACCCCTTTCACGGCGTCGGCCGCCAGGATCAGGCTGAGATCCCACTGCATCTCAATCCCTAAATAGTGACGTACCCAGTCGCGCACTTCGCACGCGCCCTGAGCATTGGGTAAAAAACGTTCATACTGCTCGGCACTGAGTGGCCCGATGCGCAGGCGGAAGCGATGCTGCACATCACGCACGGCCACGCCAAGGAAAGCGGACTCACCCAGCCGCGGCATGTGGCGTCCTGCTGACAATCGCGCCTGATCGCGGCTGTCCAGCGCTAACCATTGCGGCACGTTCTGCTGCAACATCACCGGCACACCAAAGTAATGACGCAGAATCCGCACCAGGCCTTCGGCATCATGACCGTGACGGCTGAGGTGGCCGGACAGCATCAGGCGCGCATGCAGGCTGAGCGAACTGGCTTGTTGCTGAGCCGGTAAGCCAATGCCTGCCACACAGGCCAGGTAATCCTGAAAGCGTCGGTCATCACGGCGATCCAGCGAGCTGGTGGGCTGAGCATTCGCCCAGGCCCGGTAAAACAGCAAGGTGGCGCGATGGTGGAACAGATCGGCAAAGGCGCTCAGGCTGTGATCCTGGTGGTGATCGATGCGGCCACGAACGTATTCCGTTAAGTGCGTCGGTAACGGGCCGTTAGGGCCGAACAAGCCAAAGCTGTAGATGGACACGTCATAACGGTCGTCCTGCTCGCGCGGTTTAACCTGTGACACGGTGGACGGTGCAAAGGCCAGCGAAGGGGTTTGTCCGATGCGCACGGCTTCAAATTTTGGCAGCGGCGCTTTACCTAAGGCATAACGCTGACCGCTCTGGGCATCCAGCTTACGCAACAGCTGAAACAGGTCGTAGCGCCAGGGAGCGGCCATGACCGCCTGCCAGAAATCATCGGGCAGGCGAACGGCCCGCTGTAAGGGAATGATGTGCGCCGTTTCACTCATAGCAGCGCCTTTTTACCCATGCGCGGTGGCCAGTAGCCCACTTCGCCGCGCTGCTGGCTGCTCAGGGTGAATTCGGTAAAGCTGTTCAGCGCCACGAGGCGAGAGAAGACGCGCTCCAGTACGCTGCCAAACAGCCACGGACTGGCACCTGAAAAAGCCTGTTCATCGACTTCCAGCGCGATGCTCACGCCGCGTGCAAAGACCACCGGGCCCGGTTCCGGTACGCGACGGTGCACGGCTTTCAGGTTGCAGTGCCGTATGCCGTCGATCTGGCGCGTTAGCGGCGTTTCCGCCAGGCTCGCATACAGACTCAACATCTGGCGCAAGGCCGCCGCGCCTTCCCCCTCACTGCTGTCCATCAGGCTGAGATAGTTCATCTGCAGATGACTGATCAACCGCCACGCTGACAGCCCTTCTGCCAGCGCGGGACGTGGCGGCGTGGGCCCTTTGCATAAGGTAAGCTGCCCGACCGGAATTGAGTCGGGCATAACAAAGTTGCCCTGCTCCTGCTGTAACAGCATTAACGGCAGATCGCGGCTGGTACACATCACCTCGGCAGACAGGTAGCGGATATCGCTGTTCCACGGCGTGTGGTTTTGATCGACCAACGACAAAAATACTTCAGAGCCGATATAGCCTGTGCGGGTGCCATAGCGCAGCGCATGTTCGGACAGTGTGCGCTGTTCGCGACGCAGCGAGAAATAGGCGCCGTAATCGCCGCCATCGTGGCTGAAGGTGCTCCAGAAGGGACGGAAAATCTGCTCTTCACGCTGCCCTTCCACCGAGGCAAACAGCCGCTTCACCGAATGAATTTCATAGTCCAGTGGGCGGATGTTATCGACCACCAGATGATATTCATGCTGACTGTCACTGACTTTGAGTCGCTCAGCCGTTTTCGGGAACAGGTTGATCACCGGCGTGCAGTGCAGCGCCAGGTGCGTATTGTCGACCACGCTTTCCAGCGCGGCATCTGCTTTATCCAGCAGGATAACGATGTCAAAAGACTGCGTGTTGTCGCAGCGGCGCAAAAACGGCGCGAGCTGGCGCAGGCTGACAAACTGGAAACGTGCCGGGAAAGCGAAATATTCCTGTAGCAGACGATAGCCATCGAAATTACGCAGGTCATCCGGCAGCAGCGCCTGATCCGGCGAAAAGCCTTCCTGCTCCAGCGCATCGTCTGGCAGCGACTGGCGCTGCGGTTTTGCTTCCACGGACTGCAAAATAATGCCGCTACGATGCTGCATCAGCAGCTCCATCAGCTTGAGCGCCTGAATATCCGGGCCGCTGAGGAAAAACATAATGTCGTCCAGACTGAGCTGGCTCAGCGAGGAAATGCCTTCGCAGGTCATACGGATGCGCAGTGCACTGGACACCCCGGACGATCCGCGTGCCTTCAGTTCTCCCAGCGGAATATCCGCCGGTACGCCCCCCAGGGAGACATCGCTGATGCGCAGCGGCTGCAACATCACATCATGTGCCGTGCTGTAGCTGCAGGTGACACCGGTTTTTTTCAGGTTCTGGCTTTCCATCATCGTGCCGCGCGGCACTAAAAAACCATTGCTGATATCGCCTTTCCGGCTGTCCGGCGTCAGTTGCGCAATGGCCATGGACGGCGTGGGAGACAGATAGCCGGGCGCCACCATTTCCAGCATGCGCTGCGAAAAGCGCGGGAACTCCGCATCCATCTTTAGCTGCACACGGGAGGTCAGGAAAGCAAAACCTTCCATCAGCCGCTCGACATAGGGATCGGCAACGTCAATGCCGCGCATCCCGAGCCGTCCGGCGACTTTCGGATACTGCGCAGCAAATTCCGCGCCCATCTCACGCAGATAGGCCAGTTCACGGTTGTAATAATCGAGCAGCTTGCTGTCCATGATTAACCTGCATCCTGTAGTTCAAAATGGCCGCTCTCTAAATCCACTTGAGTGCGGAACAGAAACTCCAGCGGGTAAGGTACGCACCATAACCGGCCTTTTATCTCGATCGACAAAACGTTGTGCAGGCTGAGGGAGGTCAGATCGCTGACGCAGCGCACCTGCAGGCCCTGCGGTATAATACGCGGTTCGAAATGCAGGATGGCATCGGTCATTTTCCGCTGCATATCCTGCCACTCAATGTCAGAAATATTCTGTCCGGCCAGCGGCGCGACGCCAAAGTTCAGCACAGAGCGCTGTACCTCATTCAACCCGCTAAGATCGTGCTGTGCTTCATTGTTAATGGTGTTGAACAGCCACTGAAGATCGCGCAGTACATTGCGTCGCAGCGTGCTGTGGGTAATCACCGAACTGTTGCCCGATTCTGTCGCTTTCTCGGGTGCATCATCCGTCAGTCTGTCCAGCAGCGATGACTGAAGCTTATCGCGCGCGGTCAGCGTTTCGCGATTTTTACGCGAACGATAGCCGCCATGCAGCTGTGAATAGCCGTCACCGGATGAATTGTCGTTACGACTCATGAGGTAACTCAGTTTCGTTGAAAATCATCTGTTGCAGCGTCAGTAAGGGAAAGTCTGCCTCGTCACTGAGCCACATTTTTTGTCCGTGCCCAATGAACTGCCCTTCGTCACCGTCCAGTGCCTGCCATTCTGTGATGCTGGCACGCAGGAAGCGTTCGTCCGCGCCTTCCTGAAGAGGATAACGAACCGGGATCTGACAGATTTGCTCACTGCCATCCACCAGTTGCAAACGCGTATGACGCCAGACCAGATCCGTCACGCTTGCTGGTGCCTGGAATTCCATTTCCGCGATCGCCGCAAACGGGATCCAGTAATAGCGACCATTAGCAATCGCTTCACAGATCGGTCCGAAGCGACTGTCGCCGTCCATCAGCCAGGCGAACGGGCTTTCGCCCTCCTGCGCAACGGCACGACCGGCAGTCGCTTCTGCGCTGTCCAGCGCCTGAGCACGCAGTGTCGCCCCTGCTACGCTATCCCCGGCGATATCGGCTTTTAACGCGGCCAGCATCAGATTGCACCAGGGCCAGGCACTGCCAGGCAATTGGGGATCGGCCTCGCCGCGCAGGACAGCCTCACGTAATACTTCGCCCGCAATTGCCTGTTGCAGCAAGGTAACGGTGGGCTGCGCCTGCGGCAACATCGCCAGCCAGGATTTCAGTTGTGTCTGTGCCCGCTTCCAGTTACCGGCAAGGCACAACAGCTGGACGAAGGCAGCCCGTAAATCGGCATCCGCAGGGTTTGCCTGGATTTGCGCGGTAATGCTGGCCAGGTTTTCTGCCAGAGAGGCGCTAGCCAGACGCTGTTGTAAAGAATCCATTCAAACTCCTTATGCCTTAGTTGATGGTGCGATAGACGGCGGCGGCCGGATCTTTCAGTTCCGGATGGAGTTTTTCCACCAACTGCACTTTGATTGAGGCAGGGCTGCTCAGCCAGGGTGACCAGGTTTTACGCACTTCCTGCAGGCGCGCCCGCAGGGCATTTTCATCTGCGGCTTCGCTGGCAGGCATCGCCACAACGACCTGATTCACCGCCTGCCAGCCGTTGAGTTGTGGGCTGAACGGCAGCACCAGCCAGCTGTCTGGCGATTTTTCATCACTCAGCACCATGCGCTCGCTGTTGACCGTGGTAATCGTCAGCTCATCAAGCTGTTGTTTGTCGCTCAGGCCCGCCACCGGGAAACCCTGTAAGAAGCTGACAGAGACGGGTTTGCTCTGGCCCTTGCCCACTTCCGTTAAGGTACTGTGACCGCTCAGCCAGCCATCTTTGCCACAGGTCACGCCCTGCTTAGCGGGCACGAAGACGGCACTTGACTGCGCGGGCTGATGCCACCAGGTCCGGAAATGACAGCCATCCAGCAAACTGAACTGCAGCCATGGCGTGGTATCGGCGGGTGGAGAATTCAGCACGACCGGCGCGGCGGGTTGCGTCTGCGTCACCGGTGCCTGCTGCTGTGCAGTGGCAGCCGAAGCAGGTTGGGAGGTTGCCAGCGGTGTAATAACCACTTTCCACTGCTGCGCTTTTGCCGCACTGCCGTTACCCAGTTGGGCACCTTCGGTATCGGTTAATGTCCAGTGCAGTTGTTGCAGCGGCTTACATTGCGAGCCCATTAATCCGGCGACACGCGGCAGAAAATCATTTAATACTGAAGGATCTTTATCCCCGTGCGTCACAATGCGCAGGTTCACCGTGCTCTTACACCAGCTTGCGAGCTGGTTATCTTTAACATCATCAATCCAGACATCCAGTTTCTGAGTTGGCGACTGCACAATGCGATAGTTCTCAGCAAAGGCATGGGTACTCAACAGCATTGCAGCCAGGCCCACTAATCCATATTTCATGTTGGCGTTCTCAATCTCGAAGAGGGAAAAACTGCGCCGCATCTGACAGCGAGTGCAATAAAGTGGTGTCTTCCGGGGAACCTACCCAGACAGCCATGGCGCTGAAGTTGTCCTGCTGACCACCCTGCGGTTGGCTGTTTTTGATAATTTGTTGCATCAGGGTCAGCCACTCTTCTGGCGTGTTCACCATATGCAACGATTGCTGCATTTGTTCCAGCGTGACGCCATGCCAGAAGCCGTCCGTGCACAGCAGAAAGGCGTCGCCGTCTTCAATAGGCACCACGTCGCTATAGCTGGCATCACGCTGTTCATCGCCCATGCCGAGGGCGAAATAAAGCAGGTTACTGTTGATGCCTTCGGTCTGATGACCGGCATCTTTCATTTGCTGCACCAGGCTGTGATCGGTGGTGACATGATAGAGATAGCCTCGGCGAAACAGATACAGGCGGCTGTCGCCTGCGTGGGCCCAGTAAGCCAGCTCATAGTCTCTGTCGATAAACAAACTCACCAGCGTGGTGCCCATGCGACTGTGCTGACTGTTGGCTTTTTGCTGTTGCCGGATTGCGTCGTTGGCATAATTGACGTAATCGCGGATAGTTTGCGCATCCAGGTGCGCATTGCCATCGAAGGCTTCCATCAGGCTGCTGCGCGCAATTTTCGCTGCCACATCACCGCCAGGAAACCCTGCCACACCATCGCACACCACAAAGCAGGCCGAACGTTCACCGATGCGCTCACCAGTTTGATCCTGATTGGTGGCGCGGTCGCCCTGATTCGACGTGGAAGCAGTAGAGATATTCATGCGTCATCCGTGTGGGTTTGTGAGTCTTTATACTGATTTACTTCCATGTCGTACGCGTGCAAGAAGGCTTCGCCAAACAAGGTATGGAAGTCATCTTCGATTTCACCGGCGGTTTCGCCATAGCGCTGAACAAAATGTTCCCACAGCGCGGCTTTGCGATTACCGAGCAGACCAATGCGTGAGATTGATCCGTTCTGACGCGCCTCTTCTTCCAGCTGGTCGGGATTAAACGATTGCAGCATGGAGGCGATAATCGCACGAATACCGGCAATCATACCCAACTGATGGGCCTGCAAATCAATCAGCGCATCGCGTACCGCCTGGCGTGGTGGCATAAAGCCTGGCATGCGGCTTCCAAACATCTGCATCAGCACGGTCTTGCCCGAGGGCAACAGTTTAAACGGGTTATTCGCGTCGTCGAGAATAACCGTCATATCCGCCTTCACGCCGCGTTTCAAAATTGAGCGCGACGAGAGCAGCGCGACCGTTCCCTGTGAAAACATGCTCAGCATCTGGCCAAATTGCCGCATCTGCTCACGGTCGAATTGCGGGGTTGGTTGCAGATCCTGCAGACCCATGCCTTCGAGCAACGCATCCAGCAATTCACCTTTCAACGCATCACCGCTACTGCTGTTTCCTGTCGTCTGCTCTGCCCCACCGTTATTGTTGTGCGAGGCAACCGGATCAATACGCAGTCGTCCTTTTGGCGTCGGCGAAGGCGCACGCTGAACCGCCTGCGGCGTCGGTAACGTAATGCCACCGTAATCAATGGGACTCTGCGCCCCTTCAGGCGGCGCAGGCTCCGGCTCGGTTTCGAATACGGGATCGTGAGTGGGCTGCGTTTCAGTGTGATCAAACAGCGGTGAGCTGCTTAACTCGGCCAGCTCAACCGGCGCGCTGTCACGCGGTTCGGGAGCAGGCTCAGGCGTTTGCGGGGCCGGTTTCTGCGGGGCTGGCCGTGCTTCAGGTTGTGTAACCGGCACCTCAGGTTGCGCCAGCGGTACCGCGCCGCTCATCATTAATCCAAGGGGATCGTCATGATGACGTGGGTCGGGCGTATTCTGACTGCCAAACAGATTCAGGGGATCCAGATCGCCCGATGGCGCCTCGACTTTCGGCTGTCCCTGAGCATTTTGCTGGGCTGATAAGGTGCTCGGCGTACGATCATCAAAGATGCTTTCCTGTGCAAAGAGCGCATCGCCTTCATCAAACAGACTGCTGGTTTTAGGCTGTTGCCCGATATCCAGCGGCTTATCGCTGATTAACTGTGCCAGCGGATCTTCCGGATTACGGTTCGCCGCCGTCGAAGTTAACGGATTGGCATCTGGCATATCGGGGGCCGGCGTTTTACGCTTCGACAAATCATCCGAAATGGAAAACTCTTTTGCCAGGCTGTCCCAGATTTCACTCGGAATGGCCGCCGTGCTTGCTGTGGCAGTGACTGGTGCAGCGACCGGTGGCGCATCGTTCATGACCGGCGCTTTGGCTGGTGCAGCCGTCACCACAGGCGACGGCTGGGGTTGCTGTTCACCATTAAGATCGTTAACCAGCAGGCGGTAGTCATCAATACCCAGCACGTCGCCATCCTGCAATTCCACCTGGCGTCCCCGCTCCAGTGGGATATCGTTTAACAGCACACGCGTCACGTTACCGCGATTCGTCAGGCGGCATTCACCTTCAGCAGTGATATGCACAATCGCCTGCAGGCGGGAAATCGTGCGATCGTCGTCGGGCAGTACCAGATTGTTATCCACTCCACGACCAATTGTGCCGCCGGGAGGAAGAAAATCAAAACTGGTTTGCGGCGGTTGATGGCCGGGTTTAGCGGTTATTATCGTAAAGCGCATCACGGATTCCTGCGGTTAGCTGTTCGACATCTATATCGCGCGTCTCTCGGGGAGAAAGGCGGGATATAGAGGCTTAGTGGATTGTGCTGCCTGGTCTTCATTGTTTAAATGATAACTCAGTAACGTTCATTTCATCATTAAAACATGTGCAGGCTTCTTGCTCATTATTACTAATGGCAGCCTACAGTCATTTACCCGGGCCTATTTTCTCAATAAAATGGTCTATAACTTTTCCATTTTCAGACCAAGCGATGAAACAAACAGATTACGTCGTATTAACTCAGGCGCTTTCCTGAATAAGCGCTTCAACTTCTTTACTGTCGTTAAGATGGAATGTTTGACTATGGTTAATATCAACATACTTGTTAACCCAAGTTATGAATTTTAATTTTCGGAAGTAGAACGCTATCACCCAGGAATGACCTAAAAGGTGAAAGTGTAAAGCCCGCAAAACGTAAACACCTAAAAACATCATTACCAGTTCGAGATTTATTTTCTCACTTTAATTAATCGATAAACTAGTTGAGTATGTAAACAAAGAAAAACAAAAGAAAACCAAAAACCGCAGTCAGGGCAAATATAGCCTTATAAAAAACAACTAAATCAGCGATCCACGCTGTCATATTTTTTGGTTGCGACTGAATAAAATTATAAGCTTCCCCCCTTACTTCTTCATTTTGTCTGAATTTCATTTTCACACCTTTTTGAAGGCGATATAAATATGAAAGCTTTTGATAATTTGCATAAAACCCCAAGTTACTTGAAAATTTAGTAGTAGTATCAAGCTGGAGACCTGCATTATTAAAGTCACGAATTATCTTAGCGTATTTTTCACTGTTTTTCTTAAAAATAAAAGAGGCATAAATATGCAAAAAACCAATAAGGAAAAATAAAAAAATAATCGTATACATGGTGATATCATATAATGTCATAAGATCTTATCCATGATAAAGTCCACGGCTTTTCCACCGGCTTCACCAAAACCATATCCACCTGCGGCACCACCAACTATACCACAAGCCAAGGCACCCACTCCGCCAGTTGCCACTCCCAACGCAACGCATGCGCCTGTGGCAAGTGAAGCTGACAACGCCCCACCATAAAAACCAGCCACTGTACTTCCTGCAAACTTCGAATATTCTTTTACAGCAACTTTTGTACACTCATTCTCGCGATCAACTGTGCATCCTTTATAGACATCATTAGTTGTGTTTAATGCACTGAAACCGATAGCAACCCAACCTCCATACTTCATGAATCTTGCGGCCTTAGCTGCTGCATCAACGTAAGTTGAGTATCCTCGAATAGCTCCTACACCTGCCGTTTGCCACTCATGGACTATTGATGAACTTGAAAGATTTAAAGCATGTTTTATTTGTTCATAAGGCCGTAATCGCAAAGCTAATCGAGAGAAACGGTTAAGTAGATCTTCCAATTCATTGAAAAGGCGTCGTCGTTCGATGAAAAACTGCTCACCAATTAGTGTCCCTGCTGTTAAGTACTGATTCCGGTAAGCATTTTCAATAGCTTTCAACTTATTGCCTATCTCTGAAAAATACTTTTCACCGGCATCACCGATTAACCCAGTGCCTTTATCCATGAAATTTGTGATTGCAGCAATTGAATCATAATGGCGGTGAAAAAAATTTGCATCCTCTACAGACATGGTAGACAGGCTATTGTTAGTATGCTTTTTTGCAGCGTTGAGCGAATTAATTACGGCAGGGTTATTGTTTCCATTAGGATCTGCAACTATAAGCATCTGCCCAGGCTTTGCCCACGTGACGTCTGCATTCAATTGCAAAAAATAATTAATTGCTGGAAGATTGCGATTATCGAATAAGAACGTTGCTTGCTCAGTCAACCTACCTGGACGTTGAACTA
This sequence comes from Pantoea sp. BR_17, assembly GCF_041955125.1. Classification (NCBI taxonomy): domain Bacteria; kingdom Pseudomonadati; phylum Pseudomonadota; class Gammaproteobacteria; order Enterobacterales; family Erwiniaceae; genus Pantoea; species Pantoea sp. BR_17. The sequence goes on along the minus strand of NZ_JAVAXT010000004.1, from coordinate 292,895 downwards.
CGCAAAAACCAGGTTCAATATAACTTTTTCCAGGCATATCCCCCCCACAAAAGACGATAGCTTTAATATAAACTCATATCAAAGATAATAATTGAATCGACCTGTTAGATATCTTTTAAATAAAGTGGCCCTGAGGCCGCTAGAAAATATATTAAGCTTCTTTGTTCTCTTTGATGTTCCAGCCCGCGCTGGTTTCTGCACCTTTACCACCAGAAGAGCTCTGCTCCAGTGGGATATCGTTTAACAGCACGCGCGTCACGTTACCGCGATTCGTCAGGCGGCATTCACCTTCAGCAGTGATATGCACAATCGCCTGCAGGCGGGAAATCGTGCGATCGTCGTCGGGCAGTACCAGATTGTTATCCACGCCACGACCAATTGTGCCGCCGGGAGGAAGAAAATCAAAACTGGTTTGCGGCGGTTGATAGCCGGGTTTAGCGGTTATTATCGTAAAGCGCATCACGGATTCCTGCGGTTAGCTGTTCGACATCTATATTGCGCGTCTCTCGGGGAGAAAGGCGGGATATAGAGGCTTAGTGGATGATAAGAAAAGATAAACGCAAACCTCGCGTTGCGGATATCCACCCTGTAAAAATTCATGGCAGGGCATCTCTGATAATGCTTTAGCACGTGCCTCATTGAGCCACGCAACGCAGTCGTGAGTCAATCCGATATGCGCATTGCTGCTCTATCTACGGGTGCGCCTGTAACTATCACTGCTTGTCCCGGCATTAAGAATTGCGAAACCATTAAAATAAAAATTTAACTTAAAAAAGCGAATACCAACTAAAGCTCCCCGCCAAAATAAATGGCATTAATAATGTCAGCATACTAAATTACATAAACATAACAGGCCAATTACGAACGAGCTCATCGAAAAACTGCAAGAGTGCCTCTGTAAAATTTTTAATACGAACTAAAACGTCCAAGCCTGCCTTGCCAAAAAGAGGTGCATACATTTACGATCCATTTTTAAGCATTAATAAGGCCAGATCTTTTAAAAAGACATCACTTATCCTATGCTATATTCACTTGACGACAGCTGAAAATAAAAATGCACCCCAGAGGAATTGATTGTTATAATATAATTAATGATAAGGTATCATTTTTAACTTTTTAATTCTTTGTTCATTGTGCTCATACATGCAGATATTGATATAAGAAAGACTTGCGTCACTACCTTTATCCGCTGCAAAAGAGGCAAGTTCACAATCATTTTCTCTGTACTTTAACCATGCCCGTTGTGCTTCAGTTAACGTGCTTATGTACTTATTAAGCTCCTCATCATTGCCTTTATAAAGCTCCTGAACCCTTGATTTAGCCGCTTTATATTCCTTATTCAACATCACTTCTGTTTCAGATTTATTCTTTTCTGCACAGGCGTAAACCTCTTGATCATTATTTCCTTGTGAGCAATCACTTAAAGCATAAACCGGATTAAGCACTTGCATACCAACTACGAACAAAGTAGAAAGCAATATCTTTTTCATGTAACCTCTTATTTATCGTCTACTTCTGAGATAACGAGCACGATGACGACCCTTTTCAAACTTTTGGAGATATGCTGAGCTATCAATAAAATCTGCCAATTTATCGATGTCATTATGCATAGCCGCCTGCATATTTATCGTCGAACCTGCACCTTGATAAACTAAATCCACAATAATATCTTTAATTGCAGGCTTCAGCTTATCCCAATCCGTTCTTTCGTGATGACTGGCAGTTTTAGATAGATAGGAAGATTTAGCACGACTTACATAGATTGGGTAAATGATCTCAAAGAGTCTTGCCTGCGACTCACGTGATATGATGCCGCATTCATCCCTGTGTTTTTTAACCCAGGCATGTGCCGCACTTCCTTTTTTTGTAGAGCCTAAAGAAAGACGCCTTGCCTGCTCTTGCTCAACCCCCACCATCAAAAGATCAGAATAAATTTCACCTGAACTTCTTCCGCCCATGTCGTAACCTCTTCCGATGGTTACACCTGAGTTATATCCTGGCCAATGTATATGCCTACTGAAATAAGGACTATGAATGTTGTCATTACCTTCGGCATCAAATGTAATTTGTCCCGCATTAACGGTAAGACGGCCAGAATTAACATTTGGATCATCGACTTTCCCAGGTGGTAAAATTTTACCGGTACTATTACCTGAGCGAGAGAGTGCACTCCATGTCTTTCCATGAACATCAACCAAACCATCTGGCCGTGACATGAAACGTGATTGGTAACTTTTGATAGCTTCGATAGTTTTTGGCCCAATTCTGCCGTCATCACGAAGCTGGGGAAAACCATTATTTTGTAAAAGCCGTTGAACCGTTTTTACATCGCCGTAATTATTACGGCCACCTATACCAACTGACCCTGTAATACTCATTTACTATCTCCACCCAATGAATCTGATCCAGAGAAATCCTTGTAAATTGGCTGGGAGCCTAACGCATAAAAAGAAAAAACCACTTAGCGAGAAACGCCTCCCGATAAGGAGGCGTTTTTTCTTACGCTTCTTTATTCTCTTTGATGTTCCAGCCCGCGCTGGTTTCTGCACCTTTACCACCAGAAGAGCTCTGCTCCCAGTACTGCTGTTTCACTTTCGCAGCCTGGAATGCATAAGTTACGCCCAGGGTGTCATCGTGCTCTGAACCCACGAACTGAACGTTGGTTACCAGCACATCTTCCAGGGTGATTCGGGTGTATTCGATTTGCGTGCCGCCCGCTTTACAAACTGACACTTCAACTTTAGAAACGTGCTTACCGCTGGCACAGTTTTTCAGCAGTGCAGTTACCGCTTTGTCGATTTTGGCATTAATGTGCAGGTCGTTGAAGTTAACTTTACCAGCACCGCCACCGCCGCCCACGCTCATATTACCCGGCTGATTAGCGCCCCAGGAGAAAGAGGTAATATCAATCCAGCCGGTATGGTTAGAATCTTTAGATTCACCCGTAATGCCGTCTACCTTCAAATACATATCAATAGCCATAATATTTACTCTTCGTTATGGAAAAAGTTGTCGCTTTCGAAAAAGCATCTATATGGCAAAGAGAAAAGCATGGGGCTGAATAAAACAGTCCATATTTTACTTTTGCCTCGACTTCGGGAGTGCTACAGGCTTCCCGAAGGGTCCCACTACAATAAACTGCAACAGCAGGAGATTTTTTTGCCGTATCGGTATGTCAAATGAATGCTGACGCACACAAGGCATCCGTCGTAAATACGCTAAATTTAATTATGTCGTTCATTCTGTTGCAGGCTGATGACTTAACCCCTATCCATTCTCACAGCGATAACAGAACAGTTGAGCTAATTATTTATCTGGCCGACATGGAACAGCAAAATATCTGATTAGGTAGCCTGCCATTATACCTTTATAGCCCGGTCGAAACCCGTAGACCTTCTACCGGAGCCAGTATTTTCAGAAAAGGTTTATTTTGCGGGCAACAGAATTTTTGAAGTGAAAAAGGTCATGCTTAATCGTCTGAAAAAGCACGCCACCTGGACGTGCTTTACATTGCAAAAAAATTTAATTCTCGTTCGACTTCAGCGAAGGCAGCTTCGATACCAGACGCAGCGACACTGTTAATCCTTCCAGCTGATAATGCGGGCGCAGGAAGAATTTCGCTGCATAGTAGCCAGGGTTGTCTTCCTGCTCTTCCACATTCACCTCCGCCGCAGCCAGTGGCTTGCGTGATTTGGTTTCCTGTGAAGAGTTAGCCGGGTCACCATCAACATAGTTCATTATCCAGTCATTCAGCCAGCGTTCCATATCGTCACGCTCACGGAATGAACCAATCTTGTCGCGCACAATGCACTTCAGATAGTGAGCGAAACGGCAGCAGGCGAACAGGTACGGCAAACGGGCAGCCAGACGAGCATTCGCGGTAGCGTCCGCATCATGGTATTCCGCCGGTTTTTGCAGCGACTGTGCGCCAATAAACGCGGCGAAGTCAGAGTTTTTACGGTGGACCAGCGGCATAAAGCCATTTTTCGCCAGTTCGGCTTCACGGCGATCACTGATGGCGATCTCGGTCGGGCACTTCATGTCCACGCCGCCGTCATCGCTGGGGAACGTATGGCAGGGCAGGTTTTCCACTGCGCCTCCTGATTCCACGCCACGGATGGAGGTACACCAGCCGTACTCTTTAAATGAACGGTTGATGTTGGCCGCCATCGCATAAGCTGCGTTGGTCCAGCTGTAGTTGCTGTGATCCGAGCCATCGGTCTGCTCTTCAAAATCGAAGCTGTCAACCGGGTTGGTACGAATGCCGTAAGGCAGACGAGACAGGAAGCGCGGCATTACCAGGCCCAGGTAACGCGCATCTTCCGATTCGCGCAGGCTGCGCCAGGCGGCATATTCAGTGTTCTGGAAGATTTTGGTCAGATCGCGTGGATTCGCCAGCTCCTGCCAGGATTCCATCTGCATAACGCCTGGCGCGGTACCGGTGATAAACGGACAGTGCGCGGCCGCACCGATGCGGGCCATCTCGCCCAGCAGCTCAACGTCCTGCGGGCTGTGGTCGAAGTAGTAATCGCCGACCAGGCAACCGAACGGCTCGCCACCGAACTGGCCGTATTCCTGTTCATAGATTTTCTTAAACAGCGGACTTTGATCCCAGCCCACGCCTTTATAGCGCTTGAGCGTGCGGCCCAGCTCCTGTTTAGAGATGCTCATGAAACGAATCTTCAGCATCTCATCGGTTTCCGTGTTATTCACCAGATAGCTCAGACCGCGCCAGGCGCTTTCCAGCTTCTGAAACTCTTCATGGTGAATAATCTGATTGACCTGCTGAGACAGCTTTTCATCAATCTCAGCAATCAGTGCCTGAATGGTACGGTAAGCATCGCTGGAAACGGTCACCGTATTTTCCAGCGCCTGCTGTGCCAGCGTTTTCACCGCGCTTTCTACCGCTTCGCGCGCCTGATCACTCTTTGGACGAAACTCTTTGTTCAGTAAGGCACTAAACTCGTCCTGACTAAAACTGGCATCGCCCTGTGACTGGGGTTGTTGAGAAGTCTGATTCATTATTGCTCCTCCTTCCCTTCTGCGGCATCCGCCTGCTTAGGCACATGCGTCAGCGCCTGCAGCAGGGTCGGATCCTGAAGAATTTTGCCGATAAGCTCTTCAGCGCCATTTTTGCCATCCATATAGGTCAGCAGATTTGAAAGCTGAGTACGTGCTTCCAGCAGGCTGTTAAGTGGTTCGACTTTACGGGCAATGGCATCCGGGGAGAAATCGTCCATGCTTTCAAAAGTCAGGTCAATATTCAGTTTGCCGTCGCCGTTCAGCGTATTGTCGACCTGGAATGCAGCGCGTGGCTTCATGGCTTTCATGCGCTCATCGAAGTTATCGATGTCGATTTCCAGGAATTTGCGATCGTCAACGCTGGCCTGCGGCTCCAGCGGCTTACCGGCTAAATCGGCCAGTACGCCCATGATGAAGGGCAACTGAATTTTTCGTTCTGCACCATAAACTTCCACGTCATATTCAATCTGAACGCGTGGCGCGCGATTGCGGGCGATAAATTTCTGCCCACTGGACTTCATTGTTGGCATGGTTCTCTCCATAAATAATGCGCGGTTACTGGCTCGCAGGAGGCGCGCAGGTCTCGCTGCGTTAAGACTTCACTGATAGCTTAGTCGCGGCGTCCAAAAATGTTTTCTAACTGATGTACACCATCCGGCGCAAGGTCGCGAATGATGTCCATAAAGTCGAGTTCGATCAGGCGCTGTACACGGTCAATCATCAACGGTGCCGGATGGCTGGGCTCGTGCTGCGTAAAGTACTGTTTCACTTTTTCCAGCATTAACTGCGCTTCAGCACGCGAGTTAAGCTGAGCACTGCGCCAGTCTGTAGCGGCGCGCGACGCGGCCCTGGGCGCGGTTGGGTTTTCAGTTTCCGGTGCAGACTGTACGGCCGCTGCCAGAGACTGTAACGCGCCGATATCGGTGGCCTGGCAACGCTCATTCAGCATGGCGAAGCTGCGCTGAAGCTGACTCATATCCGGTAAGGCCGTTTCATCCAGCTTTTCAGTCACCAGGCTACGAATGCGCTGCAAACGTTCGCCAATGTCCTGAATGGCCGCAACGCCGGGTTGCTCGCCTCGCGCCAGTTCATCATTAAGACGCGGCAGGCCGCCAGGGTAGTCTGGCACTTCCGTTTTACTGCCGTCACATAATGCAGCGGCATCGCGAAGCGTAATCCCGTCGGAAGCATAACGCAGCAGCCACGACTGGCGCACCGCGCCCGCCAGGGCTGACTGGTCGCCCAGCACGGCCAGGGCATTAATGCGGTAAAAGGGATCGGGCTGGCCATCTTCTTCCAGACGTGGCCACAAGGTTTCCCAGTATTGCGACATGGCCTGCTCAATCAGTTGCAACCCCTGTGCATAGCCGGGCAACCCTTTGAGACGAGTCCAGGCGTGCGTCAGCGTGAGCATGACGCGTAAATCTTTGCTGCGGCTCATTAAATCCAGTGCCAGCTTTTCGACCTTGTTCCAGTCAGCCGGTTCGGCCGGAATGATGGTATCGCCGAACTGCTGCTCGGCTTTGCCTACGCTGGCCTGTTCCATCGCCTGAAAATCCGCATCGTATTCCAGGTTATCCCCGCAGGGATTATCGTGGCTTACCGGTATCAGCAACGTGTCAATATCAATACTCATCCGTTTCGCCTCAGGATTCAAACATAGGAGGATAAAGTCCATTTCGCCCGGGCTTTGCACCGCCCGCCGGATCGAATAACAGCGAAAATAACTGCGCTGTCAGGTTGCCGCTGTGGACATGGGTATAAAGCGGAAAACCGTCGCTCTGATTGGTCCACCAAAAACTGCTTTGAAACTGGGGATCAAAACTCTGTGATGGCAAATTCCAGCTCAGGGTGGAGGCATTATTCTCCCCGCTGCCGATCACCGATAAGATATCCGATGAGGCTTCGCCTTCCTGAGGCTGTGGAAGGGGAATACTTAACAACGCCTGATCAAACTGCTCGGGCGTGCCCCCCTCCTGAACCGCCCGCAATAAGGTATTGCCCATCTGGTGATACCAGTCACCGGCGCGGGCCAGCAGTAACGGGGCCCATTCCGTTGGCGTAAAGTAGCGCAACGCACAGAGCGGATAATGTCGCCCGACGCTGTCGCGGGCGGCGGTCAGGCAGCCCATCTGAATCAGTTGCGTACCTAACATGGGCGGTATGACAAAATTCCACACGGGTGCTTTGAGAAAGGCCCGTGACGCGGAATGCTCGCCTTCCGCACTGGTTTGCCAGTGATGCAATCCTACCTGAAACCAGTTCGACCACTGGCGCTGCAGGGTATCGGGGAAACGTCGTTTTACGAAATCACCCGAACTGGGCAGTTTGCCGTACCAGCCAGGTGCTGCGTATTGAGTCATAGTCAGATCCTGTTTCAGGGACAGCTAAATGCAGGGAGCTGGAAGGGGTTCCTGATGCTGCCCGGCGTAAAGGACAACGTCACATTATGGCCGTCCACATTAAAGCTGGCTTCGCGCGTCAGCCCACCGACCGAGGTGACCTGTGCGCGGTCAAAGAAGCGATTAAGCGCCCATGGCCCGCTGGTGGTCAGCGTGGAGGTTGTGCCATTCGTCAGGCCCAGTTGCATGCGCACCTGACTGGTTCCCCCCGGACCGGGCCAGCTGACTAACTGCACCGCCTGTGGACCATGACTGTAGCGTAAGATTTGCCCGTCCACGTCCAGCGTCATATTAAGAATGTCGTTGTCCATTTTTACCGTGCGCAACGTCACGCGGAAAGAAGGCGTGGTGGCACCATTGGCAAAAAACGCATCGCGAATCGACTGAGCCTGCTGGAACGGACGCAGCAGCGCTTCGCCCCCCGGTAACGTTTTACCATCAATGCCCGGCGTGAAACGCCATGCCGCGCGGGTGGTATCCACTTTACTGGCCAGATTGTCCCGGAAGAAGCTGTCCATCAGTCCGCTGCCTGGCGCAAACATGCGCGCCAGGTCGTCAGGCGTGACTTCACTTCGCGCGTTGCGCACTAAAGGATAGCGGCCGGCAATCGCCTGGCGACAGAAACTGCCAACTTCCATGGTAATGCGCTTGCGGACGTTATCCATATCGCGACGCTGTGCATCACTGCTGGCACCGACAGCCATACCGGAGACCATATTTTGCAGCGAGCCAGGCAAACGACCCGCGCTGGCCTGCAGACGGCTGATCGCATCACTGGACGGCGGTGGCATTCCGCTGTTCGCCGCGTCTTGTACGGCCGTGAGGTAACGATAGAGGTCGTCAATCTGCTTCAGGAAATCATCCACGGCCAGCACTTTGCTGCCCTGCTGCAATGGCTGTGCCAGTTCGATAATCGGTGCGAAATGGGCCGTTACCGCTTGTTCAGGCGTTTGCTGCACCGCACCCTGTTCACCATTCGAGCGCGGCGAGGTAAACAGTGCCTGTAACGTGCGCGTGGCACTGTTATCTGACGCGGCTGCGGCATTTTTCGCGCTCTTGTCGTCAGGTTGTGCCCGCGTCAGCGTGAGCTGTTTACTCAAATTAATAACCAGTTGCCGCAGCGGGGAATGGTTACTGGATAACAGACGTGCGGTATTAATACGCTGCGTTAAATCGGCACTGCTGTTGAGCTGGATATCGCTGAGAAACTGCTCCCACTGGCGAATATAGTCCTGAATATACAGCTGACGCACCGCCATATCGGTTTGTTTGCTGTCTTCATGGGCCGTTTCGCCACCCAGCACCCAGATATCATCCTTGTAGAGGGCATCCGTAACGGGGGCGATCTCTTTATCAACGTGGTTCCAGTAGCCGTCGGGCGTGAAAAGTCCGGACACGCCTTCATTCACGGATTTACCGCTTTTACGTGAGAACACCAGTTCGCTTTGCGGCCCACCCAGGGCAGCCAGGGTCACGGATGACAATGCACTATCGCGTTCCAGCAGGCGTTTCAGGCGTCCGTAAACGCGCTGTGACAGCGGCATCTGACTAATCAGCGCCTGCTCGCGCTTTACCAGCGCGTCATCCTTCGCATAGGGCGAGGACTGGATCTGTGTTTCCAGCAACTGCTGCAGGTGCCACGCCAGCTGTTTCACCTCCGCCTGCGTCACATCCTGAGGCAGTTCACGGGAGATATTTAACATCATCCACGCCTGAAGAAACTTACCGTCATAGTGCTTTGGCTGATACAGCATCTGATAAGCCTTCAGGGCTTCATAGCTGTAATCGGCATCGCTGCCGTTGTCATTGCGTAACCAGCGGGTAATATTTTGCGCCACTTGTGGCATCAACAGTTGTTTAAGTGCGCGATTGTATAACGCCTGCGTGGCGTCACTCACTTCCGTACCCCGATACAGTCCCATGCGACGCGTCAGCGGCGGATGCTCCAGGGAAAAAGACGCGCTTTCCGGCAGGTGCAACAGCGTGTTGAGATAAGGGACCAGCGCAAACAGGTTACCGTTCACCTCTTTTTGCAGTTTGTCACCCAGTTGCTCGACCTGCGGCGTTTTGGCCGCCATCTCCTGCAGATAAGTTTTATTTTTGTTATAGCTGATCAGCCACAATGTCCCCGCAATCAGCACCAGGATAAGCAAGGCCAGGTAGCCCGACCAGAGCCCTACGCGATTACGGAGTTCCCACCAGCGATTGCTGCCTGCCAGGCCCGACTCCTGAAAGATGACGTTTTCAAGCACCCCTTTCAGGAAGAAACTCTGGCCTTTGTTCTGCGGAATCGGGGCCTCTTTATCCACCTTGTCCCAGCTACCTGACTCGCCCTGCTGCTGGCCCGGCAAGTGCAGTGCACGTGTCAGTTCGCCCATCACACGGTCAAATGGCAGCCCTTCCTGGGTGCCGCTGGCGAAATAGATCCCGCGCGGCGCAAACTGCGTTTCGAAATCAGAACGGGCAAAGAGAATATCCAGCGCTTCAGCCAACTGTGGGCGCAGCGCGGCAAATTCTTGTGGGAACAGATAACTTTCTGCCCGCGCCTGCGCATCACTTTCCGCCAGCAGAACATCCGCCAGCCCGGCATCCAGCCGCTGTTGCAACAGAGCATATTCCTGCTGGAACTGGCTGCTCAGTTCGAAATCCGCTGTCGAGGCTTTCGCCCATGGGAAGGTAAATCCCCAGATCTGTTCGCGCTGTGTTTTATCCAGGCTGGCAAAATAACTGCGGAAACCTTTTAACAGGTCAGCTTTAGTGACCAGCACATAAACCGGAAAGCGAATGCCCAGTTGATCGTGAAGTTCCATCAGGCGCTGACGCAGCGCCATCGCCTGATTACGCATGGCGTCGGGCGATTGCGACAACAGATCAGCCACGCTGAGTGTCACAATGACGCCGTTTACAGGCTGACGGCCACGGTATTTGCGCAGCAGCGCCAGAAAATGGTGCCATTCACTGGCATCACGCTCCTGCTGACTTTCCTGCGTGGTATAGCGTCCTGCGGTATCCAGCAGGACAGCTTCATTTGTAAACCACCAGTCGCAGTTTCGTGTTCCGCCAATACCGCGTAAGGCCGCTTTGCCAAATTTATCGGCCAACGGAAACTGCAAACCGGAATTCACCAGCGCCGTCGTTTTACCCGCGCCAGGCGCACCGATAATCATGTACCACGGCAGTTGGTACAGGTACTGATGGCTGAAGCGCTGCGCCCAGAAAGGGGCGCCTTTGCTGCTCTGGCGCTGAAAATGCGCCTTTTTTAGCATTTCTGTCGCTTCAGAGAAGCGGCTGGCAAGCACCTGATCCTCACTGGTCAGGCGTTTGCGCTCTTCCTCAGGTGCGTCCGGTTTGCTGGTCTCCAGACTGGACATCAGTTTGCGGTTCAGCCAGTAGTTATACAGACGTGGAATCGCCTGACTCAGGCCCCAGACCACATACAGCAGCGCAATACTGATCATGCGGTTCTGTTCAGACTCCAGCGGCCGGGAATCCACTATCGAGAACACCGGGCCGATGACCCAAATGATAAATGATAACGCTGTGATACCGACGAAGCCCCACGCCAGGCGGCTGGTCAGTATCGAAAACAGGACATTCAGCATGGATTAGTTCCCTCTTGCCAGGCCGTTAAGTTCAGCTTTCGTCGTGTCAGGTGCGACCTGCAGCGTGATTTCAACACGACGGTTGCGGGCGCGGTTCTCTGCACTGTTATTAGGCACCAGCGGGTGCGTTTCGCCCCGCCCTTCCGCTTTGACACGTGACGGATTGGCCAGCTGTTTTTGCAACAGGTTCTGAACGGACTGAGCGCGAGCCAGCGACAGCTCGTAGTTCGACGCAAAACGTGCACTGCGAATCGGCACGTTATCGCTGTATCCCACGACCAGGATTTTCCCGCTGACGTTGTTCATGGCCTCGGCAATGCGCTGAATCACCGCATCATAACGCCCACGAACTTCCGTTGATCCAGAGGCGAATAAGCCGTCTCCTTTCAGCGTCACCACGCTCTGATCGGCCTCGTCACGCACCGCGACCAGGCCTTCATCGATTTCTGGTTTGAGGAAGGACTTCAGGTTCAGTGACGGCGGCGGCGGCGGTGCCGGATTTCGAATCTGCACTTCGGGCAGTGTCGTCTGATAAATTTTGGCCAGCACCGGCGAGGTATAATCCCCCAGCCGCCAGTTAAGCACAATGTAGAACAGGCAGGCCGCCAGGCCCGCCAGCGCGGCACAGGCCCACAGCGGAATCATTGGTCGCCACAGTTTGCGCAACACCGGTTGATCGGTAGGATGTGGCGAAAGCGCAGCGGCAAAACTTCCCCTGACGCTTCGGATCATCTGCAGCAGGCGCTGTTTAATGGTGTCCAGCTGTGAACGCCCGTTGTCGAGTACGCGGTAGCGCCCTTCGAACCCCAGCACCAGACAGAAATAAATCAGCTCCAGTAACAGAATATGCTGTCGCGGATTTTGTGACAGTTTAGCCAGCAGCTGGAAAAACTTTTCGCCACCCCAGGTTTCGTTGTGAAAAGTTACCAGCAAGCCATTACTGGTCCACACACCGCGGCTGCCCCAGGGCGTCAGCGCAGCGGCTTCGTCCAGCGCCGTACACAGGCAGTAACGTGCGCCAACGATCACTTCGTAGCTCAGACCCGACTGCTGACAGGCCAGCTCGAAACGACGAATCTGTTCGATAAGTTGCTGGCGTAAACGGGCGGGATCGTCGTGCGATACCGAGTGACGAATCTGGGGAATGGCGTTGATCAGCGGATTAGCTGCGGCCACCAGCGTGTTCTGATGGCTCAGACTTAACTCCTGCTGAAAAGCATCACTGTTCGGTTTGTTTTGTTCCTGCATCATGCCTGCTCAGTTTGAATTATTCTGACTGACTGCGAATGGCCCAGAACTCCATGTTCAGGCCCGGAAACTCACCGGCAAGGTGCAGCGCGAAGGCACCCGATCGTTCCATCTCCTGCCACAGCTCGCTGTTTTTATCCAACTCAAAATAGCTGTATCCGGCGTGCCAGGGGATTTGCGGGGGCGCGCCAGGCATGGCTCTCAGGGCCAGCCCCGGAAGCTGCAACTGCACGAGATCGCGAATTTTGGTCACAGGCGCGACCTTCATCTGTGCCGGGAAATGGGTTTTGAGTGCATCGGCGGGAACGCTTGCCTTGACGGCCAGCACAAAGCCAAATTCACGCACCATGCTGTTGTCTGGCACGGTGGCGACGTTCAGGCCGTGTGAACGCTGCGTCAGTGGCAGTTGAATGGCGCTCTCTTCCATGACCTGCGACAGCCCCTGACGCAGCAACAGGGTGAGGCGCGAAAAGCAACCTTGCAGATCATCGTGATCGTAAACGGGAAGCGCGTCAGGCGTACGGGCCTGCGTCCAGGTTGCCAGTTCCGCGGCCAGTTGTAACCAGTGGCTGTAGAGCGTTTCAGGATGCAGTAACGGCAGGTGCTGCAGATGAGCGTGCAGCCCCAACTGGCGATTAAGGAGCGCCAGCAGCATGAAATCCACCATATCTGCACTGTTAAAACGCCCGGTACCTGGCGCGCGCTGGCTCAGTTGCTGGCTGCGCTGCTGAATCATACCGTGCAAATCCGTCATCATGCTCTGAAGCGGACGACTGCCTGCAAGCGTTAAGGTAGGAGGGATGTAGTCATTGTCTAAACGAATGTGGTTGTCACTGCGTTTTTCAACAATCTGCGCCACGCCCATGGCCGTCCACTCTGCGGTCAGATCCTGCTCCAGCATTAACCGCAGGCGAAGCTTGCCAAACTGGACAGTGGCGGTGCCAACAGCCTGCGCGTTGTCATCTTCGACTTCCGCTTCCCAGGCGAGGTAGCGCGCCAGAGAATCTGGCGCATCTTCAAACGTTACCGCTTCGCGGCCATTACGCCGCGCGGGGATGGCCAGCACCACTTTCGCCCGGTCAATATTCGCGGGCACGTCTAATGGGGCTGGACCTTGCTGGGGCTGGCTGAAAGCAAAAAACGTCCCATCCGGCAGACATCCACTGGCGGCATTGAGCGCCAGCTTGCCCTGCCGTAACAGCGCTTCATCAAATTCGAGATCGAAAAATCCCCAAATGTAAGGACGTTGCGACTGGCCCCATTCACGCAGCGAGCTTTGCAGAAAATTTTCTGCCTGCTGGAAATGGTGAGGACGCAAAAACATCCCTTCCGCCCAAACAACCTTTTCGGCTCTGTTCATAATCATCCTTTGAAGACGGTGTTATTGCTTAACGGGACGCATACCGGCATCGTCAACAATAATGTTGGCGTTTAGCTCACCATCATTGCTTTTCCAGAACTGCCAGAATGAACTGCTGTCGCTGTCCGGGAAAGGCAGCGCCAGCCGCCACACTTTGCCATCCAGCTTTTGATATTCCGCCATGATGCCGATAAACCGTGCCTCAGGCAGGCTTTTCGCACTCAGCGTTTTACTGAGCTGACCGGACATCAGGAAAAACTGCTGACTGTTAAGCAGCGTATTGCCTAATGCGGTCGCGGGTTGATTCTGTAATGTGAAGAAATCAGCGGACATAAACTCGGCATCCGACGTCAACAGCATGACGCGCACTTTGAGCGGCGCGCCGGCGTTGATGGGGGGATGCGCCTGAAAATTCAGGTTGTAGCGCGCGATATCGGGCTTACTGCTACTGCATGCGGTCAGCAGAAGTAGCAGGAAGGGCCAGAGCCATTTTTTCAGGCCAGCGCGCAAGTGGGTATGTGCCATATCTGCCCCTCCCTGCCCCTGACTTAGTTAATGATCCAGGTACCGTTATTGCTGTTCTGGCAGGCCTGGCTGTTGCCATCAACAGAGACGCAGGTCTTTTTCTTCGCGGCGGCACGCGCACGACGCTTAGGCTGATCGGCTTTGATGGTTTGGTCGTATAAATCGCTTTTTACCACTGCCCGGAAAGGCACATAGCCAATGACTTTGACCGCATTGGTCGGTGCCTGAGGCGCGGCGCCCTTACTGTCGGTGGCTTTCGCGTCAGTTGCGGGTGGTGAAACCGCGTCAGCTTCTTCGCCCAGTGCCAGCCAGTTATTTTCTACCTGACCCACAACGGTATAGGTTTCACCCGTTTTCAGCGTTTCCACGACCTTGCCGCCAAAATCCGGGCGTGTCATCACAGAGGCAGGATACAGGGCACGGTAACTCTCATTGACGGCGGTGAACTGTGCAGGCGCAGCTACGGCATGACGGTGAATCAGGGTAGTGCCATCAACGGTATTGGTGACCATTGTGTCATCTGTCATTTTTGGCGGTGTTTTACAGCCTGCAACAGCAAAAACAAACATCAGGCTTAATGCAATTCGAAAGTTCACCATTTTTTTCATATTTAGTTCCATTAATACCCAAAAAAGTGGCCTTTGGCCGGTGGTCAGCGCGTCGTATTGTTGCACAACGTCAACTGGACGCCAGATGACGCCAAGTCATTGATTAACAATACAAGTTGCCTGAATAGGAGCGTTGATTGAGTGTAAATTTTATACGATGAGCATGAACAGTATAGGCACAGTTCATAAAACCTGATGACCGGAGAAGCGGGTCGGCTGAATTTCACCAAATACATTCAGCAAACTGACCCATTCCTAAAAGCAAACGGTATTAAAGCAGCCTGATTATGTTTTGGTAAGACACGATTTTTGTTAGGTAATCGTTAAACTTAACGGGGCTGGTTAATCGTTATTCGTGTGGGGAGAATGGTAACATCCTGCTTAAATTCCAGTCGATCTCACACAAATAGCAATAAATCAATGGGTTACAAAAAAATATGCAGCACCATAGCTACCGCACGAGCCTGTACATCCTGCTCGCCTGTGTAAAGTTCTTTTCCATTTATTAACATCTTACACAGCTTTACATATTGCCTTGAAAAATTCAATACAGCTCCCAGTTACGTAACTAAGTAATAGTATTTATGTTTTTTACTAACTCAAACAGATGACAATACGGTGAAACCTGCACATTTCGTACGTCTGATACTCATCTATGGTCTCAGCGCCCCTATCCTTTAGTATAAAAGCTTAAGCCAGATGAATATTTTAAGGTGCCGGATGGCCCTGAAAGCTGAGAAAACCGTCAGCTCAAACGCGATGCGTAAGTTGAAAAGAGAAATTAAGTCAAATTTGGCTGCCTGGCCTTTCTGAAACAAAATCAATAACCCATATTAATCAAAGATTTGAACGAAGCAATGGCGTTAAATTTAAGAGTATTCCTACCCGAAGGCGATGCGCGCGGCCCCGGATTCGAACGCATTTCGTCCGCTTTGCGGGAAAAGTGGGCACAGAACCGTCCTGACGAATGACGAAACCTGTGTAGAGGCAGGTAAATGAAAAGCGTGGCAGTATTAAAACAGACTGTGATGATGCGCGGCGCGAAGCTGCCACGCATCATCACTTCTCACAAACGGGTGGGCTGAAGGTATTCAGGTGGATTCTGCCCTGGCGAGCATCTTGCGGTAGTTATTAAGCCATTTCCCGCTTTTCAGCCGCCACCAGAAAAATCCGCCGCGCACCGTCCAGTCAAGGAACATGCCCAGCCAGACACCAATCACGCCCATACCGAGTTCAATGCCCAGCAGATAACCAATAACAACCCTTGCGCACCACATACTGAACATCGATACATACATCGTATAACGGGCATCACGCGCGCCCTTCAGGCCGGCGGGGAGCACCCAGGAGGCGGCCCAAATCGGCATAAACAGGGCATTCAGCCAGATAAGGTGTTTGGTGACGCTAATCACTTCCGGATCGCTGGTGTAGAAGCGTGCCAGCAGCCCCGCCAGCGGTATGGTCAGTGCAGCAACGCCTGTCAGACAGATTGTAGCCAACAGATAGACGTGCTTGATTTGCCGCTCTGCCTGAAAAACCTGGTATTTACCTAAGCGTTTTCCCGTAATAATGGTCGACGCCGATCCCAGCGCATTACCAGGCAGGTTAATCAGTGAGGCGATTGAAAACGCGATAAAATTGCCGGCAATTTCGTTGGTACCCATGCCCGCCACAAAGACCTGTGTCAGTAACTTCCCGCCGTTAAACAGCACGGATTCAATACTGGCCGGCACACCGATGCTTAAGACTTCAAATAAAATACTGCTGTTCCAACGCCTGAAATAGCTGGACAGCGAAATTCTCAGTGAGGCGTTGAAGCCAATCATTAACACGTAGATGACCGCTATTGCGCCAATGTAGCGGGTAATTGTCAGCCCTAATCCGGCCCCCACAAAGCCCAGCCCCTTCCATGAAAAACAGCCATAAATCAGCACACTGCTGATAACGATGTTAAGAATATTCATCCCACCGTTAATCAGCATCGGTATTTTCGTGTTCCCTGCCCCACGCAGCGCACCGCTACCAATCAGCGTAATGGCCGCCGCCGGATAACTCCATGCGGAAACCTGCAGATAGCTGAGTGCCAGGGCTTTCACTTTCGGTTCTGCTGCGCCTGCGATGGCGTCAATAATCAGATGCCCCCAGAACTCAATGGCGATAACCAGCACCAGGGCTAATACCGTCATCATTGCCAGCGACTGCCGTGTTGCGGCGCGGGCCCGTTTACCATTGCGTCTGGCCAGGCTAAACGCGACCACTACCGTGGTTCCCAGGTCGATGGCGGCAAAAAAGGAGATGACGACCATGTTGAAGCTGTCTGCCAGCCCGACGCCGGCCATGGCTTCTTTGCCCAGCCAGCTCACCAGGAAGGTACTTAACACGCCCATCAGTAGCACACAGGCATTTTCAAAAAAGATAGGAACTGCAAGAGGCGAAATTTCACGCCAGTACAGCGTGCGGTAAGCGCGACGTTTCGGATACCACGCCGTGCGCTTAATCGCCTGCACCACTGCTACGCCGGGATTTTGCAAAGGAGTACCAAATATGAACATGTCGGGAAAGAACTCTAATGATGGTAGCGTAAAGTGAAATATGCAAAACGTTTTGCATTCCTGTTAAATCATCGTTACACACTTTTCTGCTCTCGCCTTTAGTCGCGCCGAATCGGTGCTGCCATGCTCCGGTCCACCCTCTTGCCTTAGCGAAAGCCATTGCTGCCCTGCACATCCTGATGCTGTCGGGTTAATCCGTTTTTTTACTCAGTGCCGCATGATGCCCACTAGCCTCGCCCATAACAGGCAGCCGCAAAATGCGCGCGATCATAGATTCTTCACCCAATCCGTTGTTAAAACCGCTAAGCTGAGGAGCATTGTGGTAAGAACCTGAAAGGAGAAGTTATGCCAGCCCAACGGAAAAAGCTGACACGCGAACAGGCACTCGATGCGCTTGAGCAACTTTACAATGACGCCGTCGATGCGCTTCGTGCGTCCATCAAGGCCTACACGGAAGAAGGCGTGCTGCCGGACCCCGCCGCGCGTGAGCAAGGCCTGTTTGTTTATCCTGAATTACGCATTACCTGGCAGGGAGACGGACCGCAACAGAATCGCACGCGTGCATGGGGCCGATTTACACATACAGGCAGTTACAGCACCACCGTCACCCGCCCCGCTTTGCTTCGTCATTACATTTCAGAACAGCTGGCGATGCTGGAAAAAGAGTACGACGTGGACATCGAAGTCGGCCCGTCACAGCAGGAGATTCCCTACCCGTATGTAATAGACGGCTCTGACCTGTCGCTGGACCGGACCATGAGCGCCGGCATAGCCCGTCATTTTCCCACGACTGAACTCTCGCAGATTGGGGATGAGACGGCAGATGGCTTGTTTCATGCTGACGCCACCTTTCCCCTTTCCCACTTTGATGCGCTGCGCACCGACTTTTCGCTGGCACGCCTGCGCCACTATACCGGCACGGCTGTGGAGTATTTTCAGCCGTTCGTGTTGTTTACCAACTACACGCGTTATGTGGATGAATTCGTCCGCTGGGCCATCGAACAGGTACGCGATCCGTCAACCCCGTTTGACAGCCTGGTATGCGCCGGAGATGTCATCCTGACGGCTGACACGGAAAACAATGACGCGATGCTGTCCGATCTGGCCTGGAAAAAACATCAGATGCCTGCCTGGCATCTGACGTCACCGCATCGTCGCGGCATCACGCTGATCAATATCGGTGTGGGTCCTTCCAATGCCAAAACCATCTGCGATCACCTTGCCGTCATTCGCCCTCATGCCTGGCTGATGATAGGTCACTGCGGCGGCCTGCGCGAAAGTCAGCGTATTGGAGATTACGTGCTGGCCCATGCGTATTTGCGTGACGATCATGTACTGGATAGCGTGCTGCCACCGGATATCCCGATTCCCAGCATCGCCGAAGTTCAGCGCGCCCTCTACGATGCCACCAAATCGGTCAGCGGTATGCCCGGCGAAGAAGTCAAAGAGCGCCTGCGCACCGGTACTGTTGTCACCACCGATGACCGTAACTGGGAGCTGCGTTACTCGGCTTCGGCCCTGCGCTTTAATCTCAGCCGCGCTGTGGCGGTGGATATGGAAAGTGCCACCATTGCCGCCCAGGGTTACCGCTTCCGGGTGCCTTATGGTACGTTACTCTGTGTTTCCGATAAACCGTTACACGGCGAAATTAAGCTGCCCGGTCAGGCGAATCGCTTTTACGACGGCGCCATCTCTGAACACCTGCAGATTGGGATTCAGGCGGTAGAGCTGTTACGGGCTGAGGGTGACAAGTTACATTCGCGTAAACTGCGAACGTTTAACGAACCCCCGTTCCGTTAAAGAGTAAAATCAAAGACGGTATTAAGGGTGAGTCTCTTTCACATTAATGCCGTCATCCCTTCTCCGTTTCTGCTGAATCAGGCTGCGTTCAGTACGGCAGTATTTATAAACCAGGCAAACACAGCCAGAATAGCCGGGACCATAAATGTCCAGATAAGGCGATTATTCAGGCTTTCAAATCGCGCATCCAGCTTATCGAATCGCTCATCCACCTTGTCGAATCGCTGATCCACCTTGTCGAAGCGACGATCCATTCCGTCGAGTCGTTTATCAATGCCATCAAGGCGATAGTCGATTCCGTCTAGCCGCTTATCCACGCCATCGAGCCGACAGTCGAGTCCGTCCAGCCGCTTATCCACGCCATCAAGCCGACTGTCGATGCCGTCCAGCCGCTTATCCACACCGTCAAGCCGACTGTCGAGTCCGTCCAGCCGCTTATCCACACCATCAAGCCGACAGTCGAGTCCGTCGAACCGCTTGTCCACGCTATCGAGCCGACAGTCGAGTCCGTCGAACCGCTTGTCCACACCATCAAGCCGACAGTCGAGTCCGTTCAGCCGCTTATCCACACCATCAAGCCACATGTCCACACCATCGAACCGACAGTCAAGTCCGTCTAGCCGCTTATCTGTCCCATCAAATCGGCTGTCAGTATCATCAAATTTCGCTATGACAACCGAGAAGGTGGCGTCAATGCTGTTAAACCGGTTAGTAACGTCGACTAATACCTTATTGATTTCAAAAATTTTGCTGTCAATACGATCCTGCCTGTTCTCAATACCGGCAAACTGACTAGCGACGTGTTCTACATTTTCTTCCAGGCTAGTGAATCGCTGAAGCATTTCAACGTGAAACAGCGTTTGCTCTGAGCGCAGTATTTCAAGATCGGTTTTCGTCGCAAATGCCGTCGCGCGCCCACTGAACAGCGCCAGATCAATTTTCATCTGATGGCTGTCTTGCTCCAGTCGCTCAAAGCGCTTTTCAAAATTTTCCATTGTTTTGCCTCCCGTCCCGCAATGACGGTCGATTACGTTTGGCTTTCCGCGATCCCGTTTTACACAAAGGTTGCCCATTATCGGTCCCTGACAGGCGGATTACATGCATCCGTTAACGTTATTCACGACCTGCTTCGACGTTATTGAAGCAAAGTCCCGCACAATAAACATTACCTGATTGAATAAGAACGCAAAATAAAACCAGCGTGCCGCCTTATTCAGAAGGTGTTGTCGGAGAGTAAGAGGTGAAAGGCGTTAAGAAAAGGCAGTTCATATTCATTTTGGAAGAGAATGCACAACGATTGAAAAAGCTGAATCAGCATGGTGATGCATCGACGCGAAATATAACGCTAAAACCGTTACAGCATATTTAATATGCTGTAACGGTGAAGTTAATTATGCACTCAACCAGCCGAGCTTAATGACAAACAGCAGGGAAAGAATAATCAGCGCCGCATTAATTTCTTTCGTCCGTCCACTCAGCAGTTTCACCACGGTCCAGGTAATAAAGCCGAAAGCGATACCGTTTGCAATGGAATACGTTAATGGCATGGTCAGGGCCGTCACCGTAACAGGAGCCGCAGTAGTAATGTCTTTCCAGTCGATCTCGGCCAGGCCTGAGGTCATCAGCACAGCCACAAAGAGCAGTGCGGGTGCCGTGGCGTAAACCGGCACGCTGGAAGCCAGGGGTGAAAAGAACAGCGCCAGTAAAAACAGCACCGCCACTACCACAGCCGTTAATCCGGTACGGCCACCGGCGCTGACGCCTGCAGCCGATTCGACATAGCTGGTGGTCGTGGACGTTCCCAGCAGAGAACCAAACAGCGCCGCCGCACTGTCCGCCACAAGCGCGCGCCCCATTTTAGGCACGTTGCCCTCTTCGTCAGCCAGTCCGGCACGTTTGGTCACGCCCAGCAGCGTTCCCGTGTTATCAAACACGTCGACAAACAGGAACGCAAAAATCACGCTAATCAGACCCACGTTAAACGCACCCGCGATATCCAGATGCATAAACGTCGGGGCGATGGACGGCGGGGCAGAAAATACGCCGCCAAACGGCGTCAGGCCAATTCCCATGGAGATAAAGGTAATGATCAGAATGCCAATCAAAACCGCGCCCGTCACACGGCGCGCCTCCAGCACGACGATGATGATAAAACCTAACATCGCCAGCAGTGGTCCAGGCTTGGTCAAATCACCAATTCCTACCAGCGTGGCCGGATTGTCGACGACGATTCCCGCCCCTTCCAGCGCGATAATCGCCAGGAACAGACCAATACCGGCGGCAATCCCCGCACGCAACGGCAACGGAATGCTTTTGATAATCCATTCGCGAATTTTAAAGATTGATAACGCAAAGAAGATAACCGCAGACAGAAATACCGCGCCCAGCGCAATCTGCCAGGTGTAGCCCATGTGCAGCACAACGGTATACGTGAAGAAGGCATTCAGGCCCATTCCCGGTGCCAGGGCGATAGGATAGTTGGCAATCAGTCCCATCAACACAGAACCAATTGCTGCCGCCAGACAGGTCGCAACGAAGACCGCACCTTTGTCCATGCCGGTCGCCCCTAAAATACTGGGGTTAACGAACAGGATATAAGCCATTGCCAGAAAGGTCGTGATCCCGGCGATGATTTCGGTGCGAACCGTTGTGTTGTGCGCTTTTAATTTAAATAGTTTTTCTAACATCATTATCTCTCGATGATAGAGACGTCACTCAGGTACGTGCTCTCTTGCCAAAGTTATTATCATGCTGTTTGTGGTAATGCCGACGGCTGGCCCGCGCCGTTGCAGGCCTGCTAAAAACCGGGGTTGCTTTCCTTTGTCATGTGAGCAATTGCTAAGGCTTAAGCAATTGCTGTGCCAGTCCGACACGCAATCGATTACCTGAATAAGCGCAAACGAGCCTTAAGAGAATTCTGAACCGAATCAGGGCGCGATTATGGTGCATTGCCCCCTAAATGCGCAAACGTTTTCCTTTCGGTGCCGAAAAGGCGAAAAAAGGGTTCTGACGCACGCTTCAACACTTTGTGAGGCGACGCTGGTCACGTTTCAGCCGCATTAACCTGCAGGCAAAAGGGGAATGTGTAAACTCGAAATTAACTCTTTAGTAACATTGAGGTCACACAATGAAGCCAGCAGTTCTGGTGGTGGATGATGATCCTGCGGTCTGCGATCTGTTGCAGGACGCGCTCAGTGAACATGCTTTACGGGTTTATCGTTGTCATCAGGGTAAAGAGGCGCTGGCGATGGTCAGTGCTCACCCGGACATCACGCTGGTAATGTTGGATATGATGTTGCCTGATACCAATGGATTGCTGGTGCTCCAGCAGTTGCAGCGTCAACGGCCTGATATCCTCGTAATCATGCTGACCGGCATGGGATCGGAATCGGAGATGGTCGTGGGTCTGGAGATGGGCGCGGACGACTATATTGCTAAACCATTCAATCCCCGCGTGGTCGTGGCCCGCGCACGCGCCGCCCTCAGACGCAGCGGACGTGCCGCAACCAGTGATGACGCGCAGTCAGGCTGGCGCTTCAATGGCTGGGTGCTTGATGAAGCGCGCTGCCAGTTACTCAATCCTCAACGCGAAACGGTTCCCCTGACGCAGGGGGAATATACTTTGTTACGCGCCATGGTACGGCATGCACGTAAGGTCCTGACACGCGATCAGTTATTAGAACTGACCCACAGCGAGACGATGGATGTCTTTGACCGCACGATCGATGTGCTGATCATGCGGTTACGTCGTAAAATTGAAGCCAATCCGCATCAGCCCGGCCTGATCCGCACTATCCGCGGGCTGGGCTATGTTTTTTCTGCCGATGTGGTCAAACCTGAAGGGCTGGGACTTTCCACACAAACCGCCTGAGCCATCCATTCACGCATGTCGCGCAAGGGGCGAATGCCGTCTGTCGCATTGGCGGCACGCAGATTAAAACAGGCGCAGGTATGGGCCAGTTTCAGCGTCGAGACCATATCCTCGCCTTCATGGCTGGCAAACAGCACGCCCGCACAAAACGCATCACCCGCTCCGAC
Organism: Pantoea sp. BR_17; assembly: GCF_041955125.1. NCBI lineage: Bacteria > Pseudomonadati > Pseudomonadota > Gammaproteobacteria > Enterobacterales > Erwiniaceae > Pantoea > Pantoea sp. BR_17. The sequence continues at coordinate 269,738 of NZ_JAVAXT010000004.1, read as the reverse complement.
GCTGCCCACAATGGCGTCGGGTGCCAGCTGCCAGGCGGGCTGCCAGACACCTTCGCCGTCCGCTTCACGTCCCCATGCGCCCTCGGGCGCATGGATGACAACACGCTGACGCACGCCCTGCTCCGCCAGCCACTGCGCGGCACGGGCAAAAGCGGCGGGCGGCTGAATGCCGCGGCCATCACGTAACAGCACGCCTGACAACGCCTGCGCTTCCAGTTCATTAATCACCAGATAATCCAGCCAGCGTAAGGCGGGCAGCACCTGAGGGCGGTAATCGCCCGCGCGGGAAGCCAGATCCAGGGACGTGAAATAGCCCCGCTGCTGCATGTGTGCCAGCAACCGGGCGCTGCGGGTACCAAATTCACTGTCCACGCCGTCCAGCGTTTCCAGCAGCAGCAAATACCCCAGATGAAAGATGCGCTGTGCGTCATCGACGGCGGCGAAGTGCGGTCTGTCCAGTAAGCTGTTGGCGCCGGGTGAAAAGAAAAAAGTCCGTTGTCCGTCCGGGGTCGTCATCACCTGGGTCATCGCTGTAGGCTTGTCGTCGGTGCGCTGTACTAACCGGTAGTCAATCTGCGCCGCTTTCATCATAGCCAGCAGAAAATCGCCATCGGCGTCATTGCCGAGCAGGCCAATCGCCGCCAGCGGCAGTGTGCACTGCATGCGCGACAGCGTGAGCAGAACATTGAGCGGCGCGCCACCTGCGGCCTTTTCGCTGTGCTGTATTTCGGTCAGCCAGCCCTGTTCCGGCCAGTGGCTGATGCGATGCACATAATCCACCAGCATGACACCTGCGGCCAGAATGCCGCTTCGCGTTGCCATTTACGCCTGGCCTGCGCTGCCGAAAATGTTCATCTGCTGCATAACGGTTTCACAAATCGCCTTTTCCACCGCCATCAGTAACTCTGCGAACTCATCATAACGGGTATTGCGCGAGGCCAGGCTGCGTTCCACCGCGTCAAGGGCCGCCTGAGACATGCCGGTGTAAAAGTTAATTTTGTGAATACCGAGTGAGATTGCCCGACGGAAATCCGCGTCGCTGATGCCCGACCCGCCGTGCAGCACCAGCGGTACACCGGTTTGCTGACGAATCGCCGCCAGCCGGTCAAAATCCAGTTTGGGTTCCCCTTTGTATTTGCCGTGCGCATTACCAATGGCGACCGCCAGCGTATCAATGCCGGTTTCGCGCACAAATTCAGCGGCCAGTCGCGGATCGGTAAATTTCTCGCTGTCCGCTTCCCCAAACAGTGCGCCGCCTTCATCACCCCCGACTGCGCCCAGCTCTGCCTCAACGGAAACGCCGACGGCATGTGCGGCGCGAACCACTTCCCGCGTCTGGCGAATGTTCTCTTCATAGCTCAGGGTCGAACCATCAAACATCACCGAGGTGAACCCGAGACGAATCGACTGCATCACCGCCTCAAAGTGCAAGCCATGATCCAGGTTCAGCACCACCGGAACAGTATGCTTCGCGGCTTCAAAACGGATCGCCTCAGCGATCTGATCGAGCGTGACGTACTTAAAATGCACTTCGGCAATGTTGATAATAAACGGCGAGCGCTGTCGCTCTGCCGCATCAAACAGCGCACGCAGGAAATGGCTGTCCAGGACATTAAACGCGCCCAGCGCATAACCCTGTTGCTGGGCATGCGCCAGCCCCTGTGCCAGAGAAATCAAAGCCATCATTCACTCCTCAAGGTGAGCCAGCGGGAATAGTCGTTACAAAGCAGCCTCTGGGGTTCCTCATCCTCGTCAAGGTCGTTGAAACGCGCCAGCGGCGTCAGGAAGACGTTGTCGTTGTCATCATCGTTGGGCATGGAGACTTCCCCCACCAGCACGTCACCAAAGCCGTTTTCGCCCCAGAAGCTGTGCCAGACGCCCGCGACGAGCGTGACACTTTCACCAGGGGAAAGCCTGATCTGCGAACCCGCCGCATGGGTTTGCCGGATGCCGTCCAGGGAAACCGTCACCGGCGTGGCGGCTTTGTCATGGCCTTCACGGTTATACAGCTCGACAATCAGGTTGCCGCCGCCGCGATTAATAATGTCTTCCATCTTGCGCGGATGGTAATGCATCGGCGTTACCTGCCCTTCACGCACGTGCATCACTTTTTCTGCATAAGGTTTGTGCCAGGGCGTTCCGTGCGGCGAGCCGTTGCGGAGTGTGAATAACGTCAGGCCGGTTTGCAGAAAATCGTCGCCACCAAAACTGGTCAGATCCCAGCCCAGGCGTAAGGCAACGATTTCAGTGATGTCCTCCTGTTGCTGACGCCACTGCCGGAGACCGTAATCGGCCCAGGACGGCAGAGGGACGTCCTGACGGGTGAAAAAGTCTCGCGTATATTGCAAATGTCTGTTCACGTCGGCGCGTTTCATCTTCCGCTCTCCCGTTAAGGCGGCACCCTGCGATGCCGCCTGCTGGTTTATTTCACGGTCCAGCCTTTGTAGCTGCCGACATTATTACGGTCGATCAGCTTCACCGGGATCAGCACGGGTTTATCCGGTGCGGGTTTTCCCTGCAGGATGTCGTAACCGATTTCGACGGCTTTCGCGGCCATCACCTGAGGATCCTGAGCGGGCGTGGCGGCAAAGAGCGAGTTCTTACGTTTCAGCGCTTCTTCGCCGTCCGGTGAACCGTCCACTCCGACAATGAAGAACTCGTTACGCTGTGCCTGTTTCGCCGCTAAATCCGCGCCAATTGCGGTTGGATCGTTAATCGCGAACACGGCATCGATTTTCGGGTTGGCCGACAGCAGGCCGGTCATCACTTCCAGGCCGCCTTCACGGCTGCCTTTGGCGTTCTGATTAGAAGAAAGTAGTTTGATGTCAGGATGGCGTTTCAGCGCCGTCATACAGCCTTCCACGCGGTTTTGCACCGCCGAGACCGGCGGTCCGTTGATAATGACGACGTTGCCTTTGTCTTTCAGACGGTCAGCGATATATTTACAGGCCATTTCACCGGCCTGAGTGTTATCCGAGGTGATCGTCGCGTTGGCACCGTCGGCGGCGACGTCGACAGCCACCACCACAATCCCGGCATCCCGTGCGCGTTTCACTGCGGGCGCGATCCCTTTTGAGTCCGCGGCATTCAGGATAATCATGTCGACTTTAGCGGCGATGAAGTTATCTATCTGCCCTACCTGCTGTCCAAGATCGTAGCCACTCGACACCAGCGTCACCTTGACGTTATCGCCAGCCAGTTGGCGCGCCTTCATCTCTGCGCCCTTGGTGATTTGCACGAAGAACGGGTTAGCCAGATCGCCCACCGCCACGCCAATCGATTTCAGTTCTTTTGCCTGAGCCATACCGGCGCTGAGCAGCGTTGCCGCCAGCAACCCGGTTACAATCGGATTAAAACGCATAGATCTTCTCCTGCTGTTATTTATCGGCCAACTGCTGAATGGCGCGTTGTGTACTCTCTGCATAGGGGACATCAGCCCACATGATGACGCGTGCGATATTTGTCGATCAGAACGGCGATGATGATCACGGCCCCTTTAATCACCAGCTGCCAGAAATAAGAAACGCCCATCAATGTCATGCCGTTGTTCAGCGTGGCAATAATCAGTGCGCCAATCAGCGTGCCGGTAATGGTGCCAATTCCCCCCACAAAACTGGTGCCACCCAGAATGACCGCCGCAATGGCATCCAGCTCGTAACCCATGCCCAGATTGCCGTTGGCGCTGTAGAGACGTGAAGCGCTCATCAGTCCGCCCAGGCCGGACAGTAAGCCGCTCATCCCGTAAACGAACAGCAGTACCAGCCCGACTTTGATCCCGGTCAGACGGGCTGCCTGGATATTGCCGCCTACGGCGTAGATGTGAACGCCCAGCGTGGTGCGGCGCAGGATGAACCAGCAAAGCGCAATCACCGCGAACGCAATAACAATCAGCCACGGTACCGGCCCCAGATAGCCATTGCCTATCCACTCGAAATTGATATCGGCGTTGATGACCGTGGTGCCGTTCGCCAGCAGATAGGCGGCTCCGCGCAGTGCGGTATAGGTGCCCAGCGTCACGATAAACGGCGGAAGCCCGGCCCAGGCCACCAGAATGCCGTTAAACAGACCCATCGCCAGCCCGGCTCCCAGCGCCATCGGAATCGTGAGCGAGGCCAGCATCGGATCCAGCGAAGTGAGCAACGCCACCACCGCCGTCGTGCCCAGCATTGAGCCGACAGATAAATCGATACCGCCGGTAAGAATGACAAACGTCATGCCTGCGGCCAGTACAATGTTGATGGACGCCTGGCGCGTAATATTCAGTAAATTGGCTTCGGTAAAGAAATTGGGTGTGACAACGCCGAAGACCGCCACGATTAAAATCAAAATGGGTAAAATGCCGACGGTCTGCATGATGTCGCCCATCAGGGCTCGTCTGACCGTGGGTGGATGAATCCGTGCCGTTTGTGTCATGGTTTTATCCTCATACTTCAAGCGGTGATGCGCTATACGCACCGGTTGCCAGCGTCATGATGTTTTCCTGACTAATCTCGTTACCTGCCAGTTCCCCTGCGATAGTGCCTTCATGCATCACATAAACCCGGTCACTCATGCCGACCACTTCCGGTAATTCACTGGAGATCATCAGAATGGCCACGCCCTGCCGCGCCATATCCTGCATCATGCGGTAAATCTCGCTTTTGGCCCCGACGTCCACGCCGCGCGTCGGCTCATCCAGGATGAGAATGCGCGGACCAATGGCAATCCAGCGGGAAATCAGCAGCTTCTGTTGGTTGCCACCGGACAGGCCTCCTGCCCGCACCAGCGCGTGGGGAACCCGGATATTGAGCGCGGCAATCGCCTCGCTGGCGATCTTCCTGGCTTGACGGCGGTTCAGCATGCCGTACTGCGCATCCCGTTCCAGCGTGGCCATCACGATGTTTTCCTGTGCAGCCATTTCAAGGAATAATCCCTGCTCTTTGCGGTTCTCGGTCAGAAAGCCAATGCCGTGCGCAATCGCTTCTCTTGGGGAGTGAATCTCTACCTTCTGGCCGTCCACCCAGATTTCACCCTGCTGAAGCCGGTGCACGCCAAAAATCAGCTGGGCCAGTTCACTGCGTCCCGCACCAACCAGGCCGGCCAGGCCAACAATTTCGCCTGCCCGCACGTTAAGGCTACAGGGCTGTACCTTGCCGCCATCGGACAGGTTGTGCAGAGCCAGACGCACCTCGCCGCGAGGAATGGTGCGGTCTTTATTGAACAGATCGCTGAGTGGGCGTCCCACCATCATGCGCACCAGCTCGCTGGCGTTAAGGTTGTCGCGCGTCAGACTGCCGACGTACTGCCCGTCGCGCAGTACGCTGACGCGATCCGACAGCTCATACACTTCCGCCATGCGATGACTGATGTAGATAATCGCCATTCCCTGGCTGCGCAGCCGTTTGATCAGGGCAAAGAGTTGTTCAGTTTCGCGGCTGGATAAGGCGGCGGTGGGCTCATCCATCACCAGAATACGGCTGTTGCGATGCAGGGCGCGCGCAATCTCCACCTGTTGCTGCTCGGCAATGCTCAGCCTGCTGACTTTGTCCGTTGCGCTGAACTGCGCGCCTAAGTGGTTAATAACCTGCTGCGCTTCACGGGCCATCTGGTGACGCCTGACCATGCCAGCACGGGTGATTTCGCTTCCCAGAAAGATGTTTTCTGCCACGGTGAGATTCGGAGCAAGGTTGATTTCCTGATAGATCAGCGTAATCCCGGCCGCTAATGCCGCTTTCGGTCCTTTAAGCGGATACGGCTCGCCGTTGATCAACACCTCGCCGCTGGTGGCCGTATAGGCCCCTGCCAGAATCTTCATCAGGGTGCTTTTGCCCGCGCCATTCTCCCCCATCAGCGCATGCACCTCGCCAGGATAAACGGTCAGGTCAACGCCTTTCAGTGCGTAGAAGTGGCCAAAACGCCGGGTGATCTGACGCATTTCAAGTATCGGCTTAGCTGTCATCGCCCCGCTCCTGCTGATTATGGATAGCCGCGAGTTAAGCAGGAGAAGATAAATGGATAATGTCAGCGGCCATTCATATTTGTCATATTCCGCTTCGCACTCACTTTTATACTCGCCCTATCGTCGCATGGCCGGAGAGCGTATTGATGCAACGCAGTTTGCCGTGGCAGGTCGGGGCGCGCGGTCGCCTGTTGCTGTCGCATTTATTAGTTGTGTGCGTCACCCTGATGGTGAGCGTGGTGGCCATTACCAGCTTTCGCCATGCCGGAAGCCTTCAGGAACAGGCTCAGGCCCAGACGCTGGCCGATATGAACGGCAGCCTGGCGCTGGCGCGCAATACCGCGAATGTCGCCATCACCGCCGTGCGGTTATCTCAGGTCGTGGGCGCGCTGGAATATCAGAGCGAATCGCGACGACTGCAGCAGAATCAGCAGGCCCTGCAACATTCACTCGCCCTGCTGGCCAGTACGCCGCTGGCTGCACGCGAGCCTGAACGCGTGGCCCGACTGCGTGCACGCAGTCTGATGCTTGAGCAGTCTGTGAGTCTGTTGCTGCGTAAGGGACATGAACGTCATTTGCAGCGCAATCTTGTGCTCAGCGGGTTATGGCAGTCACAGCTGCTGCTGGAACGCATTAATGACCTGGCACACCGCAACGGAACCGGCGCACCCGATTTCGCGTTGCGCCAGCAGACCGGCAGGCTACTGGATATTGCGATTCGTACGCCCTCCTCGACCGCGGTCATTGATCAGTTGCAGCAGGTGATGACGCAATGGCGCAACGTGGTCGCATCGGGGGCGTTGGGTGACAACGTGCAGCAGTTACTGGAAACCCAACGCAGCCTGATCCCGTTGGCGGCAGCGCTGGAACAGAGCGATCTGTCCATCGCCTATGCCACCTACCGTATCAAGGCGCTCGTAGCCGCGCTGAATGATGACATTACCGCGTACGTTCAGCAGGTAGCCCGGCAAAGTGATCAGCGTAACATTGCCACTCACCGACAACGGGATTCGGTCAGTGGCTTTATCCTGCTTTCTGCCCTGTTGGCACTCGCCATCACCGTCTATACCGGGTACTACATCTACCGCAACCTGGGGTCCAGCCTGACCGCCATTGCCGCCGCAATGACCCGGCTGGCCCAGGGGGAACACAATGTCAGCGTGCCGGGCCTTCAGCGACGAGATGAACTGGGCGAGCTGGCGCGCGCCTTCAATGTGTTTGCCCGTAATACCGCCTCGCTGGCCCATACGTCGCGTCTGCTAAAAGAGAAAAGTACCCAACTTGAATCCACCTTTCTGGCAATGCGTGATGGCTTTGCCCTGTTTGATAACAGCGGCGAATTGGTGGTGTGGAACGATCAGTATCCGCAGCTTCTGGGCATCGCACCGCGGGATTTGCAGCGGGGACTGCACTACCAGCATCTGCTGGCGCAGCTTGATATACACCTGCACGATCTGGCGGAACCACAGGAAGTCAGGCTGGCCGATGGCCGCACCGTAGAACTGCGCTTCAGCCCGGTCCCCCGGCGCGGTAGCGTGAATACGGTGCTGGAGCGCACCTCACGGAAGGTGCTGGAAGAAGCGCTGGTACACAGCCAGAAAATGAAAGCGGTAGGTCAGCTGACCGGCGGCATCGCGCATGATTTCAACAATCTGCTGGCCGTCATTATCGGCAGCCTGGCGTTAACCGAGGGGCAACTGCCGCCCGGCCCTCTTGCGAGCCGGATAGAACGCGCCCGCCAGGCGGCGGATCGGGCAGCTCTGTTGACCCAGCGACTGCTGGCCTTTTCGCGTAAGCAAACCCTGAATCCGCATGCGGTGTCGGTCGTGTCGTTAGTGGAAAACCTGCAGGGGCTGCTGCAACATTCGCTGTTGCCCGGTCAACACCTGATTATTGATGCCCAACGGCCCGGCTGGCCTGCCTGGATTGATGCCAGTCAGTTAGAGAATGCGGTCATGAATCTGGTGGTGAATGCCAGAGATGCGATGGCCGGACAAAGCGGCGAGATCCGTCTGCGTATCTGGAACCAGCGCCGCACTGAGCGCGGTGAAAAGCGAGACCGGGTCACCATTGAGGTCATCGATCACGGTTGCGGCATGTCAGAAGAAGTGCGTGCGCAGGTGTTTGAACCCTTCTTTACCACCAAAACAACCGGTACCGGTAGCGGCCTGGGCCTGTCGATGGTCTACGGTTTTGTTCGTCAGTCGGGCGGACAGGTAGAGCTGGAAACCGCGCCGGGCCAGGGCACCACCGTACGGCTGTTGCTGCCCCGCGCACCCGATGTCCCGGCGGTCCGATCCGTCGCCTCGCACCCGGCGCAGCCGGATGCCGCGCAGGACCGGTTAGTTCTGGTGCTGGATGATGAACCGGCTGTGCGGCAAACCCTGTGTGAACATCTGCACCAACTGGGTTACCTGACGCTGGAGTGTGACACGGGCGAAGCGGCGCTGGCGCTGCTGCACCAGACGCCGGATATCGATTTGCTGATCAGCGATTTGATGCTGCCGGGTGAGATTAACGGTGCGGAGGTGATTCGTCAGGCACAGCAAAAGTGGCCGCAGTTGGCTACATTGCTCATCAGCGGCCAGGATCTGCGTCACCAGCCCGTCACGTTGCCGTTGTGTGAACGACTGGCGAAACCCTGGCAGGCAGCGCAGCTGGTGCAGGCGCTTCAGCGCGCCTGGCAGCGCAGCGCGCGGCTTAATCGTGCCCGCCAGGCTGCCACAACGGCACCGGCTTCCCGATGATATAACGTTTACGCAGGCGGCTGGAGATGGCATCCATCACCATGACCACGACAACCAGGATGATCGTCAGGAACATCACCACATCCCAGTTCCACAGGCGCATGTTCTCCGCGTACACCAGGCCGACACCGCCCGCGCCGACAAAGCCAAGCACCGCCGCTGAGCGGGTATTGGACTCGATCTGATACAGGCTCAGTGCCAGAAACTGTGGGAAGGACTGGGTGAAAATACCAAACCGGTGCTTCTGCAGGCTGTTGGCGCCCAGCGCGCCCAGGCCGCGACTGGGTGAACGCTCAACCGCTTCGTGGCCTTCGGAATAGAGCTTACCTAACAGACCAATGTCCTGCAGGATAATCGCCAGCACCCCGGCCAGCGGCCCCATGCCGACCGCGCGAACAAAAATCAGGCCCCAGATCGCCATATCAATGCCGCGCAGCATATCGAACAGGCGACGCACAACAAACGCAATGGGACGGGCAACCTTGTCATGCATCACATTACGCGCCGCCAGAAACGAGAGCGGCAGCGCCAGCAGCGTGGCGGTCAGCGTGCCGGCAAACACAATCGCCAGCGTAATGCCGACCTGAGAGAAATAGTAGCCAAACGGCCAGTTCACGAAGTCCTGCCAGACAAACATGCGCAGAAAATAGCGGCCCAGTTGCTGGCATCCTGTAAGCAGGCGGTTCCATTCGATGCCAAACACCATAAAGAAAAAGACATAATAGAGCACCAGCGCCAGGGCCAGCATGGCAAGGCGACGCAGATAGCGGTTTTGTGCAGCAAACAGCGCGGGATGCTGCTGTTTCATCGCGCTGATATCGGGCGCAAGCGTAACCATGGTTATTCCTCCACAACGCGACGGCGCAGGCGGCCAGAAACGGTGTCCAGTAGCGAGACCACAATCAAAATCAGCAGCAGCGTCATGCTGACCTGATCAAAGCGATCCAGTTTAATATTGGTCATTAACTCCTGACCAATGCCGCCCGCCCCCACCAGCCCCAGGATGGTCGACGAACGGAAATTAACTTCCAGGCGCATAAAGCTGTATGACAGAAAAACCGGCTTCACCTGCGGCCAGAAGGCATAGCGCATCCGTTGCAGTTTGCTGGCACCGCAGGCCGCCAGCCCGCGCACCGGTTTATCCGAGGCGGACTCAATGGCTTCATAAAACAGTTTGGTCAGGCTGCCAATGGTGTGCAGCGCCAGCGCCAGAAAGCCGGGAATCGCTCCGATGCCAAATGCCATCACAAACATTACCGCCCAGGCCAGTTCCGGCATGGTGCGTAGAAAGGCGACAAAAGCGCGAATCGCCATGCGCAGACTGGCTGGCGTTTGTGTGTTATCGGCCGCAAAGAAGGCCAGCACGCCCGCTATCACCACCGCAATCAGCGTGGAGGCCAGCGCCAGCTGCAATGTTTCCCATATCAACGGCAGCTGGATATTCAGACGATAGCCCCAGTAAGCCAGCGATCCTTCTGTCTTGCCATCCGCAAATAACACCGGCAGATGCAATACGGGCATGATTTCGTGCAGGTAATCAAAAAAGTGCGGTAAGGATTGCCAGATGGTCACGAGATTGAACTCGGCCATATTCGCCGCCGCCAGGTAAAGCCCCACCAGCACCAGTGACCAGACGAGCGAGTCACGCTTCTGTTGGCGGCGGATGCGTTGATAATAGCGTTCGAAGTCGGTCACGGCGGTGTTCTCAGATTGATGTGTGGCAAAGTCAGCAGAGAAAGGGAAATCTGTCTGTGATAGCGGGCCGCCCGCACCCCGGCGGGCGGCTCGCTGGCTCAACGCCAACGGCTTTACCGTTAGCCGCGCGCGCCTTTCATCAGCTCGCGCTTCATGTCGATGATGTTCTGGAAGTCAGCCACAGAGGTTTTGCCAATGTGCTGCTGGCCGCCCACGGCTTTGGTGAAACAGGCGTGGTCGTCTTTATCCAGTTTTTTGATGGCAGCAATCACTTTCGCTTTGAAATCGGCGGGCAGTTTATTGCTCACGAGGATAGGCCCGTTAGGAATTAACGGTGACTGCCAGATGATGCGGATTTGTTTCATCAGGTCAGGATGATCCATACGGATCAGGCGGCCAAACGCACCCGAGGTGTAGCCCGTATTGTAATCCCCCACCATGGAGGTCCAGGTGACGGCGCCGTCGAACTGATTATTTAGCACGCCCAGGATGTCCTGCTCATGACCACCGGAGAAGGTTACGCTGGAAAAGAAATTGTTGTATTTGTTGTCGATGTTGCCGCCAAACAGCTTTTTAAAGGCCTGATTGGGTACCAGGAAGCCTGACGTGGAATCCGGATCGGCCATCCCAAACGATTTGCCTTTCAAATCTTCCAGCTTTTTGTAAGGACTGTCAGCTTTCACAATCACGACAGAGTGATAACCGCGAGACTGATCTTTGTCATCCACGACAATGCCGACTAAATCGACGGCTTTCGGGTCCTGAATATATACCGAAGCGTAAGACGACGGCGACATGCTCAGCACCAGATCCACTTTGCCACCCAGCAGGCCCTGTATTACGCCGGAATAGTCGGACGAGTTGCGGATTTTGGTATCCACGTGCAGTTCTTTATCAAAGAAGGATTTCACACACTGGTTATCACCAATCTGCTGGGTGGCGTTCTGACCGCCCAAAATGCCCAGATTCAGTTCTTTAGGTGCATCCGCTGCATTAACGCCAAAGGTAAGCAGTGCCGTAGTCAATAACGCGAAAGCTTTGATTTTCATTAGCCTTGTTCTCTTGCTGTGATAGTTAGTGGATCTGGTTGAATTCATCGCCGTACAGCTGATGCAGCAGGCCGTCGGTCAGGTCAGAAGGATGGCCGTCAAAGAGCACCACACCGCGTTGAATCCCAATGACGCGGGTGCAGTAACTTTTCACCAGCTCGATCGAGTGCAGGTTAACCATCACGCTGATGCCCTGTTCACTCACCTGGCGCAGAACGTCCATAATGCGGGTGGTATTTTTGGGATCGAGAGAGGCAACCGGTTCGTCGGCCAGCAGTATTTTGGGGTTTTGCATCAGCGCCCGACAGATCGCCACGCGCTGCATTTGTCCACCTGAAAGGTTTTCGGCACGCTGTAACGCCTGCGGTAGCATGTTCATCCACTCCAGCAGTTGAATCGCGCGGGCGCGGTCGGCGTCAGAGAAGACTTTGAAAAACGATTTCAGCGTCGACGTCTGGCTGAGACGACCCAGCAGCACATTGGTCAGCACGTCAAGACGCGGCACCAGGCAGAAATCCTGAAAAATCATGCCGCACTGCGCACGCCATTCGCGCATCTGGCGGCTACTGAGGTTGACCACATTGCGATCGGCTTCGCCGTGATGCAGGCTGATGATTGCGCCCTGCGAGGCCGAAATGGTGCCGTTCAGCATATGCAGCAATGTCGATTTGCCTGCGCCAGAGCGACCAATCACCGCCACTAATTCACCCGCATGCAAATCGAAACTGACATTATCGAGGACCTTGTTGCTACCGTAGGCTTTGCTCAATCCCTGAACAGATAACACTTTTTGCCCGCCGGAGTGGGTCAACGACGTGACGTTATCGACCACCGTTTTCAGCAGTGCCTGTGCCATGATGTTCTCCGTTGTTCCAGTTAACGTTCTGTGCACCCGACGCTGAATCCGGGGCTTCATTACCCTGTCTGGCCCGTACCTGTTGGCTCAGTGCCTTTGCTGGCAGCAGGGACAGCAGGCCCTGCTCACGCAGCAGGAACCTGACGAGAGACCGCTATATTAAGAACACCGGGGATGAAAGCTGTATTACGGTTATGTGATTAAACGATGACAGGCAAAACGGCGTCCAGAGACAGCGACAGGCCGTCATGCGCCGCCTGCACCGAGGCCGGTAGCGGATGCTCGGCCAGCCAGTTGTCCATATCGTGACTCAGATGAATCAGCCAGGCCTGGTGGGGTTTCAGTGCCTCGATGATGGTCAGGGCCGCGGTCACATCGTTATGGTTACGCCCACCCTGCCCGGGGGGATCGTTGCAGTCCACCACCAGGTGGTCCAGCGTTTGCCCACGAAGGAAATCCGCGGTATCCGGCGGCAGACCGCAGGTATCACACAGCCAGGCCAGCCGGGCACCGTGCCAGTCAAACAGATAGCCATGCGTAAGCCGTGAATGCTGTAGTGGTAAGGGCGTCACCCGCAGGTCGCCAAATGACTGGGCCACGAAGGGAGTTAACGCGGGCCGGAAATCCAGTAAGCCGGGATGTTTAAACAAGTCGTCACAGCCCTTTTCATCCGGCGGCCCCCAGACGGGAATCGGTTTCCCTTTGCCCCAGCGCAGGGTAAATAAGCCCTGCACATGATCCATGTGATAGTGCGTCAGCAGAATCCGGTTGATATCCTCAGGCTGAAACCGTTCTGCCAGCAAGGGTAAGCCCGCATCCAGTAAAATACGTTCACGTCCGGCTTCGATTAACGCGCTTGTAGGCGCGCGGCGATAACGGGCAGACTGACGGGCGCGCAAACAGGCGCCACAGTCACAACCGAACACGGGAGCCCCGGTTACGCCGCCCGTACCGAGCAGGGTCAGTTTCATGAGGCGCCCTCCAGCAGCTGACGTAACTGTTGTACGGTCTCTTCGAGTGCGCCATCGTTATTCAGCCGCAGGCAGCCTTCTGGCTGATGCCGGGCAGCCCGTGCCAGCCGTTGGTCGATCGCCGCTTCGCTCTCACGGCCACGCTGACGTAACCGTGCGGCCAGTACCGCAGACGACACCTCAAGGCATAGCGGTAACAGTCGCGTGCCGTAACGTGCCCGGACGTGTTCCAGATGCTGGCGCGATCCGTTGACCAGCACGTTTTGCCCGCACGCCAGCCAGTGGTCGATTTCACTGCCCACGCCGTAATAAAAACCGTGCGCCTGCCAGCTGACGGCAAATAACCCCAGCGCATCGCGCCGGATAAATTCCGTTTCCGTCAGGGCGATATGGTTTTCGCCCCCTACATCATGGGGGCGCGTAATATAGCGATGAGCAATCAGCAAGCCCTCAGGCGGTGCCTCGCGCAGTCGGTCCAGCAGGCTGTCTTTGCCTGAACCGGACGGGCCGATAAGCCAGATGAGCCGGGCCATCAGTACACCTGCCGACCTTTACACCAGACATGGCGAATATGGGGATGGCCATGTTGAGTATGCGCCAGGACCAGGTCGGCGCGGCAGCCTTCGCTGATCACGCCACGATCTTCCAGCCCCAGCGCACGTGCCGGATTGCACGTGACCAGCGCAATGGCCTGAGGCAAAGAGAGCGTATTGCGCTCATCGGCGGCCAGGCGGAACGCCGCATCCAGCAGGCTGGCGGGATAGTAGTCCGACGACAGGATATCCAGCATGCCATGAGCGGCCAGCTCCCAGGCGGCCACGTTGCCGGAATGCGAACCGCCGCGGACAATGTTGGGCGCGCCCATTAACACCTGCATGTTGCGGTAGCGTGAAGCTTTTGCCGCCTCCAGCGTGGTGGGAAACTCGGCTATCGCACTGCCCACGGCGTGCGACTCTTCGACATGGTCAACGGTCGCATCGTCATGACTTGCGATCGCGATGCCGTGATCGCGGCACAGCGCGGCAATCGCCAGACGATTGGGCTGTGACCAGGCCTCGGCCAGTTCCAGCTGCTCGCGCTCAAACGCATCCATCTGCTCATCATTCAGCTGGTATTTTCCCTGGTAGTATTCCCGGTACTTTTCCAGCGACGCATACTGACGCTGGCCGGGTGAGTGATCCATTAGCGACACCAGCGACAGCTCGGGTGAGGACAGCAAGGCTTCAAACAGCGGCAGCGTTGTATGATGCGGCAGCTCACAGCGCAGATGCAGTAAATGCTCCGCGCGATTAAGCCCCTTTTGGTTGCTGTCACGAATCGCGCCAATCATTTTACTGAGATTATCCAGTCGGTGGCCGCCATCACGCACATCCCCCACGCCGATAGCATCCAGCACGGTGGTGATGCCGCTGGCCACCATCAGCGCATCGTGGCTACTCATCGCCGAGTGCGCCGGCCAGTCGACTTTAGGCCGTGGGGTGAAAAATTTGTCCAGGTTATCGGTATGCAACTCCACAAGGCCCGGCAGCAGATACGCGCCTTCGCCATCCAGCGCACTGGCCAGCTGGCTGTTCGTTTCGCTAAAGTTGGTAATACGGTCTTCGCGAAACTCCAGCGAACCGGCAACAACCTCATTTTCCAGCACCAGCTTTACGTTATTAATGATCATGCTTCTGCCCCTGTTTTGAAGGGCTGCATGACGTGCAGGCGATCGGCCACACGTTCCCGCACCGCTTCATCATGAAAGATCCCCACGATTGCCGCGCCGCGTTCACGCGCCTGCTCAATCAGGCCCACGACCGCGGCACTGTTGACACTGTCGAGTGACGCTGTGGGTTCGTCCAGTAACAACACCGGATAGTCCGCGATAAAGCCACGGGCGATATTGACGCGCTGCTGCTCGCCTCCCGAAAAGGTTGAGGGGGCCAGAGACCAGAGGCGCTGCGGGACGTTAAGCCGCGTCAGCAGCTCTTTCGCGCGGGCTTCACAGAAGCCGCGTTCCACGCCGCGCTCCAGCAACGGCTGCATCACGATCTCCAGCGTCGGCACGCGCGGGATGACGCGCAGAAACTGACTGACCCAGCCGATAGTATCGCGACGAATGGCAATAATCTGACGGGCCGGTGCCTGCGCCATATCCACCCACTCGCCCTGATGCTGTACCCAGATGTGGCCGCTGTTGGCCTGATAGTTACCGTACAGGGCACGCAGCAGGGTGGATTTCCCGCTGCCGGAATGCCCGTGCAGTACCACGCATTCGCCCTGACTGACGTCCAGGCAGGCATCCTGTAATACCGGCAGCGCCGCCCCGTTTTGATTGTGCATCACAAAGGTTTTGCACAAATTTTCTACGCGCAGTTGCGTTTTCATAGTCGCCGTCGCCATTAGTTGAGCACCGATGAAACCAGCAGTTGCGTGTAAGGATGATGCGGGTCATCCAGCACGCGGTCAGTTAAGCCACTTTCCACCACCCGGCCCTGCTTCATCACCAGCAGGCGATGCGCCAGCAGGCGCGCCACGCCCAGATCGTGCGTCACAATCACCACCGCCAGATTGAGTTCCCGCACCAGCGTACGCAGCAGATCCAGTAACCGTGCCTGCACCGAGACGTCCAGGCCGCCGGTCGGTTCATCCATAAACACCAGCTTCGGCTGGGTGACCAGATTGCGGGCGATTTGCAGACGCTGCTGCATGCCGCCGGAAAAGGTTGTCGGCAGATCATCGATGCGGTTAGCTGCGATTTCCACCGCCTGCAGCCAGTGGCTGGCTTGCGCGCGGATCTCGCCGTAATGGCGGTGACCGACGGCCATCAGGCGCTCGCCGATATTGCCGCCCGCCGTGACCTGAGGGCGCAAACCTTCCAGCGGGTGCTGGTGGACCACGCCCCACGCCGTGCGCAGTAAGCGGCGGCGGTCGCTTTCGCTCATTTGATACAGATCGCGTTGCAGATAGTGAATCGCGCCTGCCTGCGGTGCCAGCCGCGCTGACAGGCTACGCAACAGGGTGGTTTTGCCCGATCCGGATTCCCCGACGATACCCAGAACCTCGCCCGGATAGAGATCAAAACTGACGTCTTCAAAGCCTTTTCCTGGCGCATACAGATGCGTAAGGTTGTTCACCGCGAGCAGCGGTTGTTCACTGTGCATGGTGTTGTTCCTGCTGCTGGTGGCAAAAATCGGTATCGGAGCACACAAACATGCGCGTGCCCTGGTCGTCCATCACCACCTCATCCAGATAGCTGTGGCGCGAACCACAGAGCGCACAGGGTTCGTCCCACTGCTGCACGGTGAAGGGATGATCGTCGAAATCGAGGCTTTCAACTTTGGTATAGGGCGGCAAGGCATAGATGCGTTTTTCACGACCGGCACCAAACAGCTGGAGCGCGGGCATCATGTGCATCTTGGGGTTATCGAATTTGGGGATCGGCGACGGATCCATCACATAGCGATCGTTGACCTTTACCGGATAGGCATAGGTGGTGGCGATGTGACCAAAACGGGCGATGTCTTCGTACAGTTTGACCTGCATGATGCCGTACTCTTCCAGCGCATGCATAGTGCGGGTTTCCGTTTCGCGAGGCTCAATAAAGCGCAGCGGCTCGGGAATCGGCACCTGGAAAATCAGGATCTGGTCTTCTTGCAGCGGCGTTTCCGGAATACGGTGGCGCGTCTGGATCAGCGTGGCGTCCACTGTGCGCTCGGTCGTCGCCGCACCGCTGACGCGCTGAAAGAAACGGCGGATCGAGACCGCATTGGTGGTATCGTCCGCGCCCTGGTCGATAACTTTCAGAACGTCTTTGTCGCCAATCACGCTGGCGGTAATTTGAATGCCGCCGGTGCCCCAGCCATAAGGCATCGGCATTTCACGTCCGGCAAACGGCACCTGATAGCCGGGAATCGCCACGGCTTTCAGGATGGCGCGTCGGATCGTACGTTTGGTTTGTTCGTCAAGATAGCCGTTGTTATAGCCGCTGAGTTCAGCCATTTTGCTGCTCCTGATAGTCCTGGCGCAGACGTTTCAGCAGTTCCAGTTCCGCCTGGAAATCGACGTAGTGCGGCAGTTTTAAGTGGGACACAAAACCTGCGGCTTCGACGTTATCCGCATGGGACAGCACAAACTCCTCGTCCTGCGCCGGGCTGGTAATGCGTTCATGGTGTTCACGCGTCTGTAGCGCCCGATCCACCAGCGCCATGGACATGGCTTTACGTTCAGCCCGGCCAAAGACCAGGCCATAACCCCGCGTAAAGTGCGGGGCGCTTTCGCCGTCGTGCGTAAAACCGTTGACCATTTCGCATTCGGTCAGCAGCATTTCTCCGATCTCCAGTTCAAAACCCAGCTCTTCGGGACAAATGCTGACGCTGACGTATCCGGTACGGATTTCACCGGCAAAGGGGTGCGTGCGGCCATAGCCACGCTGCGTGGAATAGCCCAGCGACAGCAGAAACCCTTCGTCGCCGCGCACCAGTTGCTGAAGACGTGCCGCGCGCGAGGCGGGAAAGCCCATCGGCTCACGGGTGATATCCGTGGGTTCGCTGCCATCGTCGTGTTCTGCCTCCGCGAAGCCTTCCTCGCTCATCATGCTGAACATATGCGGACAGTGTTCCGGTAGCGCCTGCTCACTGCGCGGCGGCGGCGGTGTTTCGCCATTTGCCATCAACGTAAAGTCCAGCAGACGGTGGCTATAGTCGTAGGTCGGCCCGAGTACCTGACCGCCGGGTAAATCCTTATACACCGCCGAGATGCGTCGCTCGATTCGCATGCTACCGGTAGCTAACGGCGTGCTTTGCGCCAGCCGCGGCAGGGTCGTGCGATAGGCACGCAGCAGGAAAATGGCCTCCACCAGATCGCCGCTGGCCTGCTTAATCGCCAGCGCCGCCAGCGCGGGATCGTAAATGCCACCTTCCGTCATCACCCGATCTACCGCCAGACCGAGCTGCTGCGCGACCTGGTCGCAGGATAATTCAG
This sequence comes from Pantoea sp. BR_17, assembly GCF_041955125.1. NCBI lineage: Bacteria > Pseudomonadati > Pseudomonadota > Gammaproteobacteria > Enterobacterales > Erwiniaceae > Pantoea > Pantoea sp. BR_17. Next base: position 251,517 of record NZ_JAVAXT010000004.1, on the reverse strand, counting down.
GCACCGCGCGATCGCCGCGCCGCACATCCGCCTGCAGGTGATGGGCGTTAGCAATGGCTTTTTCGCCCCCTTTCACGGCTACGTACATGAGCACACCTCAACGTGGGTTGTCCGTGGCACCGCCATCATCGCTTCGCCACAGGTAAAGATGAGATCCACACCCTGAGGAAACGGATGCGGGCGGGCACGCAGGTAGTCGATCACGCTTTCCGGCAGTTGTGGCGCAATGGCGCGTGCTTCGCGCAGTCCCGGCCCTGTCAACCGTAATGCCAGGCCACCGTTCAGCGCAGGTACCTCAATAATCAGCGTGGTGCTTTTCTCAGGTGCCAGGTTGTCACCCGCGGAAAAGTCGGCCGGATTAGGCTGAGCGGTCGCGTGACTTAACGCAAATACCGCATCAGTGCTGTCGGTAATCGGTGCGCCGGTATGAAAACGCAGGTTATCGCGCAGCGTCTGATTATCGACCTGTGGGTCCAGCCATAGGGGGCTTTCCTGATCGACCAGGGTCAGCAGCACGGCAGTGGCGGCGGGAGAAAGTGCGCCCCAGCCCTGTTGCAGCGGCAGCGATACCATAACGCCGGGTTCGCTCATGGCTTTCAGAATGCGGCGAAAAGCATGCTGCGCATCCGCAACCGGGTGATGAAAACTTGCCAGTAAAGTCATTCATTGTCTCCGCGTACCAGCGTAAAGAAGTCCACTTTGCTACTGGCGATTTCACGTGCACGCAGCTGACGCTGCTCGTCGCGTAAGGCCGCCAGTGGGGTAATAATCTTTTCCTGTAACAGCTCGGCGGTGCCCGTCTGCTGCAACAGCGCATCCATCAGGGCACAGCGTTCGGCGTGGGCTTTATCCCGGCCCAGCAGGTAGCTGTAGCCCAGGGTGCCATCGTTTAGCCGGACGACCGCGCGCGTGACGGTGGCATCGCCCATCACAAAACGTTTGCCCGTCGCGCCCATGCGGGCCTGCAACCGTGTCAGGCCAATTTCAGCCGGTCGGATCAGCGTAAATGCCGGCGTAAGGTTGAGCGGCTGCCAGAGCGCGTCAAGCTCGGCGGCGCTGCTGTGGGCCAACACCGAAAGCCAGTGCTGGCGTGCCGTTTGCTGTTTCATTCGTGCTCCAGAGTGAGTTCAATCATGTCGCCACGCGTCAGGCTGACGGAGTACTCCGCCATCGCACCATCGGTGGTTTTATTCAGGGTGCGCACGCACAACAAGGGGGAATGCAGTGCGATCTCCAGCTGCTTGCACTCTTTGGCCTGAGCCCGACGGGTGCTGATGCGCGTTTGCGTGCGCACCAGCTGCTTGCCGGTGTGCTGCCGCAGGAAGTCGTGGAGCGAGCCGCTGGTAAAGCGTTGTAGCTGCGGCCACCAACTGAGGTCGGGCAGGAAGTGATTAATCAGGCACACCGGCAGGCCATTGACCCGGCGCAGCGTGCGCAGATGAATGACGTTGTCGCCTTCGTTCACGCCTAATGCGGCCGCGACGTCTGTACTGGCAGGACGCAATACGGCCAGCAGGCGCTCACTGGTGGGATCGCTGCCCTGTTCCAGTAAGTTCTGGCTGAAGCGGGCCTGCGCATGGAGCGGATAATCATACGGGCGCATTAACACCAAAATGCCGACGCCGTGGCGACGCTGCAGCAACCCTTTATTCACCAGTTCATCAACCGCCCGACGTAAGGTGTGGCGGTTAACGGCATAGTGATCGGCCAGCTGTTGCTCCGAAGGAAGATAGTCACCACTGCGATAACGCTCCTGAACAGCCTGCTCCAGTTGCGCCGCAACGGCCTGATACACAGTGGTCGGATGTCTGGATAACTCCATCACAAATAAATCCTCACAGCGTAAGGGGGGATTTCGCAGCCGGTGGACTGCGGGATGGCTACAGCGTGACGGGATCAGATGACAGAGAGGTGACGACTTAGTGAAGCGAAGGTGAATTTGTCTGTGAAGCGCAGGACACCGGACAGGTCTGAGAGTAAACCGCTCAACGCCATAGGGCATCCATGCCATATGGCGGTCAGGGCTTATCGGGCTGTTTAATCAGGAAAATCGGTTGATAATGATGTCTGCTTCCAGGCTTCTATCTGTGCCAGTCGCGCTTTGAGTTTTTCCGTTACCGCCTCATAACCCCATGCTCCCATCACCACGTGGCGCGGCGGATCAGGGTGTTCAGCAATGGCGATCATCGCGCTCGCCGCACGAACAGGGTCACCTTTCTGCGTGCCGCTGTACGCCGCCGTCGCCTTCATCCTGGCGGCAGCGGTTTCGGCATAATCCGGTAAGGTGCTCGGGGTCTGATGCAGCGAACGTCCTGCCCAGTCGGTACGAAACGGGCCGGGTTCAATACAGGTCACGTGAATCCCTAACGGACCCACTTCCTGGGCGAGCGAATCAGACCAGCCCTCTACGGCGTGCTTACTGGCAGCATAATAACCTGAGCTGGCAAAGCCGATAAATCCTGCCACGGAGGTGATATTCATAATGTGACCCCGTCGCGCGGTGCGCATAGCCGGCAGTACCGCACGCGTCAGAGCAAACAGACCGAAAACGTTGGCATCAAACTGCGCGCGTATGGCCTTGTCTTCCCCTTCTTCGACGGAACTTTGGTAACCGTAACCCGCATTATTGACCAGTACGTCAAGGGTGCCGAACGTTTCAAGCGCTTTGTTGACCGCCTTATCAATACTGTGTTGTTGCGTCACATCCAGTTCAACCGCAATCGCGTTCGGATGGCCGTCAACCAGATCGGCGATCGCTGATCGATGGCGTGCAGTTACGACCACCCGGAATCCGCGGGCGATGGTCTGCTGCGCCAGTTCACGGCCAAATCCCGTTGAACATCCAGAAATCAGCCACACCGGTTGTGTGTTTGTTCCCATGATCAGGCTCCTGTTATCGGTTTAGCAAAGGGCTGCCGGACATCCGTATGGCCGGCAGCAAGCAGAGTCTTGCCGCAGGGCGAGTGAAAATTTACCCGCTATTGCTTTTTATGAAAAAGTTGGCTGGCCGTGTCACTGAGAATCTGGACCGCGCCACGATCCCCTTTAACCATGGAGGCCATAAAGGATTTGGCCTGACTGAACGTGATATGTGGCGGCAGAGGCGCGACTTCCGGATCGGTTTTTACCTCCAGCAGTACAGGCCGGTCAGCGCTGAGCGCCCGTTGCCATGCACCTGCGAGCGCATCCGGATTATCCACATAGATCCCTGTCAATCCCAGAGATTCAGCGAACTCAGCATAGTTAACGTTCGGCAGTTGCTGGGTTGCTTCGAAGCGCGGATTACCCTCCATCACGCGCTGTTCCCAGGTCACCTGATTGAGGTCCTGATTATTGAATACACAAACAATCAGGCGCGGATCGGCCCATTGTTGCCAGTATTTCTGGATGGTGATCAGCTCAGCCATATTATTCATCTGCATCGCCCCGTCTCCCACCAGCGCCACAACCGGCTTGTGCGGATGGGCAAATTTGGCCGCAATCGCGTAGGGCACCGCCGCCCCCATACAGGCCAGGCCGCCGGACAGTGAGGCGCGCTGGCCCTGTTTTACACGATAGTCACGCGCAAACCAGTTGGCACAGGAGCCGGAATCGGAGGTCACAATGGCATCGTCCGGCAGTTGCGGCGACATTTCCCATACCACACGCTGCGGATTAACGGGATTGGCAGGAGCATGCGCTCGCGTTTCCATCAGTGTCCACCAGTCTTGTACCTGACGTGCAATATCCTCCTGCCAGCGACGATCGGTTTTGTGCTCCAGCAAAGGTAACAAAGCACGCAACGTTTCTGCGGCATCGCCGTGCAGATTCACTTCACAAGGATAACGCAGGCCCAGCATGGCAGGATCGATATCAATCTGTACTGCGCGTGCCTGACCTTCTTTCGGCAGAAATTCCGTCCAGGGAAAGCCGCTACCGATCATCAGCAGCGTGTCGCAGTGTTGCATCATTTCCCAGGAGGGCCCCGTGCCAAGTAAACCAATAGCGCCGGTTACAAAAGGGGCATCATCCGGCAGCACATCTTTACCTAATAACGCTTTTGCCACGCCCGCGCCCAACAGATTAGCCGCTTTCACCACTTCTGTCGCCGCATCGCGGGCACCAGAACCAATAAGAATGGCGACCTTTTTCCCGCTGTTCAGCACCTCCGCAGCACGTTGCAGATCATGGTCGTAAGGGACAACTTTGGGGCGCTGATAGCCGCTGCCAGAATGGGTAAACCCGTGAAGGTGCGGAGGCGCCTGCCAGGCTTCGTCCTGAATATCTTTCGGGACGATCACCACCGCCACGCCATTCTGTGCAATGGCAATACGAACGCCACGGTCAATCAGATGGCGGACCTGCGCAGGCGCGGAGGCTTCCTGCACAAAATTAGCCACGTCGGAAAAAATCCGGTCAAGGTTCATTTCCTGCTGATAACTGGCACCGCGAGCGGTCGCTTCCGCCTGCCCGGCAATGGCGAGAACCGGTGCGTGATCCATTTTGGCATCGTAGAGCCCGGTCAGAAGATGTGTCGCACCCGGGCCGCCCGTTGACAGACAAACGCCAAGCTCGCCGGTAAATTTGGCATGTCCGGCGGCCATAAAGGCGGCCATTTCTTCGTGACGGACCTGGATAAATTCAATGCCGTCACCCTGTTCGTTGGCACGCTGAATGGCCCCTAAAACACCGTTGATGCCATCGCCCGGATAGCCATAAATGCGCGTAACGCCCCACGCCTTGAGACGCTGGACAAAAAAATCACTGGTTTTGGTACTCATGGTCGCCTTCCCCTCTTAGTCCGTGCAGACTTAAAGGGTAGTCGATCAAAAAAATATCAACGGTCAGTGATGGGTTTCGTGCACAGGCGATGTTGCATTCGTACCTGTCATCGCGAAAAAGCGTTCTTACTGCGCGGGCTACTGGCTTCCGTATTCCATCGCGTTATGTTTGCCGATCAGTGAGCGCAGGGGCACACTGCTTTTCATGACCGGGGATTTGATCACGATGTAGCTGAAGTATTTATCAATGCCGATTTGGGCATCGAGCATCTTCTCAATCACGTCCTGGTAGTGCTCAATACTGCGGGTGATAAAGCGCAGAAGGTAATCGTAACCGCCGGTAATCAGATGGCACTCCATCAGCTCATCGACATCACGCATCGCAGCTTCAAACTTCATAAAGTCTTCGCGGCGGTGTCCGTTAAGCGTGACTTCGGTAAAGACGGTGACGGAGTCGGTAATTTTGGTGAGATTAACGTGCGCTTCATAGCCCGTGATGAATCCCGCCTGTTCCAGGCGCTTGACGCGTTGCAGGCAAGGGCTCGGGGAAAGCCCGACGGCATCGGCGAGATTAACGTTGCTGATACGGCCATCTTTTTGTAGTTGCACCAGAATATTGATATCGATGCGATCGAGTTTCATTAAGCCGTTCATAGCACCCCTCATTGTTTACCGCTGTACTGGACGTTCGTGACTACCCAGAAATACGCTGTGTACTCGCGCAAAGCGCACTTTTGTTACTCCTTAAAATACGCCTTTTAAAATAACAACTGCGCTACTTTTTTGTAACACAAAAAATCCCGGGCTTATCACGCTTTGCAAAAAATGCGCCAGCGTGACACCCGGTTGCGGCCTGGTGGACCGCATCCCGGGTAGCTGCCTTGTCAATGAGGGCCAGTGCTGCTACAAACGACCGGTCGCCCGCGCCAGCGCGATATCGAAAATATGCAGCGCCTCTTCAAGTTGCGAATCGGTGGTCACTAACGGTGCAAGGAAACGAATGGTATTGCGATGTAAGCCACATTTAATCAGCAGCAACCCTTCCTGACAGGCGCAGTCGAGGATCTTTTGCGTCAGTGCACTGTCGGGTTTGTGTGTGTCCACATCCAGAATCTCAACGGCCTGCATAAAACCTACGCCGCGCACATCGCCAATACAGGCATACTTGTCTGCCAGCTGACGCAGACGCTGATTCAGTTGCTCACCTAACTGACAAGAACGCGCCAGCAGATTTTCCTGCTCAAAGATATCCAGTACCGCCAGGGCCGCCGCACAGGCCAGCGCGTTACCGCCATAGGTCCCGCCCAGTCCGCCCGGCGCCGGGCTGTCCATGATCTCGGCTTTACCTACCACGCCCGAAATCGGCAGCCCGCCCGCCAGACTCTTCGCAGTCGTGACCAAATCCGGTTTGATGCCAAGTTGCTGGAAGGCAAACATGGTGCCGGTACGGCCAAAGCCGCTCTGGATTTCATCACAGATCAACACAATGCCGTGCTGGGTGGTAATGCGGCGCAGGGCCTGCATAAACGCAGGACCGGCCGGTAAGAAGCCGCCATCGCCCTGCACCGGTTCAATGATAATGGCGGCCACGCGCTCCGGCAGAATCTGCACCGCAAACAGCTGCTCCAGCGCCTTCAGACAGTCGGCCTCCGTGACACCGTGCAACGGATTCGGGAACGGCAGACGATACACATCACTCGGGAACGGACCGAAATTCTGTTTGTACGGCGCAGACATGCCGGTCAGCGTGACGCCCAGCAAGGTACGACCGTGGAACGCCCCGTCAAAAGCGATAATGCCGGGACGTTGCGTATAAGCTCGCGCAATTTTTACCGCATTCTCGACGGCTTCTGCGCCGCTGGTGAAGAAAACACTTTTATAATGATCTTCACCGCCGACCAGCTTATTCAGGCGCTGTGCCAGTTCGATATAGCCGGGATAGGCCACAACCTGAAAACAGGCATGCGACACCAGGCCGAGCTGACGGGTCACGGCATTAACGACCGCAGGATGGTTATGACCGACGTTCAGTACGCCGATGCCGCCCACGAAATCCAGATAGCGGTTCCCTTCCACATCCCATACTTCGCTGCCTTTCGCGCGTTCGATCACCAGCGGATGTGCGGTAACGATGCCACGCGGCACATGGTGTTCTCGGACATCCAGCAACAGGCTGTTATCCGAATAAGTTTGCTGTTCTGCCAGGACATTCTGCATTTCTCTACCTCATCCACGTCGTGTTCGGTTGGCTTAAGTATCGCAATCTGTTGAGCGATGACGGTGCCGTAATTCCGCCAGTAGCGGCATTAAGTGTTAAAATCCCACAGGTTTCAGCAAGGAAATGTTGCCCCCAGCCCGTGGCAGGCCAGCGTGATAAATGCCCGTATTCCATGCGGTATCAACGCGTCGTTAAAGTCATAGGCCGCATGGTGCAGCGGCTTGCAGGGCGCGGAGCCGATCCATAAATAGGCGCCGGGTTTGGCCTGCAACATAAAAGCAAAATCTTCTGAGGTGAGCGCGGGCTGAGCCGCGAGGCGTGCCTGCATACCTGCGGCCTGCAAGGCGGCAAGTGCCTGAGTCGCTTCCGCATCACTGTTGATCGTGGCCGGGTAATAGCGCAGATAGTTCACCTCAGCCTGTAAGCCGTGCGCGGCCGCGATGTGTTCTGCCATCTGCCGCAGGCGTGATTCGATGATGTCCTGCGCCGCGGGATTAAAGGTGCGCACCGTACCGGTGATGTTGGCTTCCGCAGGGATCATATTGTGGGAGAAACCGCCCTGCATGCGCGTCACGGTCAGCAGAGCCGGTTCGCAGGGATCGAGTGCCCGTGGCACCAGCGTGTTGAGCTGGACCACCAGCTCGCTCAGCGCCAGCAGCGTGTCATGGGTCAGATGAGGCTGGGCAGCATGCCCGCCTGCGCCTTTGACGGTGATATCAAAACGGTCGGCTGCCGCCATAATCGGCCCCGGACGGGTTTGAATCTCCCCAAGCGGCAGCTCGGGCCAGTTATGCAGCGCATACACGGCATCGCAGGGAAAGCGTTCAAACAGGCCATCGTCGATCATAGCCTTCGCGCCCGCCAGCCCCTCTTCTGCCGGTTGAAAGATAAAACACACCGTACCGTCAAACGCAACGTCACGCGCCAGTTTCTCCGCTGCGCCCAGCAACATGGTCGTGTGGCCATCATGACCACAGGCGTGGCTGCGGTTTTGTTGCAGGCTGGTCCAGGCAACCTCGCCTTTATCCTGCATAGGAAGCGCATCCATATCGGCACGCAACCCAATCATGCGCGAATTTGTGCCTTTCTTCAGTATGCCCACGACGCCGGTTTTACCGATGCCACGATGCACTTCAATGCCCAGATCGTGTAAAAAGCGGGCAACAATGTCGCTGGTACGCTGCTCCTGAAATCCCAGCTCCGGGTTACGGTGCAGATCCCGGCGCAACGCCACTAAATGATCCATCTTAATATCCTCGTGAACGATCGATAACGCCGTGCAGCGGCTCACCGCGCTGAAAACGCCGCAGGTTGGCCACCAGTGCGCTCACCGCGCTGTCGTTTTGTGTGCGGCTGGCAATATGGGGCGTGAGCCAGATGGCGGGATGGGTCCAGAACGCATGACCGGCAGGGAGCGGTTCCGGCTCCGTTACGTCAATCACAGCGGCCCGTAACTGACCGCTGTCCAGCGCGGTCAGCAAATCCTGTTCGTTAAGCTGTGGTCCGCGTCCGGCCTGCACCAGCGCGGCCCCGGCGGGCAACTGGCTGAACAGTCTGGCATTGAGCAGGCCCTCTGTGCTGGGCGTCAGTGGTAACAGGCACACCAGAATGTCGCTGCGAGCCAGAAACGCGGGCAGCTGCGCGTCACCGTGCCAGCAGGCTGCGCCCGGTATCTGATGGGGCGTCCGGCTCCAGCCGCCGCAGTCAAAGCCTAATGTCTGAAGCTGGGTCAGTGCGGCGCGCCCCAGTTCGCCGAGTCCCATGATCCCTACGCGCCGTTCGCTGGCGGGCACGGCTGAATGCGCCTGCCACTGCTGCGCACGCTGTTGCTGGAAATAGCGCGGCATATCGCGATGCAGTCCCAGCACGGCGAAGGTAATGTATTCCACCATGCCCTGCGTCAGCCCGGGTTCAATCATCCTCACTAACGGCAGGTGCGCAGGAAGCGCGGACAGATCGAACTGTTCCGCCCCGGCACCGACAGAAAACAGAATTTTCAGGTTGGGAAACCGGCGGGTCACATCGTCCGGCGGCACCCAGGCGATCACCGCCTCCACCTGCTCCGGCTCACCCGTTTCGGGCCAGAGATGTAAGTGGATATCCGGCGCATGCGCCGCCAGCCAGCGCTGCCAGTAAAGGCCGCGCTGGGGCTCCGATTTGTACACGATATGCATCAGGCCATCGCCTGGGTCATTAAGCCAAACGCCTGCATGCCCTGTGGTGCCCACACCTGGCCACGTACCATGGTGACCGGGGCATCCACATTGGCCAGTCCAAGACTTTCAAGCCAGCTGGCCATCGGCAGCGCGGCGTCGGTGTCCATGCGCAGATATTCCCCTTTCAGGCCCTGCATTAACGCGGCGGTCAGTGCCTGTGCCACCGGTAAACTGTCCGCGATCACCGGTCCAATCACCCAGCCGCGGCCAAAACGGCGCAGGCTGGCAAACCCGCGCGCCTGTTGTGCGTCGTCCTGCAAAATAACGGTCTGGTTATCGTTAATAAGATGCGCAATAAGTTCAGGGCGGTACAGCCCATGCGCCGCCTGGTCCATCTGCACCAGCCTGCCCTGGTCGTCGGCGGTTGCGGCAGACAGAGTTAACCCCGCCGGGATGGGCACGGCCGGCACGCTGCTCAGTGATGGCGTTTGGTACTGGAGAATGTTGCCGCAGGCCACAAAACCCAGTTTCTCGTAAAGGCCCTTGCCCATGTCGGTAGCGTGCAGACGTACGTTATAGCCGGGGACTTTTTCCAGCAGCGCCAGCATCAGCTGCTTGCCCAGTCCCCGGCCCTGATGCTGATTGGCCACAATGACCAGGCCAATGGTGGCGGCCTCGTCACCCCAGCGCCACAGAATCGCGCTGCCGATGACCTCACCCTGCTCTTCAATCACTACGCCTTCGCCAAGCTGGATGCCGATCGCCCAGTCCTCGCGACGGTGCGGCCAGTTAAGTGCCTGGCTCATGGCGTGAACCTGCGGGATATCGTCTGAGGTCATGGTACGAATATGAAATGTCATTTTGCTTTCCTTACATCATGCCAGGTGCATCAAGTGCGCTGCCGTCAGTGAAACGGCTGTAGCGATAAGGTGTCGGATCGACAACCGGCGTGGCGTCAGTTGCCAGCTCGGCGGCAAGGCGGCCCGCACCGGGGCCAATGCCAAAACCGTGGGCGCTGAAGCCCGCCGACAGCACCAGACCGGGCAGTTTTGCCACGGTGGAGATGACCGGAATCGCATCCGGGGTGCTGTCAATCATGCCGCCCCAGGCCTGGGCAACCTTCAGGTTGGCCAGGGCAGGAAACTCCCGGCGCATCGCTGCCAGGCCGTTTTCCACCACCGAGCGATCGGCGGCCGGATCGAGAATACGCATGCGCTCAAACGGCGAAACGCTATCCAGATCCCAGCGGCCCATGGCTTCAGGCCCATGGAAAAACGGTTTAATCCCCAGGTTCAGGGTAAGGTTTTTACGACGACTTTTGAATGTGGGATAAAACTGCTTCAGATAACGCAGACCCTGCGCGCCGGGCTCCAGTCTGCCGCGGCCGGAGACGGAAACCGTATAGCTGCCGTCCAGTTGTGGGCGACAGGCGAAACGTTCGGTATAAAACGGCACGGTAATGGCCTGCCGAATGGGCTGGGTGCGAAACGCGGTGCCAATCACGTTGCCAAGCGGCAGATCGAGACCGTGACGACGGCAAAACATTGAGGTCCATGCCCCGGCAGCACAGATAACACGGCTGGTCTTGATCAGGGCGCGTTCCGTAACGACGCCGCTGACACGGCCCGCCGTGATATCCAGCCCGCGCACGGCACACTGCTGAAAAACCTGCGCCCCGTTTTTCTGCGCCCCTATGACAATGCCGGGGGCGGCGAGTCGCGGCTCAGCAGCACCGTCCGTAGGCGCTGATACGCCGCCCAGCCAGTCAGTGGTACTGCCCGGCGTCATCGCTTTAGCCTGCCGGGCATTCAGAATATCGCTGCGCACGCCGTACTGCTTCGCCATCTGCCCCCACTTATCCCAGGCGGCAATATCCGCTTCATTGCGGGTGGCATACACCAGGCCGCTGCGGCGAAACCCCAGCTCTTCCCCGGTTTCCTGACTCAGTTGTTCCCAGCCGCGCAGGGCTTCAATCACCAGTGGCAGTTCACGCTCGTCGCGATTCTGCTGGCGGCACCAGCCCCAGTTGCGGCTGGACTGTTCGGCCCCGACCAGGCCTTTTTCTATCAGCACCACTTTCAGGCCCTGCTTTGCCAGATACCAGGTTGCGGCTGCACCGGCGATACCGGCACCTATCACCACCACATCAGCAGCATCTGGGAAATCCGGGCTGTCCTGTACATATCGAATCGGTGCGGGCATGTCGTCACAACCTCGTCGTGTGTTGGGGCAACATGGCAATGGCGTGCTGCCCTGCCCCGGAATAGGGGACGCTTGTTTACCGGTTATTCGGCTTTCAGGATCTCTTCGTGCTCGTCGAGCCAGCCCTGACGGAGTTCAGGCACGGCACGTTTCAGGCGTTCAAAATAGAGCTCGCGGGTCGGCTGCTCGTAATTTTCCCGCGCCAGTTGGGTGACGATAGCGCCATTGCGCATGACGATGATCTCATCGCACACCGCTCTGACGGCGTGCATATCGTGGCTGATAAAGATGACAGACAGCCCCAGTTCACGGCGCAGCTCACTGATCAGATCCAGTACCGCCGAGGCCACCACGGTATCGAGCGCCGAGGTTACCTCATCGCACAGAATGACATCCGGCTCTGCCGCCAGCGCGCGCGCCAGGTTCACGCGCTGCTTTTGTCCACCGGACAGCGACCAGGGACGGCGCGAGAGCACGGTACGTGGCAGCCTGACCAAATCCAGCAGTTGATACAGCCGGTTCTGCCGGGCGATGCCGCTCAGCCCATGAAACAGCGTCAGCGGGCGTGACAGAATTTGTTCCACACTGTGTGCAGGATTGAGCGCCGTATCCGCCATCTGGAAAACATACTGAATACGACGCAGTTCGTTATCCGTGCGCTTTTGCATCTGACCGGCCACCATGTGACCGTTAAACAGGATTTGCCCCTGACAGGCCGGGTTCAGACCGGCGATAGCATGAGCCAGCGTGGTTTTGCCCGAGCCGGACTCACCGATAATGCCGATAGCCAGGCCTTTCCAGAGCGTAAGATTGATGTTTTCCAGAATGCGCACTTTGGGCAAACCATCACTGCCTTTGGGTCCGTAACCCGCGGACAGGTCGCGTACTTCCAGCAGCGGCAGATCATTCGCCTTTGCCGGGCACCAGTTGCTGGGGCGTTCTTTCTGTTGCGCCGCCGCCATCAGCAGGCGCGTATAGTCCGACTGCGGTGCGCCTATCAGATGCGCCGTGCTGCCGTATTCGGCAATTTTTCCCTGCAGTAAAACCAGAATACGGTCGGCCATTTGTGCAACGACGGCCAGATCGTGGCTGACATAAATCGCCGTCACGCCACGCTGTTTGACCACGCGGCGGAAGGCTTTGAGCACTTCGACCTGCGTGGTGACATCCAGCGCGGTAGTGGGCTCATCAAGAATCACCACCTCCGGATCGCTAATCAGCGCCATGGCCGTCATTAAGCGCTGGAGCTGTCCGCCCGAAACCTGATGCGGAAAGCGATCGCCAATGGTGTCCGGATTCGGCAGCGCCAGCTCCCGAAACAGGCCCAGCGCTTTGGCTTTTGCCGCCTTGCGCGTCATCGTGCCGTGAATCACCACTGGCTCGATCACCTGGTCGATAATTTTCATGCCGGGGTTAAACGAGGCCGCCGCACTTTGCGCAATGTAGGCGACCTTATTTCCGCGGAAAAAGCGAAGTTCGGCAGGCGTCAGTGCCATGACGTTGGTGCCCGCGACGTGGATATTTCCCTCGGCGATCTTACAACCGTGGCGGGCATAGCCCATCAGCGCCATTGCGATGGTGGTTTTCCCCGAGCCGGATTCACCAATCAGCGCCAGGACTTCCCCCTTCTGCACGGTGAAGCGAATATCGGAGACGATATCCAGCTCATCGCCATTGTCGTTGTGCGCCGTTACGCGCAGCTTATCCACCGAAATCACAGGCATCGCCGTATGTGGTGTCACGTTCATGCCCCCTCCTTTGCCAGCGTCAGCGGACGCATGCTTTGCAGACTGTCAATAAACAGGTTTACGGCGATAGTAAGACTGGCAATCGCCAGGGCGGGCATCAACACCGCCGGCGAACCGTCAAACAGCCCCTGAATATTTTCGCGGACTAAGGTGCCCCAGTCGGCATACGGCGGCTGGACGCCCAACCCCAGGAAGCTCAGGCCGCTCAGCAGCAGGACGATGTACACAAAGCGCAGACCAAAATCGGCCAGCACCGGATGAACCATGTTCGGCAGAATATCGTGGATGGCGATGTACCAGCGGCTTTCGCCCCGCAGCCGGGAGGCGCGGACGTAATCCATATTGCGCAAACTACTGGCCAGCGCAAACGCAATGCGGAAGGCGCCCGGCCAGTAGGTGAACACCGCCGTGATCAGCAGCATCGGCAGTGAAGAACCAAATACCGCCACAATCATCAGCGCCAGAATTTTACCCGGCAGCACCAGCATCGCGTCGTTAATGCGACCCAGCAGCTCTTCCAGCCAGCGTCCGGTGACCGCCGCGATTAAGGCCAGCATCGTCCCAATCAGGCTGGCCAGAATGGCCGCGCCGAGTGCCAGGCCCAGCGAGAATTTCGCGCCGTACATAATGCGCGTGAGCATATCCCGCCCCAGATAATCGGTGCCCAACAGGTTTTCGGGGGTGAATCCGCCCATCAGCGGCCCGGAACCAATATCGTCGAGGCTGTGCGGTGCCCACCAGGTGCCAAACAGCGCGATGACCAGCCAGAACAGGGTCACGATCAGGCCCAGGCGACCTGATAACGACAGTGACTGAAAAATGCGCCAGGGAAGCAGAAGTTTCATCAGCTCCTCCATTTCGGGTTAAAGGCGATAGTGACAATATCCGCAGCCAGCAGCAGAAACAGATAACAGCCGGCAAACAGCATGACGCAGAGCTGCACGACGGGCAGATCGCGGTTACTGACCGCATCCACCATCTGGCTGGCCAGACCGGGATAGCTGAAGATGGTTTCAATGATGATGACGCCACCAAACAGATAAGAAAGGCTGAGGGAAATCGCGTTTGCAATCGGGCCAACGGCGTTAGGTAAGGCATGACGCAACACGGCGCGCATCGGGGAAACGCCTTTCAGCAACGCCATTTCCAGATACGGGCTGTCGAGCTGGTTAATGATGGCCGCACGCGTCATGCGCGCCATCTGGGCGACCAGGCCGCAACATAGCGTGATGACCGGCAATGCGTAGGCTTTGATATAGCTGGCGAAATCCATGTTGGGACTGCCCAGTGACATAGCCGAGACCCAGTGCAGCTTCACGGCGAAGATCAGCACCGCTACGGTCGCCACCAGAAATTCCGGTACGGCTACCGTGGCCATAGTGCCAATCACCAGCGCGCGATCCAGCTTCGAGCCGCGGTTCATCGCGGCGGCAATACCGATAATCAGCGCAAGCGGCACGCAGATGGCGGTGGTGGTCGCCGCCAGTTCAAACGTGGCCGGAAGCCGCTGTGCCACCAGCTGTGCCACCGGCAGATGACTGGCAAATGAGGTGCCAAAATTCCCTGTCAGCATGCCGCCGAGCCAGGTGAAATAGCGCACCAGCAGCGGCTGATCTAAGCCCAGTTGCTGACGCAGGGCCGCCACGGTTTCGGGTGTGGCGTTTTGCCCCAGGATCATTTGCGCCGCATCGCCCGGCAGCAGGCTGGTGATAAAGAACACCACCGCTGAGACGATAAGCAAGGTCAGGATGCCGGCGCCAATGCGCCGGGCAATCAGGAACATCATGTATCGGTTCATCGGCGAACTCCTCTTACAGACGCGTGATCAGGCAGACAGCCAGGCAAACTCGTGGAAGCGATAGCCCATCAACATGCCTGACGGCCAGGCTTCCAGCCCTTTCAGCTTTTTGCTGTAACCATCCATCGAGCTGATAAAGGCAGGAATCAGCGTGCCGCAGTGGTCATAGATCAGGGTTTGCATATCGCCGTACATCTGCTTGCGTTTGGCTTTATCACGTTCGCCACGCGCCGCAATCACCAGCTGATCGAACTGTTCATTTTTCCAGCCGCATTCGTTGTTCGGTGCGCTGGAGAGATAAAACTGTGAGAACAGCATATCCAGTGTTGGCCGCGGGTTGATGGAGCCGTAACCAATGGGATCTTTCATCCAGTGGGTGCCCCAGTAGCCTTCATACGGCACACGACGCACGTTGACGTTCAGTCCGACGTTGCGACCTACCTGCTGAATCAGTTGCGCGCCTTCGGTTGCGCCTTCCAGCGGCGGCGTCGTAACAATCTCAATGGTTTGCCCGCTCATGCCGGCTTTGTTGATATAAAACTTCGCTTTTTCCGGATCCAACGGACGGGGTTTGAGATCGGCGTTGTACAGCGGGTGCCACGGCGGAACCGGCGTGTCGTTGCTGACGTCGCCAAAGCCCTGCAACACGGTTTTCACCACGATCTCTCTGGGTTGCAGATATTTCATCGCCAGCACGAAATCCGGATTGCTGCCGGGTTTAATGTCGGTGCGGATAATCAGGTTGGTGTACATGCCGCCCTTGGTTTCAAGCACCCCATGATCCGGTGTACGGCTGATGCGCATACTGTCCGAGGCTTTCAGCCCTGAAGCCACCTGAATATCGCCTGATAACAGAGCATTGACGCGGGCCGCCTGATCGGTCACGCCGAGCAGCTCCACCTGGTCCAGATGCGGCAGCCCCGGTTTAAAATAGTTGGGATTTTTCGTGCCAAGCGTACTGACGCCAGGCGTAAAGCTTTTGCAGACAAACGGCCCTGTGCCGATACCTTTGCTGAAATCTTTGGTGCCGTCCTGCACGATCAGGAAGGGCGACGTTGCGAGCATGTAAGGAACGTCAAAGTTAGGTGCCACCAGAATAAGCTGCACTTCATTGTCGTTGACAGCGTTGATGGTTTTGAACTGCTCAGCCAGCTTGAAAGCGCTGGACGCGACGGCTGGATCTTTATGGCGGCTCAGTGAATAAACCACGTCTTTGGACGTAAACGGCTTACCATCATGGAAGGTCACGCCTTTACGCAGCTTAATGCTCCAGGTGACGCCATCGTCAGAGTCGATGGATTCCGCCAGCGCAGGTTTCACCGTCAGGGTTTTATCCACCTCTGTCAGTCCGCTGTAGAACATAAACTGGCGCGTAAAGTCGGCGCTGTTATTGCCTTTCGCCGGGTCCAGCGTGTCAGTCGCCGACGCATTGGACATGCCCACACGGATTTTGCCGCCCTGAGTCGGTTTCTCCTCTGCCAGCGCCATGCCAGGGAAGCCGATCAGCCCGGTGCTCATCGCGGCCCCGGCTGAAAGCAATTTCATCAGACTGCGGCGGGACAGCGTACCTTCAGTGATCATCCGCGTCAGAGCAGGATTGGTTACGTCAGATTCTTTATTATCGATTTTACTCATCTGTACACCCTCATTACGTTTTCAAGCGAACGGTGAAATTCCCTGCGTTAATCAGACGGCACATGCTGTGTGGCGCGCACCGCGAAGGCGATGATTCGGTCATGATGTTTCGACCCGATAATGCCCCGGCGGCCTGAAAAACAATGTGAAGTTATGAAAGGCGATCCTTTGCTTTGTAGTAGAGCCCGGCGAGAGGCAGGAACCACGGTTTTCCGTGATAACCCGGCAGTGCAGGCCATGTCTCGCGCTGCCAGGGGTTATCGCGGGATTTCTCACTCAACAGATCGGCCATGACCCGGCCCATCCATACCGACATCTGCGTGCCATGCCCGCTGTAACCCAGCGAGTAAAACACACCGTCCTGTTCGCCTGCGTGCGGCAGGCGATCGGCGCTCATATCCACCATGCCGCCCCAGCAGTAGTCGATCTGCGTATGGCGCAGTCTGGGGAACATACTGGCCATAGCGGCGTGCAGGATGTCCCCGCTGCGGGAGTCCGACGTTGGGTTACTGATGGCGAAGCGTGCCCGGCCACCGAACACCAGACGGCTGTCCGCGGTGGTCCGGAAGTAGTTGCCGATGTTCATGGAGGTCACATAGTTACGTTTATGCGGCAGCAAGCCGGTAAGAAGCGCCGTATCCAGCGGCTCGGTCACCACGATAAAGCTGCCTACCGGCACAATACGGCGCTGGAACCACGGGAACGGACCGTCACTGGAACAGCCCGTCGCCATCAGCACTTTATCGGCCAGAATGTCACCTTTGCTGGTCACCACCCGATGGCGGTAGCCGTCAAGCCGTTCCAGCTTCGTAACGTGATGGTGCGTATAAATTTTTGCCCCACTGCGGGCCGCGACTTCGGCCAGGCCGACGCCAAATTTGCCCATGTGCATCTGGCCGCCGTGATGCTGTAGCAGGCCGCCATGGAAATCGCCGCCGTCGATCTCCTGCGCAATCTCTGACTGACTGAGCAGCTCCACTTCCGGATCCACCGTACGGCGCATCAGTTCCCAGGCCTCACGCAGGCCGGAGAAGTGCGACGCCTTACTGGCCAGTTTGAGCTTGCCGCACAGACGAAAATCACAGTCAATCTGCTCGTCTTTAATCAACTGCCCGACATAGGTCACGGCATCATCGAATGCCTTATAGAACCGACTGGCCTGCTCAAGCCCCTGGCTGGCCACCAGTGAAGCAAAGTTTTGCGCCACGCCGGTGTTGCAGTGACCGCCATTACGGGCGGAGGCCTGACTCATCACCTCCCCGCTGTCCAGTACCACCACATTGATCCCACTGCGCGCCAGTGATAAGGCCGCCGAAACACCGGTAAAGCCCGCCCCGATCACCACCACATCCGCATGGGCGGGTAACGGACCGCTGGCGGCCGCGCGAAACGCCGGTGCGGTCGCCTGCCAGTACGATTCCAGTTTCATAACGCTGTCCTTACAGACCCACGACGCCGGGCAGGCCGCCAATGTCTTTGATTTCGGTGTATTGGTAATAGGGGTTAGCCGGTTCGTGGCCACGGTTGACCCAGACCTTGTGTTTAATGCCAAGATCGTGCGCCGTCATCAGGTCATAGCGGAAACTGGAGGACACATGCAGAATTTCGTCCGGACGGCAGTCCAGTTTCTCCAGCATGTATTCAAAGCCTTTCATCTGCGGTTTATACGCGCCCGCTTCTTCTGCGGTAATCGTCATGTGGATGGGCGCACCCAGACGAGGAATATGGTGTGGAATCAGATCCTTCATTGAATTGGTCAGCAGCACCAACGGGAAGGCTTCCGCCACTTTAGCTAATCCGGCAGGTACATCCGGATGCGGTCCCCAGGTGGCGCAGTCGGTGTAAATGTAATCGCTGTCTGCCTGCGTCCATGTCACGCCCCACTTTTTACAGGTGCGCTGAATCGCATTGCTGACCACATCGTAATAGGGTTTCCACGCGCCCAGCACTTCGTCCAGGCGGTAGCTGGAAAAGTCGGTCACAAAGGCCGCCATGTCTTTCGCGTCGACGCGATCGTGAAAACAGCGTTTTGCCGCACCGGCCATATCAAAAAAGATCAGCGTGCCATAGCAATCAAACGTGATGAATTTGGGTTTAAACAGTGCCATTACATTAACCTCGTTATTGTCTGGTTAGGTGCTTAAAAATCGATAAGGACGCTTTTCTGGCGCTGGCAGGCCTGGAACGCCTGACGACCCAAATCTTTGCCGATGCCGGACCCCATGAACCCTCCGGTAGGGATAATGAAATCGCCGGACCGCCCGTAGCGGTTGACCCATACCGTGCCGGAAGCGATTCCCCGTATCGCACGCATCGCACGTGGCAGGCTCAGCGTGTGCACCCCGGCGCACAGGCCATAGGTCTCATGTGCCGCCAGCGCCAGCCCTTCGTCTTCGCTGTCGAACGTCTGAATTGTCAGCACAGGCCCGAAGATTTCCTGCTGCACTGCCGGATTATCCTGTTTCACCTGCGTCAGCAGCGTAGGTTGCCAGAACCAGCCCTCGTCGGTATCCGCGAAGCGGTCACCGCCCACCAGCACGTCTGCGCCCTGGGCTTTCGCCGCCTCAATCACGGACTGCACTTTGTTGCCCTGACGCGCATCAATCAGCGGGGCATAGCGGCTGGTCTCCTGCCAGGTCACGCCAGGCCGGACCTCACGACACAGCGCCGCCAGCCGTTCCGTCAGCGCATCGGCAATACCGCGCTGCACAATCAGGCGCGTCCCGGCAACGCAGGCCTGGCCGCCGTTGGCGGTAAAGCCACGCAGAATACGTTGTGCCAGCACCTCAATCTCGCCCGCATCATCAAACACCAGTTGGGGGCTTTTGCCGCCTAACTCCAGCGTGACGGGCTTCATGCCAAACTGGGCCGCATCACTCATAATGCGCGCGCCTGTCACAGTGGAGCCGGTAAAGGAGACTTTGCGCACCAGGGGATGCCTGACCAGGGCGCTGCCGGTCACCGCACCGCTGCCCTGCACAATATTCAGAATGCCCGCCGGTAACCCGGCCTGTACCGCCAGCTCGGCCATACGCACGGTGGACAGCGGCGTCAGCTCTGAGGGTTTTAGCACTACCGCATTGCCTGCGGCCAGCGCAGGTCCGCATTTCCATGAAGCCATGGACAGCGGGAAGTTCCACGGCGTGATCGCCCCGATAACGCCATAGGGCTCCGCAATCAACATGCCCAGGCTACTGTCGCGTGTCGGAAACAGATCGCCGCTGTATTTGTCGGCGCACTCGGCATAGAAGCGAATGGCTTCGGCAGTAAAGGGAATTTCATGTTGCACGACATCGGTAATCGGACGGGTTGAGCCAAGGGCTTCAAGCTGCGCCAGCAGGGGATCCTGTTCGATTAAGTCTGCCCAGCGGCGCAATACCCGACCACGTTCACGCGGTGCACATCCTGACCAGCCGCTGGTTTTCAATGCCTGATGTGCCGTCATGACGGCATGGTCAACATCCTCTGCCTGGGCTTCGCGCAGCGTGGCAAACACCTTGCCATCAGACGGGCGTTTAACGGCAAAAGCGCCGCCCTGGGTCTGTACATGTTTTCCGCCAATATAGTGACCAGGCGGGAGTTGCACGCTTTCCGGGTCGAAACTCAACATGAAAGAATCCTTATTTGTTACACCCATCACACGCTGGATGAATTAATTTCTGGCAATGCTTTTCGGCACGCTTTATTAGGTAATGCAGAAAGTATGCCAGCCGTTAAAAAAATAAAAATGCGTTTAAAACCGCCCAAAAAAATTTTTGTGCCGTATTCGTGAAGGATTTATTGCGGAATTGCCGAAGGGTTAAACAGATGATTTACTTCACAAAAAAGCCGCATTGCTTTGGTGCAATGCGCATGAAACTTGCACTAAAAAGGAGAATACGGATAAAACGTCGATCTGGCGCACAAAAAAAACGCCAGCATAACGTTCATGCTGGCGAGGAATATCAGAAATTAAAAGTTAAATTACAGGCTGCCCATGTGAAATGTTTTTTGCTCCAGATATTCGTCAATGCCATATCGCGACCCTTCGCGACCTATCCCGGATAATTTCACGCCGCCAAACGGCGCGACTTCCAGCGAAATGACGCCGGTATTAAAACCGACCATGCCAAACTCCAGCGCTTCCGCCACGCGCCAGGCTCGACGGATATTTTCAGTAAAGAAGTAAGCGCCGAGACCAAAGGGTGTGTCATTTGCCATCGCCAGCGCCTGTTCTTCATCATCAAAGATAAACAGCGGAGCCACCGGTCCAAAGGTTTCTTCCTGCGCGATGCGCATCTCACTCGTGACCTGTCCCAGCACGGTGGGCTGCACCCACGTACCGGGGTCGTTGCTGATGCCACCGGTCAACAGCGTTGCGCCTTTTTGCAGCGCATCATCAATGTGCCCGTTGACCTTCTCCACCGCGGAGGTATTGATCAACGGCCCGATAGTGCTGCCAGGGGCAAAACCATCCCCGACCTTCAGGGTCGCCACCGCGTCCAGCAGTCGGGCGGCAAAGCGTTCATAGATGTTACGCTGCACCAGAATACGGTTGGCACACACACAGGTTTGTCCCGCATTACGGAATTTGCTGGTCATCACGCCTGCGACGGCAATCTCGATATCCGCGTCGTCAAAGACAATAAGCGGCGCGTTGCCGCCCAGCTCCAGACTCAGGCGTTTAATGCTGTCAGCGCACTGCTTCATCAGCAGCTGGCCCACGCGCGTTGAGCCGGTGAACGAGATTTTACGCACCAGACGGCTTTCGGTCAGCGCGGCGCCGATGTCTGTCGGCATGCCGGTGAGCACCTGTAAAACGCCTGCCGGGAAACCCGCGCGCTCGGCCAGCACGGCCAGTGCCAGTGCAGACAGCGGCGTCAGGTCAGACGGTTTAACGATAATCGGGCAGCCTGCCGCCAGTGCCGGTGCGACTTTGCGGGTAATCATTGCGATGGGGAAATTCCAGGGCGTAATCGCTGCCGCGACGCCAACCGGTTGTTTCAGGACAATAATGCGCCGGTCGGTCGTTGGGGCGGGAATGGTGTCGCCATAAATCCGACGCGCTTCTTCCGCAAACCATTTCACAAAACTGGCACCGTAGAGCACTTCACCGCGCGCCTCCGCCAGCGGCTTGCCCTGTTCTGCCGTCATGATGATGGCCAGATCGTCAGCGTTATCAAGAATAAGCTGATGCCATTTTTCCAGCAGCGACGCACGGGTGGCATTGGGGGTTGTCGCCCATGCATGGCGGACCGATTCGGCACAGGCAATTGCCGCCTCCGTTTCCTGGCGACCTAACGCCGGTACGCTAGCCAGCGTTTCGCCCGTAGCCGGATCGTTAACGGCGAGCGTTGCGCCCTGATAACCGTGTTGCCATTCACCGGCAAACAGCGCCTGCTGGCGCAGTAGTGTGTGATCTTTCAGTTGTATACGTGACATCGCATCCCCCTTTTTCAGTTCTCTTCACTTTATCGGTTGGGGGAAGCGCAGGATGTTGTTATTGGCAGCCAGAAAGCGTTCGCTATGGCGAATGACGGCCGAAAAAAAATTTTATGCCGTCAGGGCGCAACGCGGAGTCAGATTTGAAAGTCGATTACGGGCTCATCATCGCCTGCCGTAGAGAGCGCCTGCGCTTTAATTTCTTCAAGCGACAGATTCGCGTTGCACAGCTCAAGGAACTGCCAGACGTAATTGCGCTGCAGTTGTCCCCGTTTCAGGCCCAGCCAGACGGTGTTGGCGTCGAACAGGTGAGTGGCATCCAGCCGGACCAGCTCTCCGCCCGGCTCTTTTTCACAGGCCTGATCGGCCAGAATACCGACGCCCAGCCCGAGTTTGACATAGGTGCGCACCACATCGGAATCCTGAGCGCTGAGCACGATATCCGGCTTTAAGCCGGCGCGCTGAAACGCGCTGTCCACCCGGGAGCGGCCGGTAATGCCCTGCCGGTAGGTAATTAACGGATGCTGACTGAGGGCATTCAGTGAGACCGGCTGCTGTTGTGCCAGTTCATGATCGCGCGGGACCAGCAGTGCATGGTGCCAGCTGAACCAGGGAAACGCGGCCAGGCTGTTATTATTCGCCAGCATTTCACTGGCAATCCCGACATCCACCTCACCGGCCAGTAGCATATTCACAATTTCCTGCGGCGATCCCTGATTAAGTTCAAGCCGGACATTAGGATAAAGCTGGCGAAAGGACTTGATGACCGGCGGCAGGCTGTACCGGGCCTGCGTGTGTGTGGTGGCGATAGAGAGAATGCCGCTGGATTCGTTCGTGAAGACATCGGCCAGGCGACGCACTTTACCGGCTTCATCGAGAATGCGTTCGGCGATGGTAAGCAGCGCCTTGCCCGGCTCCGTCATACCAAGCAGGCGCTTGCCACGGCGGACAAAAATTTCGACGCCAAGCTCATCCTCCAGATCGCGAATATGACGGCTGACGCCTGATTGCGAGGTAAACAGCGTGCTGGCGACCTCCGTGAGGTTGAACTCCCGCCGCGCGGCTTCGCGAATAATTTTAAGTTGCTGGAAATTCAAAATATTTACCTCTCTTTACGCAATCTGATCATTCGATAATAAAAACGCTTATCGATAACCTGAAATAATAAAAAAGATTTATTTATGCGTTTGAAGCATATAGCCGGCGGCAGGACGCACAGACAGGACAGCATAGAAGAGGAGAAAAGGCAGCGGCGCGGTTTTACGCGCCCTGCTTGAGAGGGATAAACAGAACGCTGTGTTTAGCTGACCAGCGTGAGTTCGCGTTTTTCAGTCAGTGGCTTGTTGAGCAGCGACAGCAGAATATTTTTAACGGCCTGTGCGGGTGGCGATAACGGCAAGCGGTGCGAAAGATTCAGTGACAGCGGCAGGCTGATGGTCGGGCTGGTGATCCGCGCCATCCAGGCCTGGGTTGAACCAACCAGCGCTCTGGCCGCCGATTCAGGCAACACGGTCACGCCCATCCCGCTGGATATTGCGGCGGTGAGCGTCGAAAGCGATTCGATCTCGCCAATAATGCGCGCGCTCAGGCGGCGCAGTGAGAAAGCCTCATCAACCCGCTGGCGCACGGCGCTGTAATCACGCGGCAGAAACAGGCTCATCTGGGCTACCTCGGCCAGATCGACGTTGGCGCCAGGGCAGGCGGTTGCGCCGACCAGATAGAGATCTTCTTTCAGCAGGGGCACGCTGTTGATGCCCGCCGTGGGGGCGCGGTCATACAGCACCGCCATATCCAGTTGCCCGCTGATGATGTTGTCATTCAACGCACTGCTGCTGTTTTCATGCAGGTAAATCATGATATCCGGGTACTGTTCCCGTACGGTTTGCAGAAGCGGCATAGTTAACGCGGATGCCGCCGTGCCCGGTGCCAGACCGATTGACACCTGCCCCTCCACCACCTGACCGGCATTCATCACCGCAGACTGGGCCAGCTCACACTGCCGCAGAATGACGCGTGCATGGCTGTAAAGCAGTTTACCAGCTTCGGTCGGTGTGACGCCGCGTTTGGTCCGGTTCAGAAGTTGCTGTTCCAGCTCGCCTTCCAGCGTAGCAACCTGCTGGCTCAATGCAGGCTGAGCAATATGCAGCACTTCTGCTGCCTGTGTCAGGCTACCGATATCGACGATTTTCACAAAGTATTTCAGCCGTCTTAAGTTCATCTTGCCTCCGTCGCTACGTCAAGGTGTCTGGCTGGTCGCTACTTACCAGCCTGCATAAGAGGGAATTGCAAGATGCAGACCAGGTTTATTCAGTTTGCAAAATATCTTTGAAAATTTTTCTAACAGTCGGATAAAAAAGCGTTTCCTGTTACCTCTAAAGAGGTAATCCCGGACGACTGCCAGACCTGCTTTTCCCATTCATGTCGCCCTGCACCGCAATAGTGCGCAACATGACAGACCAGCGTGCAGGGATGGTTAACAGGCAATCTTCACCGAGGATGAGGCTTGACGACCGGGAAATCCTCCCACCTCTCCGGGGCAGGGTTTATCCGTAAAAGGCGGGAAACGTAACAGGTTTAGCAGACCGCCGGGGCGGCGTTATTGCGGCCCGGCAGACGTGCAAAGGCGCATTAGTTAAAAGAAATAACCGAAACGTTTACTACCCTGTTTTTTCTTTTAACAGGATCGCGAAACGGGACGACGCAAACGCATTTGTGATGTAGCAAGGCGGCGGTGGCGCTTAGTCCCGGGCGCAGGGTGAACGATGTGACCGGGATAAGCGCCTGCCGCCAGCGCCGTTACAGCGCCAAGGCGGCAGCGTATTCAGCGTTTGGCACGGTTGCGTCGCATATCGATGGTCACTGCGGCGACGATGATGATGCCTTTGATGATATCCTGGATATACGCATCTACCCCGACAAACGTAAAGCCGCTTTTAATCAGTCCCAGTATCACCGCGCCTATCAGCGTGCCGGTAATGCGCCCTACGCCGCCCATCAGGCTGCTGCCGCCGATAACCGCCGCGGCAATCGCATCCAGCTCATAGCCCACGCCCATGCTCGACTGGCCGCTACTGACGCGCGCTGCCAGTACCACGCCCGCCAGGCCGGACAACGCGCCTGCGATGGTATAGACAATAATCAGGTATTTATTGACGTTGATACCGGACACTTTGGCCGAGGTCATATTACCGCCGATGGCGTACACGTATTTGCCGTAGCGGGTATGTTTCAGTGCGATGTGGAACACCAGCGCAACCACCAGGAAGATAATGACCGGCATTGCGCCCTGGCCAATCGAGGTGAACCCGTCAGAGAGAAAACTGATAGGGTTACCCTGGGTGTAATACTGTGCCAGTCCACGGGCCGACACCATCATGCCCAGCGTGGCAATAAACGGGGGAATACCGGTACGGGTAATTAATACGCCGTTAATCAGACCGCACAATAACCCTACCCCAATGCCGGCCCCAATCGGCACCACCGCGGGCATGTTCACCAGTGACGGGAACATCGGAGTCAGCGTATCTGAAGTTTGCGCCAGACTGGCGGCTACCACGGCAGTGAGCGCGATAACCGACCCGGAGGACAGATCGATACCGGTGGTAATAATGACCTGGGTCACGCCCACAGCAATGATGCCGATAATGGCAACCTGCAGGACGATAAGAATCAGACGATTGGTGTTCATCAAAAAAGACTGATCGCGCACATACCAGCCAAACATTTCGAAAATCAACGCAATGCCGACCATCACGACAAAAATGCCGGTATCTTTTGGCAGTTTCTGACGTAAATGCGCAAAAAAAGAGGGTTGATGCTGAGGAGCCTGCGTGGCCGTTGCTTTCATATTACTCATCGTGGTTTCGCGCCTCATTCGGATGCTAACGACAAAATAGTTTCCTGATCGGCCTCGTCTTTATCGAGGATGCCGGTAATGCGCCCACCATGCATCACCATGATACGGTCACTCATGCCCAGAATTTCCGGCAGCTCTGACGACACCATAATGATGGCAACTCCACGGTTGGCCAGTTCACTGATCAAACGGTAAATCTCTGCTTTCGCCCCGACGTCAATTCCACGGGTCGGCTCATCAAGAATCAGGATTTTGGGTTGAGCCAGCAGCCAGCGGGCAATCAGGACTTTCTGCTGATTCCCTCCGCTCAGGTTATTGATGATTTGGTCCATGGTGGGGGTTTTGATATTCAGACGGCGGATCTGATCCATGCAGTCCTGAGCCATTTTCACATGACTGACAAAACCGCCTTTACCGCTGTATTCAGGCATGTTGACGATGCTCATGTTCTCTAACACCGACAACACCAAAAACAACCCGGACTTCTTGCGATCTTCTGTCAGAAACGCCATTCCTTTTTCGATGGCGACCGACGGCGAATCAATAGCGACCGGCACACCATCAATCAGGATTTCGCCGCTGTCGAAAGGCACCATGCCAAACAGGCTTTCCATCACTTCACTGCGTCCGGCACCGACCAGACCCGCCACACCGAGAATTTCCCCACGGCGCACGCCAAAGCTGACGTCGGAAAAGCGGTCCTGACAACTCAGATGACGAACGGTGAGCACCTCTTCCCCAATCGCATTATTGAATTTCGGGAACAGCTGCGTCAGCTCACGTCCGACCATTTTGGTAATCAGCGACTGACGCGTGAATGCGCTGGTACTGTCGCTGCCCACCCAGTTGCCATCGCGGAACACGCTGATTTCATCCGTAATGGCGAAGATCTCATCCATTTTGTGACTGATATAAACGATGGCTTTGCCCTGCTCGCGCAGATCACGAATGATGGTAAACAGATGGGCGACCTCGGTTTCAGTCAGGGCGGAGGTGGGCTCGTCCATGATCACGATGTCCGAGTTCCAGGACACCGCTTTGGCGATCTCCACCATCTGCTGTGACGCAATACTGAGTTCGCCCACCAGCCGATCGGCTTTCAGTCTGATGTTCAGGCGGCTTAACAACTGCTGGGTTTCTTCATTCAGTCGGGCGTGATCGACAAAACCAAACTTCACCGGCTCCCGTCCCAGCCAGATATTCTCTGCGACGGTCATATGCGGCACCAGGTTGAGTTCCTGATGAATCATGGAAATACCGGAACGTAACGCATCCATGGTGTCCCTGAACTGCACTGGCTCCCCTTTAATTTTAATGGAGCCCTGATCGGGACGGTACATCCCGATCAGGCATTTCATTAAAGTGGATTTGCCCGCGCCATTTTCACCCATCAACGCATGTACCGTTCCCGGACGCACACGTAACGACACATTATCCAGTGCCTTCACGCCCGGAAAGAACTTGCTGATGCCTTCGGCTTCAAGCGCAAACGCGGTCATACATCACCTCCGTTCCACAGGTTCAGGACGTTTATTTTTGGTTCATGCTGGTGTATTTGGTGTAGTTGTCTTTGGTGATCAGCTGGAACGGGATATCGACGATCTTTTGCACTTTCTCACCTTTGACGAGCTTAACCGCCGTTTGAACGGCACCTTCACCCTGTCCTTTTGCGTCCTGGAACACGCTGGCGACCATTTTGCCGTTCTTAATCATCTGCAGCGCATCGGGCGTACCATCGACACCGGCGACCAGAATATGTTTATCGTTTTTACCCAGCGCCTGAATGGCACCGATGGCCATTTCGTCGTTGTTTGACGCGATGGCGTTGATATCGTCTCCGGCGGTCATCCAGTTACTCACGACGTCCACCGCATCGTTACGGCTAAATTTCGCCGTTTGCTTTTGTACCACTTTAATATTCGGGTATTTCGCCACGACCGCTTCCACCCCTTTGGTGCGCTCGCGGGTGGATTCGTTCGCCAAATCACCCAGCAAAATAGCCACGTTACCTTTTCCGTTCATGGCTTTTGCCAGCGCTTCCATCTGCAGACGGCCCGCCAGTTCGGAGTCAGAACCCACAAACGCCATCTTGTCACCCAACTGCGCCTGGGGTTTGCGGTTGACGAACACCAGCGCCACACCCGCCTTAGATGCCTGATCGATAATCGGTTTCACCGCGTCGGTGTCCACCGGGTTAACAATAATGGCGTCGACGCCCTGACCAATAAAGTTTTGTACCTGCTGAAGTTGCTGCGCGACATCGCCTTTGGCATCTTCAATCTGGCCTTTTACGTCATCCTTTTTCATCTCATTTTGTATAGCGTTACGCACAATGGTCAGGAAGTTATCGTCAAACATCGCCATCGAAACCCCCACGGAAATATCTTTCGCCATCGCAGCGGCGGGCAACATGCAGGCTAACAGTGAAGCAACAATCGTTTTTTTGATGTTCATAGGGACCCTTCTTATTTGTTAACTTGCTAGCGACTGACCTGTTGAATGAAAAATATTTTTTACATTCATACCGCCTCGCTGGCGTTTTTAATGGAAAATTTGAGGTAAGACGACTACGTTGACGCTTTTCTGACACCCCCACCACTTTTCTTATCTTCATGATTTCAATAAACATGCGTTGAAGGCGACACGGACACATCTCAGAACATTCCATTTTGTCGCCGCAAACAGTTTATTTATTCCATAAATTACGTTTTTGAAATTTTTATCATAAAAGCACTGAAACAAGTGTTTTGATATCGTCAAATAACAAAAATTTGACATGCGTCTAACATCTACCTGGAAATGGGTTTAAAGTGAGATCCTGTTAGCAGTTTGAAAAGCAAGCGAATGCGTCAGTTCTTCGCCAATGCGCTGCTTTTACACGCACTTGAACGCAAACCGTTAAAGAGTGCTTTGACATCCCGTACTGACGCCGCTACTATTCGCCCCGTTCCAACAATTCCTCTGTAGTTCAGTCGGTAGAACGGCGGACTGTTAATCCGTATGTCACTGGTTCGAGTCCAGTCAGAGGAGCCAGATTGAGAAAAGCCCGCTCAGGGAAACCTGAGCGGGCTTTTTGTTTGGTGCGCTTTTGTGAACGCTTGCAGGACATATGTCCCGTTCGACCGCCCTAACGCGGGAGTGAGGCGTCGATGCAGAGTGAGGACGGCCAGCAAGAAGGAGAATAAGCCCTGTCACCGGCGCTGTATCTGTCTATCCGCTGCGGTGAACGGCGCTTTACCCCTGTTCAGGCTGCGTCACCGTTGCGCACTGCACAGCAAACGTGCTCGCGCTGAGCGTGCGCCAGACGGCGATGCGGATCGTCATTAAAATTCAACGATGATATTGTTCTTTGGAATGCTACAGCACGACAGAATGTAGCCCTCTTCCACATCCTCATCGGTGATGCCGCCGTTGTGGTTCATTTCGACGTCGCCGTCCAGGCATTTCACCTTACAGGTGCCGCAGATGCCCATGCCGCACGCTTTTGGAATATGCAGTCCCAGTTTGGCCGCGGCGGCGTGCACGGTTTCGCCGGGGGCGATTCTGACGCTCTTGTCGCTTTGGGTGAATGCCACGCTAAGCAGTTCTGAACTGCACAGCGCGTCGGCCATTTCAGCGGCCTCTTCGGCCTCCTGTTCGACCTGCTCCTGCACGACCTCTGGTGTAGCACCAAACGACTCTTCGTGATAGCGCGTCATGTCATAATCGACTTCCTGTAACAACGTTTTAATCGCACGCATGTACGGCGTCGGGCCACAGCAGAAAATCTCGCGGTCCTTGAAATCCGCAGCAATCATTTGCAGCATCGCCAAATTGAGGAAACCGCTGAAGCCGGACCAGCACTGGCCCGATTCGTACCGCTCACAGATGATGCTCAGTCTGAAATTGGGGATGCGCGCCGTCATGTTTTCCAGATCGCGTCGGAAAATAATGTCTTCCGGCGTTCGTGCGCTGTGCACAAACACCATGTCCACATCCGCATTGGTATCAAAATACCAGCGCGCCATCGACATCATGGGCGTAATGCCCACGCCGCCAGAGAGGTACAGCACCTTGTTGCTGGGATAGTCGATGCAGTTGAACTGCCCTACCGGACCATGTACTGCCAGATTCATGCCCTCGCGCAGTGTGGCATGTAACCAGTTCGAGACCACGCCGCCCGGCACCTGTTTTACCGAAATGGAGAAGCTGTAAGGCACGGAGGGCGAACTGGAGATGGTATAGGAGCGGAAAACCGTTTCATTCTCGATCAGCAGTTCCAGCGTGACAAACTGCCCCGGTTTGAAAAAGAACATTACCGGCTGCTCTGCCATAAAGCAGAAGGTTTTCACGTCATGGGTTTCCTGTATCACCTTCACGCAGCGCACCGCATGGCGGCCATTGGTCCAGGTTTGTGTTGTGACAGGCTCAAAAGCATTGGTATTCAGTACGGTGATATTTCGGTCTGACATACGTTTCATTCCCATCAGAAGTGGAGAGTTCAATTGCCTGTCTGACTGGCGACATCGCAACAGGCTTTTGAGCCGGTAAGCCTGATTTTCCGTTTAACCCTGTTTCAGCATTTAGTTATTCGCGACACGGAAATGCTTAAAAAAACCGTCCCGCTAAGAAATTTCGCGCGCACGTCTTTAACAGAGAGGATGGATGTCGCTGGCAGAACATTGGCGTGCGCGTAACCCGTGCAGCATGGACGTCACCCTTAGCCGTTACGCGTGTATCAACGTCTGGCCTGACGGAAAATTTGGGTGGTTGGCATCCTGTTACGCCTGGAAAGGCGCAAAACACTCTCCTTAACCGCGCGGGAAGATCACTATGAGCCATAACGATCTGCTGAATATCACCTGTACAAGCCTTGTCGATGCGAACGACCGCATACGCGATTTGCTCGAAAAGCGTCAGCCCAACTACTCGCTGCCGCAGGCGCTTTATAACGACCCGACTCTGTTTCGCATTGATATGGAGGCGATTTTTCAGAAAGAGTGGCTGTTTGCCGGAATGAGCAGTGAAATCCCGAAAAAAGGGGACTACTTCACCCTTGAGGTGGGTCAGAACCCGGTGCTGGTCTTGCGGGACGCGGAAGGTAACATTAACGCCTTTCATAATACCTGCCGTCATCGCGGCTCCCGACTCTGCTCAAAAGAGCGCGGCAAAGTGGCGAATCTGGTGTGTCCCTATCATCAGTGGACCTACGACCTGAAAGGCAATCTGTTATTTGCCGGCTCGGAAATGAATCAGGCATTTGATATGAAGCAGCACGGGCTGAAAAAGGCGCACTGCAAAACCGCCGGCGGCTTTATTTTTGTCTGTCTGGCTGATGCGCCGCCACAGTCTGACTTTGATGCCTTTCTGGCCACCCTGGACGAATACATGGCGCCCTATGACGTGGAAAACACCAAACTGGCGGCAGAATCTCACATGTACGAAAAAGCGAACTGGAAACTGGTGCTGGAGAATAATCGCGAGTGCTATCACTGCGCCGGAAGTCATCCTGAACTGCTGAACAGCCTGCTGGAGTGGGACGATACCAACGATCCGCGCGCGCCGCAGAGCTTCCACGATTACTACAATAAACAGGCCGCACGCTGGGACGAACAGGGAATTCCCCATCGCCACCAGAGCTTTGGCCTGCGTAACCGCATCGTGCGGATGCCGCTGAAAGAGGGCACGAAGGCGATGACCATAGATGGTCGCGAAGGCTGCACCAGACTCATGGGGCGCTTTTTGAGTCACGATCAGGGTTCCATGCGCATCCTGCACCTGCCGAACTCCTGGAACCACATGCAGAGCGATCACTTTATTGTGTTCCGCGTGTTGCCCCTCTCGGCGCAGGAAACGATGGTCACCACCAAATGGTTTGTGCATAAAGACGCGGTGGCGGGTGAAGATTTTGATCCCGAGAAACTGCGTGCCGTCTGGGATGCGACCAATGAGCAGGATCGCGTTCTGGGGGAAGAAAACCAGCGTGGGATTAACTCTGTCGGCTATCAACCGGGCCCTTATTCGGAAACCTATGAGTTCGGCGTGATTAACTTTATCGACTGGTACAGCGAAACCATCCTCAAAAACGTGAAAGGCTGATGATATTCCTGCCTGGCGAGGATCAAGCCAGGCAGGATCAGCGTTGCCCTAGCGAATCACTCCCTCCTCCAGCAGCAGATCAAAGACCGCCTGCGCCATTTCCTCTACCGGTTTATTTTGCAAAACCTTTCCGCCGTCGCTCTGTGATTTGGCGGTTGCCGCTTTAAAGCGGTCAGCAGCCGTTTTGGCTTTGATCTTTTTGAGACGCTTCGGCCGTTTGACCGCCGGGGCAATCTGCCATTCCGCTCTTGCCGCATCCCGCACCTCAATGCCCGGCTGCGCCATAATCGTCGCCCGGCTTGCCGGACCAAAGGCGACCTGACGCGGTGCGCAGGCGGCCATGTCGACGCTGGCGATAAACGGCAGCGCAATGCGTAGCAACCGGCGCTGTCCCCGCGGCAGTGCCTGTAATACTTCGGCATCGGTGCCGTTCAGGCTGACGATTTCCGCCACGCCGACCACCACCGGCATCGCCAGCGCTTCCGCCAGCAGAAAAGGCAGCATACCGGACGACTCACCCCGCTCCGACCGGCCGCCGGTCAGGATCACGTCCGGCTGATCCTGACTAAGGTAATGGCTCAATACCGCCACCGCGTCGCCCTGTTCGTCCATGGCGAGCACGCGCAGCGCCTCCACGCCCATCCCGGCATAGCTGCGCAGCGCCGCATCATGCGGATCGCCCGCATGCAGGACTTCCAGGGTGTCCTGCGCCAGCGTCAGCCCAAGCTCTACCGCGCGGGCGTCCTGTTCTGCCCGACGGGCGCGTCCGGATTCCGGATGCCTGCCCACCGACACCAGCGCGGTGATACGGCAACCGCTGTGTTGCACATTATGCTGCATGATGTAACTCCTCTTTGCGCCAGTCACGCACCCGCCGTGCCAGCGCTGCCAGAACCTCATCACTGTCGGCAATCACGCTGAGCGAGGCGCGGCTGACCATATCACAGCCGGGGTCGGTATTAATGGCAATCACCCGGTCACACTGCGCAATGCCCTGTAAATGCTGTACCGCGCCGGAGATGCCCACCGCCACATAAACCCGTGCCGTGACCCAGGTGCCGGTGGCCCCTACCTGACGGAAACGCGGCATATGACCGCTGTCCACCACGACACGGCTTGCGCCTTCGGTGGCCCCGAGAAGCGCGGCCGTGGCATGAAACTGTTCCCAGTTGCCGATGCCATTACCTGCCGACAGAATGAATTCCGCTTCGCCCAGCGGCACCGCAGCCGGATCGACCGGTATCAGGCCGCAGTCCTCAATACGTTTTGTCCGGATACTCAATGGCCCGATGCTGACCGGCAAGACCTCATGCCGGGTGTCGTCGATCGGTTCGGCGCACTCCTCCGCCAGCAACATCACGCGCGCAAGCGGTCGGGTAATGTCCGCGCTGCCGCCTGCGGCACGGCTGGTGCAGGTTTCCCCGGTTACGCGCCAGACCTGGGTTGCGGGCCGTTCGCCCGTGCGGGCGGCAAACCGGCAGCCAAGTTCGAAGCCGCCCGCGACGCTGTCCGGGAACAGCCAGAAACGCGGTGCCCACTCTTTTTCAACCGCCATCAGTGCATGAATGCGCTGCTCCGGGCGGTAGCCGGTGTAGTGCTCGCCGCTGAGATGCAGCAGGCGATCCACACCGGCCGTCGCAAAGTCCCCTTCACGATGCTCGCCAAACACCACGGCCATCACCACGCCAGCGCCACCAGCATGCTGGATCAGCTGATGAGCCTGGCCCAGAATATCGCGATCGTGGCGGGTAAGGCGTCCGCCGGACATGTCGAGCACCACGGCCACGCAGTAATCGGGCTGCTCCACACGATACAGCGGCCGTTCGACCGGATGATCAGCCCCGGCCAGACGCCGGCTGGCGAGCTGCACGCAGGCATTACCGTTCTCGCGGTCAATGCGCCTGAGGCCAGTCGGGCCGGTAAAGCCCACGACGTGTGGGTTTTTGCGCAGCAACCCTGACGGGCCGCGGCTCTCCGGCGGCTGACACCGCTCCGCATGGTCGGGATGCAGGCGGTTGCGGCTGATCCACTCAAGGCGCGGATCGCGACGTATGATCGTTTCCATCAGATAACCTCCACAGCAATTTGGCGGTCGCGGATTTTCGCGGGCAGCGGTTTTTTGGGTTCGCTCAGCGCCTCAGCCACCAGTTCGGCGATGTCTTTTACCGCCGGACGTGGCCCGACAACGCCTTCCAGCATCGCGGTACACTGCTGGCAACCGACAGCGATGAGTTCCGCCCCGGTCTCTCTGGCATCCTCCATGCGCATATCGGCGATACGGCGTTCACCAGGAATATCCGTCACCGGCGCACCGCCTCCGCCACCGCAGCAGCGGGAACGAAAGCCGGATCGGGTCATTTCAGACAGCGTGATCCCCAGCTCCGCCAGCACTTCGCGCGGAGCGGCATATTCACCGTTATAGCGGCCGAGATAACAGGGATCGTGCCAGGTCACCTTGCCGCCCTTGTAATCCTTCAGGTCCAGGAGCTGTGCCTTAACCAGTTCGTTGATGAATGTCGTGTGGTGCAGCACCTCGTAGTCGGGCTGCGTGCCAGCCGGATAGTGTTCAGGATATTCATTCTTCAGACAGTGAAAGGCATGCGGATCGGTGGTGACGATGCGGTTAAAACGATACTGTTGCAGCGTCGCAATGTTGCTTTTCGCCAGGTGCTGGAATGTAGCGTCATCGCCCAGCCGCCGCGCCACATCGCCGCTGTCCCGTTCTTCATCGCCCAGCACCGCAAAACGCACATTGGCGGCCTTAAGAATATTGACGAAGGCGCGCAGGATACGCTGACTGCGCATATCAAACGCGCCGTCCGATACCCAGAACAGCACGTCGGTCTGTTTCACGTCGCGCATCAGCGGCAGGTTCTGGTCAGCCGCCCAGTGCGTACGGCTGCGCGGATTAAAGCCGTTCGGGTTGTCAGTGAGACTGAGGTTTTCCAGCACTGCCGCGCCCTTGCCTGGTGTTTGCCCCTTTTCCAGCGTCATAAAACGGCGCATATCGACAATGGCATCAACGTGCTCGATCATCATCGGGCACTCCTCAACGCAGGCGCGGCAGGTCGTGCAGGACCATAACGTCTCTTCTTTAATCAGCCCCCCGACGATCGGTTGATGCGGCTGGCCGCAGGCCTCACCGACGGGTACACCGGGATAAGGGCTGCCCGCAAAACGGGCATCGTTGCCGCCTGCCATGCCGATCACCATGTCCTGAATCAGCTTTTTTGGGTTTAGCGGCTGACCCGCCGCAAATGCCGGGCACATTGCTTCGCACTTACCGCACTGGACGCAGGCGTCAAATCCGAGCAGTTGATTCCATTTAAAATCCGCCGGTTTTTCGACGCCCAGCGTCGGCGCATTGAGATCGACGCTTTTGAGTCCGGTTGAACGTCCGCCGCCAAAGCGTTCCGGCCGGCGATGAAAAGCCAGATGCAGTGCGCCCGCAAAGGCATGTTTCATCGGTCCGCCCCAGGCCATGCCAAACACCATCTCACCCAGTCCCCAGATGATGCCCGCCAGCAGAAGCAGCGCCAGCGCCCAGCGTCCGGCCTCGCCAAACCGATCCGAGATCGGCAATGTGGTGATAAAGAAGGTGAACGCAAACACCAGCAGACTTTTCGGCAGCCGCATCCAGGGGCCACGCGAAAGCCGGGCGGGCGGATTGCGGCGGCGATACCAGACAAACAGCGCGCCTGTAAACATGACAACCAGCGCGGCCGCCAGTACGCCATTGACCAGTACGCTGCTGATGCGAAAGAGGTGAACCGCCAGAATCAGTAACATTGACAGGACAAAGCCACCTGCGGTCGCCACATGGGTGCGCGACATGTATTTATCGCGTGCCACGACATGATGCAGATCGACCAGATAGCGCCGTGGCATGGCCAGCAAACCGCTCAGCAGGGCCACCTTTTCAGGCTGCCCGCGCCGCCAGAGCAGCATGCGCCTGACCATACCGATGAGGGCGAGTATCACTGCGCCAAGCAGTAACCAGGGAAGTAACCGATCGAGTACCATGATGTGCCCTTACCAGACAATTTCTGCGATGTGCAGCGCGCGGGCTGCACGTCAACGACGGCGAATTACAGGTCCTTACACAGACGCAGTGCATCGTAAATCGCGGCGTGGGCATTGCGTTGCGACACGCAGTCGCCCAGGCGCCAGAGGATCATGCCGCTGCCCGGCTGCGACAACACCGGCTGCGGTTTGATGTCAAACAGCGCCTCTACATCAATCTGCCCGTTGTTGCGCGATTCGGCTTTCAGCGCGTAGTACAGCGCCTCATCAGGACGCGTGCCGTTCTCGACCACGATCTGATCGACCACCCGCTCCTCTTTCTGGCCGGTATACTCATTTTCCAGCACCGCCACCAGCTTCTCGCCTTCGCGATACACTTTCTCCAGCGCCAGATCAGCGGTCATCACGACCGCTTTTTCATACAGGCTGCGATAGTAGGTTGGGAACGTCGTGCCGCCGATGCCAATGCCGGGTTTGATGTCGCCAGTGACCAGTTCGACTAACGCGCCGCGTGCCGCCAGGAAGTCGGCGGCGGACATGCCAGAGAATTCACAGATGGCGTCGTACACCAGTACGTTTTTGCCCGGCTCCACCACGCCGTTGAGAATGTCCCAGCTGGAGACCACCCTTCCGTCGGCTGCGCCCCATTCCGGATTTTGTTCAAGGAAAGGTTGTCCACCCGTAGCGAGGATGCAGACATCCGGATTCAGGTCCCGGATCATCGCCGTATCCGCTGTTGTATCAGTCATAACGTTAACGTTAAGGCGCGCCAGCTCCATCGCTAGCCAGCGCGTAATCCCCGCCATCTGGTCGCGCTGCGGCGCTTTGGCGGCAATGGTGATCTGCCCGCCCAGTTCACTGGCGCGCTCGATCAGCGTCACCTTATGACCGCGCTCGGCTGCCACGCGTGCGGCTTCCAGTCCGCCAGGCCCGCCGCCGATGACCACGACGTTGCGCACAGGGCCGTCGGTTTTGGTAATGATATGCGGCAGCCCCATGTACTCGCGCGAGGTGGCCGCGTTCTGAATACACAGCACATCCAGCCCCATATACTGACGGTCGATACAGTAGTTCGCCCCGACGCACTGACGAATCTGGTCTACCTGATTCATTTTGATTTTGGCGATAAGGTGCGGATCGGCGATGTGGGCGCGCGTCATGCCGACAAAGTCCACATAGCCCGCGGCGAGAATGCGCTGTGCCTGATTGGGATCTTTAATATTCTGCGCATGGATCACCGGCACCGAGACCACTTCTTTAATGCCTGCCGCCAGGTGCAGGAACGGCTCGGGCGGATAACTCATGTTGGGGATCACGTTAGCCAGCGTGTTGTGGGTGTCACAGCCGGAACCGACCACACCGAAATAATCGACCAGGCCGATTTTATCGTAGTACGCGGCAATCTGGCGCATGTCCTCATGGCTGAGGCCGTCCGGATGGAACTCATCGCCGGTGATGCGCATGCCCACCACAAAGTCCGGCCCCACCGCGTCACGCACGGCAGTCAGGACTTCAAGGCCAAAACGCATCCGTTTTTCAAAGCTGCCACCCCATTCATCCGTGCGCTTATTGACGCGCGGCGACCAGAACTGGTCGATCATATGCTGATGCACGGCCGATAACTCGACACCATCCAGGCCGCCCGCTTTCGCCCGCACCGCCGCTTTGGCGAAATCGCCAATGACGCGCCAGATCTCCTCTTCCTCGATCGTTTTACAGGTGGCGCGGTGCACCGGTTCACGAATACCGGACGGCGACATCAGATTCGGCCAGTTTTCCCCATCCCAGCGTGAACGGCGACCCATATGGCTAATCTGAATCATGATTTTGCTGCCGTGCTGATGCACGGCATCGGCCAGATTCTGAAAGTGCGGAATGATACGATCAGTGCTCAGGTTGACCGAGCTCCACCAGCTCTGCGGACTGTCGATGGACACGACGCTTGAGCCGCCGCAGATACAGAGGCCACATCCTCCCTTCGCTTTCTCTTCATAGTATTTCACGTAGCGATCGGTGGTCATTCCGCCATCCGTGGCGTACACCTCGGCATGGGCCGTGCTGACAATGCGGTTGCGGATAGTCAGTTTATTTATCTTCAATGGCTCAAACAGCAGATCAAACTGTGACATAGCTTCACCTTCACGTAATTCTGATAGCCCGCCGCCAGCCAGCGGTTCCTTCAGGTCATGCGTCTTACGCAGCAGGCTGCGGCGCGTGCGTGTTTAGCGCGGCGAAACGGTGAAGATACCGTAATCACAGCCCTCTTCCGCCGCACTCTGCGTCTGCACCGCCTGCGTTCTTACGCTGTAGCCCAGGCTTTCGGCGATCTGGTCCATGGCACCGGCAAACCAGCCGGTAAACATGTAGTCCACCTTACGGTTCACTTTGCCGTACTGATACACAAACGCGGAGTGATCGAGCCGGATGCGCGCGGTCCCCTGCTTCAGGTCCAGCGACTCGGTGGTAAAAAAGCCCCAGCCGCGCTGAGAAAGGCGTTTCATGTAGTGTTCAAACACCGCCTCACCCGAAAAACCGTGCAGTTCGGCCTCTTTCTGACACCAGTGCCAGGCGGATTTATAGCCCGCTTTGTAGAGGATCGC
This sequence comes from Pantoea sp. BR_17, assembly GCF_041955125.1. NCBI lineage: Bacteria > Pseudomonadati > Pseudomonadota > Gammaproteobacteria > Enterobacterales > Erwiniaceae > Pantoea > Pantoea sp. BR_17. The sequence goes on along the minus strand of NZ_JAVAXT010000004.1, from coordinate 213,022 downwards.
GGCATAGCGTTCTGCACCAATTTCCTCTTCGATGCCCATATGGTTATTCACAAAAAAGTGGCGCGGTACGTACAACATCGGTAACGCATCGGTGGTCCAGACGCCGGTTTCATCATCGACGCTGATAGGCATTTCAGGCGCATGTGCCATGGTTTAACCTCACGTGTTCACAGGAATGGGTAACGGATTTACTCGTTCCAGACATTGGCCAGCAGATTGAGCCAGTTTTCGCCCATAAATTTACGCACCTGCTTTTCGGTGAAGCCGTGACGTAACAAGGCGGCGGTTAAATTCGGGAATTCGCCCAAAGTACGAATGCCCTCCGGGTTGATGATCTTGCCGAAGTCCGTTAACTGGCGGGCGTAGCCTTTGTCGTGAGTCAGCCATTCGAAAAATGCCTGGCCATGTCCCTGGGTGAAATCGGTGCCAATGCCGATTTGGTCTTCCCCGACCCGGTTAAAGATGTAGTCGATGGCTTCGACATAATCCTCGATGGTGGAGTGAATACCGTTCTTTAAAAACGGGGTAAACATGGTGACGCCAACAAAGCCGCCGTGATCGGCAATAAACTTCAACTCTTCATCCGATTTATTGCGCGGGTGATCTTTCAGACCTGACGGCAGGCAGTGTGAGTAGCACACCGGTTTTTTCGAGGCGAGGATCACCTCTTTCGAGGTTTGCGCGCCGACGTGCGACAGGTCGCACAGCATGCCGACGCGGTTCATTTCCGCCACGACTTCATGGCCGTAGCCCGAGAGGCCGCCGTCACGCTCATAGCAGCCGGTACCGACCAAGTTCTGCGTGTTATAGGCCATCTGCACCACACCGACACCCAGTTCTTTAAACACCTGGATATAGCCAAGCTGGTCTTCAAACGCATGGGCGTTCTGGAAGCCCAGCAGAATCCCGGTTTTGCCTTCGTCCTTAGCGCGGCGGATATCGCGCGTCGTGGTGACTTTGGTGACCAGATCGGCGTTTTGCGCAATCAGGTGATTCATCTCGACGATGTTATTCACCGTGCTCTGGAAGCCCTCCCACACGGATACCGTGCAGTTGGCCGCGGTGAGTCCGCCGCGGCGCATATCTTCAAACAGCGCTCTGTCCCACTTCGCAATGACCAACCCATCAATGACAATCGCAGAATCATGCAATTCAGTCGCGTTCATATCTTCCTCTCTGGTTTACGTCATAACCGGATGCGGCCTGATGAAAACAGAATAGGGTTTACGCGCGGGCAGAATTGTTCTGAAAACGTCACTTGCCTGACCGCTGGCGCAGTTCAGGGCACAGAAAAACGGCAATATGTTGCGGGACCCGAAGCAAAAAACAGCCCCGAAAGGCTGTTTTTTGCTGACGCAGTGGGGTAAGACAGGCGTCAGAGATTGCCCGGCAGCGTGACGGAGCCAAAGGTGGGTTCAAACCGCGCTTCGTTCAGAATACGCAGGGAGGTGGAGACGGTGCTTTCCTGCTGCCAGTTAGTCAGCCCGGGCAGGTCGGCCATAAAAAACTGCGTCAGCGTTTTGCCGCTTCCCTGGCTGTGAACGCCGCGCCGCTCTTCACGCGGCGGCACGCCAAGGTGTTCGCGATAGCATTTACTGAAGTGCGGCGTGGAAACAAAACCGCAGGCCAGCGCAATTTCAATAATCGACATGGAGGTTTGTTTTAATAACTGACGGGCGCGGAACAGACGCAGCTTTAAGTAGTAACGTGAGGGCGAACAGTGCAGATATTTCTGGAACAGCCGTTCCAGCTGTCGCCGGGACAGGCCCACGTATCCGGCCAGTTCATCCAGATCGATGGCCTCTTCGATATTGGCCTCCATCAGGGAAACGGCTTCGACCAGGCTGGGCTGGGCGGTGCCGAGTACATGGCGCAGGGGAATACGCTGGTAGTCGGACTCGTTGCGGACCCGGTCGCAGATAAACATCTCTGAAATGGCGGCGGTGAGCTGATGGCCAAAATGCCGTTGAATCATCGTCAGCATCATATCCATCGGTACAGTACCGCCACTGCTGGTCATGCGATCCTGCTCAATCACAAACAGCTGATTGGTGCAGATCACGCGGGGATAGGCTTCCTGCATGGAGGCTATGCATTCCCAGTGGGCGCTGCAGTGATAGCCATCCAGCAGCCCCGCTTCCGCCAGCAGGTACGGGCCGGTACAGATGCCACCAATCAGGATCTTACGGCGCGCCAGACTTTGCAGCCAGCCAATCTGTCGACTGGAATAGCTGCGGGTAATGTTGACACCGCCGACCACAATCATGACATCCAGTGCCGGCACGTTCGCCATCGAATGGTCGGGTGTAATGGCAATCCCGTCACTGGCGACAACGGGCGCGCCCTCTTCACTGACGGTATACCAGCTGTACAGCTCCTTGCCGCTCAGCTGGTTCGCCATGCGTAAGGGTTCAACGGCGGTTGCCAGCGCGATCATGGTGAAGTTATTCACCAGCAAAAAGCCTACGCTGCGCGTTTTATTTTCAGTAGAGGAACGTTTATGAATTGCGTCTGTATCGAACATGTGCGCTGACCTCTATTAGGCTTAACAGGAACATCACCCAGGGGTATTTCACCCAACTGCTTTCCAACACCTATAGAGTAAGCAACAGCCATGCCATTCGTCACCAGGTCGCAAGACGCAAAAATGACACATAGTTAACATAAGCGAAACAAATGTTTGTTCAGCTTCACAGATTTGATCATTGCTGCCCTCTCAACGCAGGCAGGCTTCATAACGGTGCACTCGCTGAACCGTTTTAGTCATATGACGGTTTTATTGCACTGTTTTGTGACGTGTTTTTCTGGCTGTTTTTTATTCGAACCCATAAGCACAAGTAACCAAAAACCAACACATCGTTAACATTCAATCGCGTTGACCGCCAGCCCGCCGCGCGAGGTTTCCTTGTATTTATCCTGCATATCCCGTCCGGTGTCGCGCATGGTGCGAATCACTTTATCCAGCGAAATAAAGTGCTGACCGTCGCCGCGCAGCGCCATCTGTGCCGCGTTTATCGCTTTCATTGCCGCAATGGCATTGCGTTCGATGCACGGCACCTGCACCAGCCCGCCAACCGGATCGCAGGTCAGACCGAGATTATGCTCCAGCGCAATCTCGGCGGCGTTTTCGACCTGCTCGGGTGTGCCACCCAGCACCTCGGTCAGGCCGGCTGCTGCCATAGCACAGGCGGACCCCACCTCACCCTGGCAGCCGACTTCGGCCCCCGAAATGGAAGCATTTTTCTTGCACAGTGCGCCGATCGCCGCCGCCGCGAGCAGAAAATCGACCACATCGTCTTCGCGCGCCTGGGGTTCAAACTTCATGTAGTACATCAGTACCGCCGGGATAATACCTGCCGCCCCGTTCGTGGGCGCGGTAACCATACGCCCGCCTGCCGCATTCTCCTCATTGACCGCCAGCGCATAGAGGTTGATCCAGTCCATCGCCGACAGGGTTGAACTGATCACATTTTCCGCTGAGGCGCGGCACAGCGATCGGTAGAGCATGGGCGCTCGTCGGCGCACGTTAAGCCCTCCCGGCAGGATGCCTTCATTTTCCAGACCATTGGCAATGCACTGCTGCATCACCTGCCAGATCTGCGCCAGACCGGTCCGAATCCCGGCCTCCGTGCGCCAGACTTTTTCATTCTCCAGCATCAGTGCACTGATGCGTAACTGCCGGTCCGCACAGTGTGCCAGCAAAGCGGCGCCGCTGTTAAAGTCGTAGGGCAGCGTGCACTGTGGCACCCGATGTGCCGACGCCAGCGCCTCATCCTCATCCAGCACAAATCCGCCCCCAATGGAGTAATACACGGTCGAACGGCTTTGCCCGTTGCGGTAAAACGCGCTCAGACGCATCGCGTTCGGATGGTAAGCGAGCACATCATCGACAAACAGCAGGTCCTCATGGCTGTCGAACGCAATGTTTTCTCCCCAGGGCAGCGTGAGGGAGCCGGTTTCATCAATCGCCTGTATCGTGCTGTTGATCGTAGCGGGATCGACGGTATCGGGTGAGGCGCCCATCAGCCCCATCAGTACCGCTTTATCCGTACTGTGCCCGCGCCCGGTGGCGCTGAGCGAACCAAACAGTTCGACTTTGATGCGGTAAATCATCCCACGATCCTCACGGTGACCGAGCGGTTCGACAAAGCGTTGTGCCGCGCGCATAGGGCCAACGGTATGTGAACTGGAGGGACCAATTCCGACTTTGAACAGATCGAAGACACTGATACTCATGTTGCGCTCCCGGGCTTATGCCTGCCGTTGAGTGAATGACAGCCGCATTATCTGCGCGGATGAAAAACAAGAGATGCCGGATAACGACGTATTTGGCGATGAATTCGCCATGTTTTGCCCTTTCTGCCGTTCCTCACCGTTCAATGTGTCCGCCTTGCGTGGGTATGTCGCAAATTGACATCGCCGGGGCGCTACCAAACATTCCGGCATCGGTGACGCTGGTTATTATCCCTCCCACATTCACTCTACCGCTGCCCTGAACGGTTCAGGCCCAAAGCAGGCGCTGCGTGGTTATCCGGGCAAGGAGAAAAGCATGTTTGCGAAGCGCGACGATATTCAAAGCTTTGACAGTGAACTGTGGCAGGCCATTGAACAGGAAGCGGTGCGTCAGGAAGAGCATATTGAGCTTATCGCCTCCGAGAATTACACCAGCCCGCGCGTGATGCAGGCTCAGGGTACGGTACTGACCAATAAATATGCAGAAGGCTATCCGGGGAAGCGCTACTACGGCGGCTGTGAATATGTCGACGTAGTCGAAAAACTGGCAACAGAACGTGCCTGTGCGCTGTTTGGTGCCGATTACGCTAACGTGCAGCCCCATTCGGGCTCGCAGGCGAATGCGGCGGTCTATATGGCGTTGTGCCAGCCGGGCGACACCATTCTGGGCATGAGCCTGGCGCACGGCGGTCATCTGACGCACGGCGCCCATGTCAGCTTCTCCGGCAAAATTTACCGTGCCGTGCAGTACGGCCTGAATGAAGCCAGCGGCGAAATTGATTATGAACAGGTCGAAGCGCTGGCGCTGGAACATCGGCCGAAAATGATCGTCGCCGGTTTCTCGGCCTACTCACGCGTCGTGGACTGGGCGCGCTTCCGCGCCATTGCCGATAAGGTCGGTGCCTGGCTGTTTGTCGACATGGCGCATGTGGCGGGCCTGGTCGCGGCGGGCCTTTATCCCACTCCACTGCCCTATGCCGATGTGGTCACTACCACCACGCATAAAACCCTGCGCGGTCCGCGCGGCGGCCTGATTCTGGCAAAAACCAACCCCGAGCTGGAGAAAAAGCTCAACGCTGCCGTGTTTCCGGGCGGCCAGGGCGGTCCGTTGATGCATGTGATCGCCGCCAAAGCCGTCGCCTTTAAAGAGGCCATGCAGCCTGACTATACCGACTACCAGCGTCGCGTGGTCAACAATGCCCGCGCGATGGCCGACGTGTTTATGACGCGTGGCTACGATGTGGTCTCAGGCGGCACCGACAACCACCTGTTTTTACTCAGCCTGATTAAACAGGGGCTGACCGGTAAAGCGGCCGATGCGGCGCTGGGACGCGCCAACATTACCGTCAACAAAAATGCCGTTCCCGGCGATCCACAATCCCCGTTTGTGACCTCCGGTCTGCGCATTGGCGCGCCGGTTGTTACCACGCGCGGCTTCAGCGAAGCGCACTGTCGCATGCTGGCCGGCTGGATTGCCGACATCCTGGATGTGATGAACAACGCCGACATGCTGGAGACGAAGATTGCTCAGGTGAAGCAGCAGGTGCTGTCCCTGTGCGCGGACTTCCCGGTTTACCGTTAGGCCAGGCGGCCACCGGCTTCGGTCGGCGGCGCGGTTTTATCGTCTGTCAATTCGCCCACGCGCGAGAGTTACTGGAGTAGAAATGATGCAACGCTATTCAGGATTTGGCCTGCTCAGGCACAGTCTGAGCTATCACGAGAACTGGCAGAAAGTCTGGCGCAACCCCACCCCGCAGAAACGCTACGACGTTATTATCATCGGCGGCGGGGGGCACGGTCTGGCTACCGCCTACTATCTGGCGAAAGAGCACGGCATCACCAACGTGGCGGTGCTGGAAAAAGGCCATCTTGGCGGCGGCAACATCTGCCGTAACACAACGATTGTCCGCTCCAACTACCTGTGGGATGAATCCGCAGCGCTGTATGAGCACGCCATGAAATTATGGGAAGGCCTGTCACAAGAGCTGAACTACAACCAGATGTTCTCTCAGCGTGGGGTTTATCACACCTGCCATACGTTGCAGGACCTGCGCACCAATGAACGACTGGCGAATGCCAATCGCCTGCAGGGCATCGACAACGAGATGGTTTACGGCGACCAGTTACAGAAAGAGATCCCCGCACTGGACTGCAGCAAAGATGCGCGCTATCCGGTACTGGGCGCGTCGGTGCAGCGGCGCGGGGGCAATGCCCGTCACGATGCGGTGGCCTGGGGTTATGCCCGTGCGGCGGACAGCCTGGGCGTCGATCTGATTCAGAACTGCGAGGTCATTGATATGGAAATCAGTGACGGCAAAATCACCGGCGTCAAAACCCGCCACCACGGCGTAATTAAAGCGGATCGTGTGGGGTGCGTCACCGCCGGTAACTCTGGCGTGATGGCCAAAATGGCCGGCTTTGAGTTGCCGGTTGAATCCCATCCGCTTCAGGCGATGGTCTCCGAGCCGATCAAGCCCTTCCTGGATACCGTCGTCATGTCCAACCATGTGCATGGCTATATGAGTCAGTCAGATAAAGGTGATCTGGTCATCGGCGCAGGTATTGATGGCTGGGTCGGCTATGGTCAGCGCGGCTCCTACAGCGTCATCGAACACACCATTCAGGCGATTGTTGAGCTGTTTCCGTGCACCAGCCGTGTCCGCATGAACCGTCAGTGGGGCGGCATTGTCGACACCTGCCCGGATGCCAGCCCGATTCTCTCGTCCACCCCGGTGCGCAACCTGTTCTTTAACTGCGGCTGGGGCACCGGTGGCTTTAAGGCTACGCCTGGCTCCGGCAACCTTTTTGCCCATCAGTTAGCGCACGGCACGCCGCACCCGATTGCCGAACCCTTCGCCCTGTCCCGGTTTTATACTGGTGCGCTGGTCGATGAACATGGCGCCGCAGGCGTAGCCCACTAAGGAGTGACAACATGCTGCACATTTACTGTCCTCACTGTGGTGAGTATCGCGAAGAAGAAGAGTTTCATCCCCGTGGCCAGGCGCATATCGCGCGGCCTGCTAACCCGGATCAGTGCAGTGATGAAGCGTGGGGAACCTTTCTCTATTTCCGTAAAAACCCGCGCGGATTACATCACGAACTTTGGGTGCACAGCGCGGGATGCCGCAAATTCTTTAATCTGGTACGTGATACCCAGACTTATGAGATCAAACAGGTTTACACACTCAACGAACAGCCTGAATCCCGTGAACACGCGTAAGGAGCGGAGCGCATGAGCCAGAAGAATCGCCTGCCGTCCGGCGGCAGAATTAACCGTTCCAGTACGCTGACTTTTACGTGGAATGGCAAGCCGTATCAGGGCTATGAAGGCGATACCGTCGCCTCCGCCCTGCTCGCCAACGGCATTGATATTGTCGGTCGCAGTTTTAAATACAGCCGTCCACGCGGCATTGTCGCCGCCGGCGCTGAAGAGCCGAACGCAGTGCTACAGCTTGGCGCGACAGAAGCCACGCAGGTGCCAAACGTGCGCGCTACCCAGCAGGCCCTTTATGACGGCCTGGTCTGTTCGGCCACCAACGGCTGGCCGTCTGTCGAATCCGACCTGATGAGTCTGGTAGGCAACCTTGGCGGCAAAGTGATGCCGCCGGGGTTTTACTACAAAACCTTTATGTATCCGCAATCGATGTGGCCGACCTATGAGAAATTCATCCGCAAAGCCGCCGGTCTGGGTCGCGCGCCACGCGAGAAAGATCCCGATATCTATGACGCCATGAACCAGCATTGCGATCTCATGGTTGTGGGCGGCGGGCCTGCGGGCCTGATGGCGGCACTCGCCGCCGGTCGCAGCGGCGCCCGCGTCATCCTGGCGGATGAGCAGGATGAATTCGGTGGCCATCTGCTTGCCAGCCGGGAACAGATTGACGGCAAACCGGCGATGGAATGGGTCAACAAGGTGGTGGCGGAACTGGCGACGATGCCGGAGGTGACGCTGCTGACGCGCGCCACGGTGAATGGCTATCACGACCATAACTTTCTTACCGTTAACGAGAACCGAACCGACTACAAAGGCGATCGCGCTGCGGCGGCACAGGTTCGCCAGCGTATGCACCGCGTCCGGGCACACTGGGTCGTGCTGGCCACCGGTGCCCAGGAGCGACCGCTGGTGTTTAGCCATAACGATGTACCGGGCTGCATGATCCCTTCTGCCATCTCCACCTACATCAACCGCTATGGCGTGGTGCCCGGGCACCAACTGGTGCTGATGACCACCAATGACAGCGCTTACCGAACCGCGCTCGACTGGGCTGATGCGGGACGCGAGGTGGTCGCCGTGGTAGATACCCGAACCGTGACCAAAGGTGAACTGGCCGCCGCTGTTCGTGGCCGCGGTATTCGAATCATCACCGGCAGTGCCGTTATTGAAGTAAAGGGCAAAAAGCGCGTCAGCGGCGTCACGATTGCCGCCCTGGATAAAAAAGGTGAGGCGATCGCCGGCAAGCCCTTTTCCCTCACCTGCGACACCGTAGCCAGCTCTGGGGGCTGGAGCCCGGTCATTCATCTGGCGGGCCATACCGGCAGCCGTCCGGTCTGGAACACGGACGTGACGGGTTTCCTGCCCGGGCCGACACATCAGAAGCAGTTGACGGCAGGCGGCATCAACGGGCGCTATGCGCTTGATAACGTGCTGCAGGAAGGCATCAATGCCGGACAGGACGCTGCGCTGAAGCTGGGCCTGACGCCGGTCGAGGTCGCCCTGCCCGACGTGAAAAAGTGGCTGGAATATCCGCCCGCCGCCCTGTTCCATATTCCGCACATCAAACCGATCAGCCGCGCACCCAAGCAGTTTGTGGATTTGCAGAATGACGTTACGGCCGCCGGTATCGCTCTGGCAACGCGGGAAGGGTTTGAAGCGATTGAGCACATTAAACGCTATACGGCAATGGGGTTTGGTACCGATCAGGGAAAGCTGGGCAATATCAACGGCATGGCGATTGCCGCCAAAGTGATGGGCAAGAGCATCCCCGAGACCGGGACCACGGTATTTCGTCCGAACTATACGCCGATCGCCTTTGGCGCTATCGCGGGGCGTAACTGTGGTGAACTGTTTGAACCCAAACGCTTCACCGCCATGCACCCGTGGCATGTCAGGCAAGGTGCGATGTTCGAGGATGTCGGCCAGTGGAAGCGCCCCTGGTACTACCCGCGTGCCGGCGAAACGATGCAACAGACGCTGGATCGCGAATGTCGTGCGGTGCGCAATGGCGTGGGTATTCTGGATGCGTCCACGCTGGGCAAAATTGATATTCAGGGCAAAGATGCCCGTGAGTTTATCAGCCGTGTTTATACCAACGCCTGGGCCAAACTGGGCGTCGGCAAATGCCGTTACGGTCTGATGTGCGGCGAAAGCGGCATGGTGTTCGACGATGGCGTGACGTCATGCCTGGCGGAAAACCACTTCCTGATGACCACCACCACCGGCGGCGCGGCACACGTCATGGAATGGCTGGAGCTGTACCATCAGACCGAATGGCCGGAGCTGGAAGTGTTCTTTACCAGCGTGACCGATCACTGGGCCACGATGACCGTATCCGGCCCCGACAGCCGCAATTTACTGGCTGAACTGTGCAGCGACGTCTCGCTGGACAAAGAGACCTTTAAGTTTATGGACTGGCAGGAAGGCAAGATAGCGGGCGTACCGGCACGACTCTTCCGTATCTCCTTTACCGGTGAGCTGTCGTTTGAGATCAACGTACAGGCCAATTACGGCCTGTACGTCTGGGAGAAACTCTTTGCGCACGGCGCAAAATACGATCTGACGCCTTACGGCACCGAAACCATGCATATCCTGCGCGCCGAGAAGGGATTCATCATTGCCGGTCAGGACACCGACGGCTCGGTGACGCCGCACGATCTCAATATGAGCTGGTGCGTCGCGGACACAAAACCGTTCAGCTATATCGGCAAACGCGGCATGGCGCGGGCTGACTGCGTACGTGACCAGCGCAAACAGCTGGTCGGGCTGAAAACACGCGATCCTATGATCGTCTTGCCGGAAGGCGCGCAGGCGGTGGCCGATCCTGCTCAGCCTGTCCCGATGGATATCCTGGGCCACATCAGCTCCAGCTACTGGAGCGCTAACCTGAATCGCAGCATCGCCATGGGCTTTATCAAAGGCGGGCTGTCTCGCATGGGCGAAACCGTATTCTACCCGCTGGCCGATGGCCGGGTGGTCGAAGCGGAAATCTGCAGCACGATCTTTATCGATCCGAAAGGAGAACGTCAACATGTCTGAAACCCTCTTACCTGAAACCAAACCGGCAAAGACTGTCAGACAGGTGGCGGTCATGGATCAGTGTGCGCCTGCGCAGGTACGCGCCGAATCCCCTTTGCATCACGTCGGGCTGGACAAGCTGGCGGCCAGCCATGCGCAGCCCGGTGGCGTTCAGCTGCGCGAACAGGCGCTGCTGGGCCATCTGGTGCTGCGCGGTTCACAGCAGAACCGGAGTTTTATGCGGGGTTGCCTGACGGTGCTGGGTGTAGCGCTGCCCACCGTCCCCCTTACCTCCTGTGAAGAGGGCGACATTTCTGTGCGCTGGCTGAGTCCCGACGAATGGCTGGTGGTTCTGCCAATGGATCAGCTGTTTCCGGTGGAAAAAGCGTTGCGCGCAGAGATTGACGGTCACTACTCCGTGGTCAACGTCAGCGGCGGACAGACGATACTGACGCTCTCCGGCAAACATGCCATTGATGTGCTGAAGAAAAGCACGGTGTTGGATCTTCATCCCCGTGCGTTCCCGGTGGGCAAAGTCGCAGGTTCGGTATTTGCTAAAAGCAGCGCACTGATCCGCCGGACCGGCGAAGACCGCTGGGAACTGGTCGTCCGTCGTAGCTTCGCCGACTACATCTGGCTGTGGTTACAGGATGCCAGTCGTGAATATGGCCTGACCATTACGAAGTAATGCCCTGTTGTGCCGGCCGGACGCGTTTCCGACGGCACGCGTTTCTCTTCTTCACAGGAGCTGCCCATGAGCGCGCTGCCCGATTCATGGATTTTTACCGCCAGTTGCCCGAGTAAACTGGGTACCGTGGATGTTGTGACCCGATTCATGGCAGAGTCCGGTCACTACATCAATGAAATACACTCTTTTGATGACAGGGTCAGTCACCGTTTTTTTATTCGCGTTGCCTTTTCACCCGCCTCCCCCTTCAGTACCGACCTTTTTCGGGATAATTTCACGCCGCGCGTGATGCCCTTTGAAATGCACTGGCAACTCACGCCGCCGCAGCATCGCGAACGCGTCGCTATTCTGGTGTCTAAATTCGATCACTGTCTTAACGATCTGTTATTTCGTCACCGCACCGGCCAGCTCAATATTGATGTCCCGCTGATCATTTCTAACCATCCCGATCTCTGTTCCCTGGCCGAATGGCACGGTATTCCTTATTACCATCTGCCGGTAAATAACGCGAACCGCGCCGAACAGGAAGCCCGCATTATGGCGCTGCTGGCGCAGCATCATATCGACCTGGTAGTGCTGGCCCGTTATATGCAGGTCCTGTCACCTGCCATGTGCGAAAAACTCGACGGAAAAGCCATCAATATTCATCACTCCCTGCTGCCGGGCTTTAAAGGCGCGCGCCCTTACCATCAGGCCTGGGAAAAAGGGGTAAAAATGGTCGGCGCCACTGCCCACTATGTGAATAACGATCTGGATGAAGGGCCGATTATTACCCAGGGCATTCAGAGCGTCGATCACGCCCTTTATCCGGATGACCTGATTAGTCGTGGACAGGATATTGAGCGGGTAACGTTATTTAATGCCGTGCGTTATCACGTCGAAAAACGGGTGTTTTTAAGCGGAAAACGTACGGTGGTGTTCAGCTGAATGAAAGGAAAGGCGACTGATAGCCGCACTCTTGCACCACAGGAAAACAGGGATTGTCAGGGATGAGCGAAACGATGTCCGTTAACTAAAACAGAGCCAGCCCGGCGTGCTGAGGATGGCATTAACAACAACGAACAAATCGCGAGGAAATGATTATGGCAGACGCCAGAGATCCCATGCTGCCTGACGGGGACGTCGCACCTTATGATACTGATTATCAGGTGGGGCAGGACAATATCGTGGTAAATGTTGGCTCCTTCGGTCTGGATATTCACAACCGGGTATTTGTTCTCTCCGGGATGATCATTATTGCCTTTATCGTTTTAACGCTCGTCTTTCAAAGTGATGTGGCACCGCTGTTTAAAGGAATGCTGAACTGGCTGACCACCCGACTCGACTGGTTCTTTATCAGTGCCGGAAATATTTTTGTTCTTCTCTGTCTCGGCCTGATTATTTCCCCCCTCGGTAAAGTGCGCCTCGGCGGCACGCTGGCCCGCCCTGACTACAATTACGTGACCTGGTTCTCCATGCTGTTTGCCGCCGGAATGGGCATTGGCCTGATGTTTTATGGCGTTTCCGAGCCTTTGTCGCACTTCTCCAGCTCAATGGGTGGCACCGTCGTGGAAAACGGTGTACGTACCGACTGGGCTCCCCTGAATGGTGCAGTTGGCGCGGCCGACAATGCGCAGCAGCTGGCGATGGCCGCCACGATTTTTCACTGGGCGCTGCATCCCTGGGCCATTTACGCCTTTCTGGCATTAGGTCTGGCGCTGTTCTCTTTCAATAAAGGTTTACCGCTGACGATCCGCTCGCTGTTTTATCCGCTGCTGGGCGACGCGGTGTGGGGCTGGCCGGGACACATCATTGATATCCTGGCTGTACTGGCGACGCTGTTTGGTCTGGCAACCTCGCTGGGGCTGGGCGCTTCCCAGGCGGCGTCCGGCCTGAATTTTCTGTTTGATGTGCCATTAGGACAAACTACGCAGATTGTCCTGGTGATCGTCATCACCGCGATTGCCACCTTTTCGGTGGTGGCCGGGCTGGATGTCGGCGTACGGCGGTTATCTGAAGCCAACATGATTCTGGCTGGGTTACTGCTGCTGTTTATCATTGTGGTCGGCCCTACCCTGATTTTGTTTAGCGGTTTTTTCTCAAACCTGGCTTCCTATCTTGCGTTTTTGCCCGCCCTGTCGAATCCGGTTGCCCGCCCTGACAGCAATTTTGCCGCAGGCTGGACCTCGTTTTACTGGGCATGGTGGATCTCATGGTCACCCTTTGTCGGGATGTTCATTGCACGCATCTCGCGTGGTCGCACGGTGCGTGAATTCATGATCTCGGTACTGCTGGTGCCGTCACTGGCCTGCGTGCTGTGGATGACGGTGCTGGGCGGCACCACCATTTATCAGTATTTCACCGAAGGCTATCAGAGCATTGCCGATGCTGTTCTGCCGCTGCAGTTATTCACCATGCTGGATACGTTGCCGCTGGCAAAAATCACCTGCGTGGTGGCGATTATTCTGGTGGTGGTGTTTTTTGTGACGTCGGCGGATTCGGGCACGCTGGTCATCGATATTATTGCTTCCGGTGGCAAGATCGACTCTCCCACTTCACAACGCGTGTTCTGGTGCGTGTTTGAAGGGCTGGTTGCGATAACGTTGATCCTCGGCGGTGGGCTGGATGCACTACAGGCGATGGTGGTCTCGACCGGGCTGCCGTTCGCACTGGTCTTGCTGATCGCCTCAGTCGCGGTGGTGAAAGGACTGATGTCAGAACCGCGGCTGGCACGTTCTGCCCCTGCGGTGCGTAATCAATAAGTCAGCGTTGAGCGGACCGCGCAGGTCAGGCTGTCCGCTGTGGCAGAAAAGGAGGTCACCGTGCAGTCAGCCCATCAGGAAATTATCGACTTCATTCAGCGCTATCCGCCGTTTGACACCTTACCGCTCACGGCGCTGGCGCGCATCGCCGCGCACATTGAGGTCAGCTATTTCAAAGCCGGAACGCCTGTTCTCACCTTTGGCCAGCCTGTCGATGCCTGGTATGTGATTCGCAGCGGCGCGGTGGAAATCTACCGACGCAATGGCGATCTGTATAACCGACTGACGGCCGGGGGCTATTTTGGCGAATTTGGTTTGTTGCGCGAAAACAGCGTACGCTTTCCGGTGACCGCGCTGGAAGATACGCTGACTTACCTGATCCCGGCCCCGATTTTTAATGCGCTGTTTCGCAAATACGAGGAATTTGCCGATTTAGTGGAAGTGGAGGACCGCACCCGTCTCCGGCAAACCGTGGCGCGCACAGAAGAGGCTAACGGCCTGATGGCCTCCCGCATTGAGGCGCTGATTAGCCGACCGCCCGTTACCCTCGACAGCCGGGCCACGGTGCGCGACGCCGCGGTGAAAATGAGTAAAGAGGATGTCTCCTCGCTGTTGATCGTGACGCCGATGGCAGAAGTTAACCCCGCCGTCAGGCCGGCGCTGACCGGCATCGTGACGGATAAAGACCTGCGTGAGCGGGTCATCGCGGGTGGACTCGGGTTTGAGACACCGGTGAAGGCGATCATGACCGCACCGCTGAACCATGTGGAACATTATCAGCTGGTGTCTGAAGCGATGCTGACCATGATGCAGCACAATATTCATCATCTGCCGGTGATGAAAAACGGCTGTCCTGTCGGCGTGATTTCACAATCGGACATTATCCGCTACGAATCGCAAAACAGCCTGTTTATCGTCAGCCGTATTTTTCACTGCCAGCGCCCGGACGAACTGAGCGCCCTGAAAAACGAGGTGCGTGCCTGTTTCAGCCGCATCGTACGTGAAGATGCCAACTCGCAGATGACTGGCCGCGCCATGGCGGTCATTGGTCGCAGTTTCACGCAGCGCCTGCTGGCGCTGGCCGAGGCGGAACTGGGGCCGCCGCCGGTCCCCTACTGCTTTATTACCCTGGGTTCGATGGCCCGCCAGGAGCAACTGCTCGTCACCGATCAGGATAATGCCCTGATCCTGGATAACCGTTATGACCCACTGCGCCATGCGCCCTATTTTATGGCGCTGACCCGGCGCGTGAGTGACGGGCTGGACGCCTGCGGCTATCGCTACTGCAAGGGAAATATCATGGCGACAAACAGCCGCTGGTGTCAGCCGCTCTCCGTCTGGGAACGCTATTTTGATGAGTGGATCGATTCGCCCTCACCGCAATCGCTGCTGGACAGCGCGATTTTCTTCGACCTGGACGCCGTCTGGGGCCTGGTGGAATGGGGAGAACAGCTTAACCAGCGTATCAGACACAAAGCGCGGCACAACGCCCGTTTTCTCGCCTGTCTGGCGCGCAATGCCTTGCTGCGAAAGCCGCCGCTGGGGTTCTTTAAAAACTTTGTGATGGAGCCCTCCGGCCAGCATACGCAATCCATTGATATGAAACGGCGCGGAACGGCCCCGCTGGCCGATCTGATTCGTGTGCATGCGCTGGCGGCGGGCGCAACGGCGCATAACTCCTTTGATCGGCTGCAGACGATTATGCAGGCCGACATTTTGCCCCACGGACGCGGTCAGGATCTGCGGGATGCGCTGGAGTTTATTTCGATGGTGCGCATCCGCCACCAGGCGCAGGATGTGGAGAACGGCCAGGAACCGGACAACCGGATTGAACCGCTTAATCTGTCTGACTTTGAGCGCAAGAATCTGAAGGATGCCTTTCAGATCCTCAGCAATGCGCAAAAATTTTTAAAATATCGCTATCAGCCAGGGCGGAGCGTTTAATGCTGCATATCAATAAAGCATTGCTGTCGCCGTGTGTTCGCGCCCGCCAGGACAGCGTGCTGCCGCAGGACTGGCCCGCCGTCCTCGCCAGACGGGCCAGGGAAACGCGCCATGCCGCGCTGAAAAACTACTACTTGTCTGGCATGCCGTCACCCGATACACCGTTGTCCGACGTTCCCTTACTGGCGATGGATTTTGAAACCACCGGCCTGAATCCTCAGCATGATGATATTGTCAGTATCGGTTTACTGCCGATGAGCCTGTCGCGCATCCGTATCCAGGGCAGCCAGCACTGGATACTGAATCCGCGTGCCGACCTGCGAACAGAGTCGGTGGTTATTCACGGCATCACACATTCCGCAATTGCCCGCGCCCCGGACCTGAATGCTGTGCTGCTCAGGCTGCTGGCAATGATGGCGGGAAACGTGATGGTGGTCCATCACAAAGGGATCGAACAGCCTTTTCTGGATGCAGCATTTAAAAAGCGCATTGGCGAAGGCATTGTGTTCCCCTGTATCGATACGCTGGCGCTGGAGGCGCGCGTTATTGCGGCACAGCGGCAAAACGGCTGGCGACAGAAATGGTGGCGACCGCGCCCCCGACTGTCGTTGCGCCTGTCTGACTGTCGGGCCCGTTATCATCTGCCGCACTATCCGGCCCACAACGCGCTGACCGATGCGCTGGGCTGCGCCGAACTGTTACAGGCGCAGATTGCGCATCATTTCTCAGCCAGCACGTTGCTTGGCGATCTTGGGTGACCCGTCGGGTCACGCTTTCTCTGACGTGTTGACACCGCAATGGGTGATAAGCACTTCCCCTGCGATGCTGCACAGTCCGTGGCCTACTTCGCGCCGATGCCGGCCCTCGTTATGCGGAGGAATGCTTATGTCGCAGTTTTATGCGCCGCCAGCGAGGCCATCAGAAGTTAACCCGGGCGGGTGCCCGGTTGGTGTTATGCCTCACACCGGCTCCTTGCGGGCGACCGTCCCCACGTGCTTTACCGCACCCTGTTGCCGCGAATGCGGATGTGCGGCGTCATCCTGCAAAGAAATACGTGAGGTTTCGGGCAAGCTCAGTCCGCCCGCCAGCGCCAGCACCGCGACCGCAACAAGATAAAAGGCCGGTGACAGCGTATTGCCTGTGTAGTCAATGAGCCAGGTTGCCACCAGCGGTGCGGTGCCGCCGAAAAGCGTATAGGCCAGATTGTAGGTAATGGCAGAGGCGGTATACCGTGCCCGCGTGGGGAAGACTTCGGAGAGTAACGCGGCCGTCACGACGCCCGAAAACACCGCCCCCGTCGCTAACAGCATATCCCCGAGGATGGCGGCCCAGAGCGGGCCCGAACTGGCCAGCCACCAGGCCGGTAAGACACTTACGATCACCCATCCGCCCGTGACAGCCACTGTCTTTCTTCTGCCTATCCCGTCACAAAGCGCTCCCGCTACCGGACAGAGCCCCGCCGCAAACAGCAGCGCGAGGAAGGAGACCAGCAAGGCCGAGGCCCGACTGAAGTGGCCCTGCAACTGGAGAAAGGTCGAGAAGTAGGTGGTAAACATATAAAACGTCAGCGCGGTTAAGGCGATAAAGGCCCCCAGCCGCAGGATGTTTCCTGTCTGCTGGCGTAACGTGTCAGCAAGTGCCGCATGTGTTCCCGCCTCTTCGCGACGTGCAGCCCGGAAAGCAGGCGTCTCTTCCATACGAATGCGTAGATAAATCCCCACCAGCCCCAGCGGGGCCGCAATCAGAAAAGGAATACGCCAGCCCCACGCGCGCATCTGATCCTGGCCCAGCGCGGCGTCTGACAGAAAAGTGATAACTGCCGCAGCCGCGAAAGCAGAAAACGTCGAGACCGTGATAAAGCTTCCGTACCAGGCGCGTTTACGTGGCGGTGAATGCTCCATCACATAGGCGCAGGCTCCGGCATATTCCCCTCCTGCCGAAAATCCCTGAATACAGCGGGCCAGCGTCAGCAGAATCGGGGCCATGATCCCCAGATGCCTGTCGGTCGGAAGCAGGCCAATCAGCGTGGTCGCGCCCGCCATCATGAGTACCGTCAACGATAAGATACGTTTACGCCCATATTTATCCCCCAGCATACCGAATATCACCCCACCTAATGGCCGCAAGGCAAACGCCACGGCAAACACCAGGAACGTCTGTAATAAGGCGGTCTGCGGAAGTGCCTGTGAAAAAAAGTTTTGGGCAATAATCGTGGCCAGGAAACCATAAACGGCAAAATCAAACCACTCGACAAAATTACCTATAGCGGCAGCGGCGGTTACCTTTCTGAGCGTAGCGGGCGACGCGGGCGTAACAATATTCATTGTCCTGTTCCTTCTACGTAATGATTAACACTCAGCGACCATTGCGGTTGATGATATATTGCGGTCGATATGCCAGAAATAACCGTCAGCGATACGGTAATCCTCTGGCGATAACGATCGCAGGGTATTCAGGCACGATATTCTGACGCGTTATTTCGTAAATGCCGGGTTATTGCAACCCTTAATTAAAACCTGACCGCCTGAAAAAAAATGAAGTCAAAACGCGTGAGCTAATTCATTTTTATCATAGCATTGTCTGACGTGAAATAACGGCATAGGAAAAGCCTATATAATAAGCGACGTTGTCGCCGACAGATAATTACAGGTCGTTTTTAATAAAATCATTTTATTTATTTTCGACAGGATGTCCGGACAGGCTTTATTGCACAATGGCGATCTGTTTTTATTATTTCTGTTGATGTCGCCATTCTGCGTTTTTTCCCGTCCCGATGTCGTTGTCAGATCATTTAACCATCACTGACTTGCTTACACTGCCTTTGCAGACCGGTAAGTACCTCACCCTACATGCATGATACCGCGCTGCCAGACAGACCTCTTAATCAGCCAGACAGGACATTACTATGGGAAACGCTTCCAATAAAGGTGTGGTATATCAGGGGCCCGGTAAGGTTGAAGTGATGGATATTGCCGATCCGAAATTCGTCAGCCCCGCGGGTAAAAAAATCGATCACGCGGTCATCATCAAAGTGCTGTCAACCAATATCTGTGGCTCCGATCAGCACATGGTACGTGGACGCACCACCGCACCGGCGGGCATGGTGCTGGGGCATGAAATTACCGGCGAAATCATTGAAAAAGGCACCGACGTTGAAATGCTTAACGTGGGAGATATTGTCTCTGTCCCCTTCAACGTGGCCTGCGGACGTTGTCGCTGCTGCCGGGAACTGGATACCGGCGTGTGCCTGACGGTTAATCCGGCACGCGCTGGCGGCGCATTCGGCTATGTCGATATGGGCGGCTGGGTTGGCGGACAGGCAAAATATGTCATGGTGCCGTATGCCGATTTTAACCTGTTGAAGTTTCCTGACCGGGATCAGGCGCTGGCAAAAATTCTGGATCTGACCATGCTGTCAGACATTCTGCCGACTGGCTTTCATGGTGCGGTCACGGCGGGCGTGGGCGTCGGTTCGATGACCTATGTCGCGGGCGCGGGCCCGGTTGGCCTGGCCGCGGCAGCCTCAGCGCAAATTCTGGGTTCAGCGGTCGTGATGGTTGGTGACTTCAATCAGGATCGCCTGGCGCATGCAGAAAAAATGGGCTTTGTGCCCGTCGACCTGAGCAAACACGATCGCCTGGGTGAAATGATCGCGGATATCATAGGTGTGCCGGAAGTCGACTCGGCGATTGATGCGGTCGGCTTTGAAGCGCGGGGCCATTCGGGTAAAGAGCAGCCGGCTATTGTCCTGAACAGCATGATGGCTGTCACCCGGGTGGCCGGTAAGATTGGTATTCCGGGACTGTATGTAACAGACGATCCGGGCGCTCAGGAGCAGGCAGCCCGTGAAGGATCCCTGAGCCTGAAGTTTGGCCTGGGCTGGTCAAAGGCGCAAACCCTGCACACCGGACAAACGCCAGTGCTGCGATATAACCGCCAGCTCATGAATGCAATTTTGCATGACCGGTTACCCATCGCGAAAATTGTGAACGCCAAAGTGCTGCCCCTTGAACAGGCGGCCGAGGGTTATGCCAGCTTTGATGCCGGCGTGGCCGCCAAATATGTCCTGGATCCACACGGTTTGCTGGCGTAGGCCTTGTCTGCCCCGATGCCGGGACAGGTCGCGGCATCGGCTTACTGTCTTCTTTCCGCCAGTGGCGCGGTTAACCCGTCGGGTTAATGTCATGGTTTAGACAGGGCGAACCGCGAACACATGCAGCGATCGTCCGGCTGAATCTCAGGCTGGCATACTGCTCAGGGCGTTGCTGGCGGGCAAGCCTGCCAACCCGGTGCCGGCCGATACGTCAGTGCCGACAATATGCGAATCCTGCCCGTTCGGAACACCAGAACGGGCAGTGTGATGTCCCTTACATTCAGCCGATTGCCGCCGTCCCTTTATAACACCTCAGACCAGCTCATAATCAGCTTTGCCTGCACAGGATCGGCCAGCAGGCTGGGATCGGGTTGCCAGCTGTCCCAGTCGCGGAACGCGCTGAAATCAAGCCCGGTGAGTGTTTCCAGTGAACGAATCGAAACGCGGTATTCGTCCACCTGCGGGACCGCTTCCGGCTGCTGAAGCGGCAGTACGCGGCGCGGCTCGTCCAGCAACTTATCCTGACTGACCAGCAGTGCGGTGGCCTGCGGCGTGCCCTGCGGCCCGATGCGCAGTACCACTTTCCAGAACATCAGCGGCACCTGTAAGTTCCCGTATTGCCGGTGCTGATCGTTAAGTACCGGTCCGGTCAGCACGCTAATCTGCTGTTTGGTTTTTAACACACCATATTCCAGGATGTAGCGCTCAACACCTTGCCAGTACTGCACACTCTGGTTAAAGCGAAAATGCTGCGGTGAACAGTTGGTAAAATGAAACGTGTCTTTATTGGCGCGCACTGCTTCGGCCGCAGTGCCCCAGGTAGGATCGCTACGGCGGGTGAGATGGCCCCGATCAAACCAGCGGCTGAATTCACTATAGAACGCCTGGCCGGTGATATAGCGACTGTCGATACGGCTGTCTTCATACCAGCGGTCGCCTTCAGGGAGCAGCGAAGGTTGTCCACTGCCGCGGTCAATATTGATGTAGCGCGCACCATCAATATTGGTGGCTGTGAAAAAGGCCAGCTTCCGCCCTGCGCTCATGATCAGCGAGAAGTGCTCATAATCCAGCGTGGCTTCTGCACCGCTGCGCCCATTACGCAGCGGTGCGACTTCACTGGCGCGTGGCGCGATAATGCCGGCGACATCAACATGCGTGCCCGACAGAAAGCCCGCCTGATAACCGTCGCGATTAGCGTAATTTTCATCGGGTGCAGCGGCACTGGGCAACACCTGTTCCGCTGCAGGCTCAGCCTTGAGCGCCTGCATCAGCGACGATTGCCAGGCTTCAGGTAACGTCGGCAGCGCGCCTTTAAGCCAGTCGGTAAGCGCGCTGATGCGGATGCCTTCATTGACCCATTTTCCGTTCTCTTCCACGCCGCCGTGATGAAGCGCCACCAGCTGCCAGCTGTCATTGAAAACGGGTGCGCCCGACGAGCCACCTTCGCTGTCGGCTTCGTAGTGCAAAAACTCTTCATGACGGGCTAACAGTGCATTATTGCGCAGCGAGACCTGCTGCGGCGCACCGCCGGGATGGTGGATAAGATTAAGGTGGATGCCCAACGCATGTTTATCGTTGCGGTCATTGAGCGCCAGCGGCAGCGGTTGCTCGCCACTGTCGTCAAGCGCGTCGCCTAACGCGATCAGCGTGCAGTCCAATGCTTCGGTCGGGCTGGTGAGCCAGAAGCGTTCCGCATCCACACTGAAAAGACGTCCCTGAATCATCTCACCCGCTTCCCCCTGGCGGTAGCCAAACTGAAGCGTAATACGGCCTTTTTCAGGCGGTTCAGGTAACAAATGGTGATTCGTGACAAACAGGTTGCCCCAGGTTAAAAACCCACTGCCTTTGGGTACGCCATCTTCCCTGACCAGTGCCACCGCCCTGGCGGCGCTCAGCCCCTGCTGCAAAAAAGAGACGGGCAGCAAATCATTCGTGCCGATGATGACCTGTTGTCTGGCGCGTTGCTGAAAGGCATAACGCTGTGCGCGTCGTGAATCAGGTTCCGCTGGCAGACCCTGACTCAGCGCCGTGCGCGTCTGTTGCCGCTGTCCGGCTGTCAACGCCAGCCTTGCGGCAATCTGTGCTTGCAGTTGCTCGTTCATTCACTTCTCCATGGTCGACGGTGCCCCTTTAACCATAGCTGTTTAAAACGGAGTACGCGGCAGGTGAGCATATCAACGGGCATACTGCACTTTTGCACTGAGAGGCGAACGACATCACCAGGCTGTTGATTCAGCCTCGTGCGGAAGGGCTTTGCCCCTGGGGGATAAGCGGCGAACAGTCAGAGAGGGAGTGGATAGCAGGCGCATAAAAACGGATGCACGTCTGGCCGCTGTCAGGCGCGAACGCAAAGGTCACGTCCGGGCCTTCAGTCTTACTTTTTCTTATCCAGCATTGCCTTTAAATCCGCAAAGGGATTATAGGTGGCTTCGCCCACGTCTTTTTGCGCGTCCTCACCCGCCACAACCCGGGTGCCATACTGGTCAGCTTCCGTATACTTCGAGTGTTCGTGATCGTGGCAGTACAGGCACAGCAATTCCCAGTTACTGCCATCTTCCGGGTTATTGGTGTGGTCGTGATCAATATGATGAACCGTTAATTCACGCAGGTTGGAATAGACAAACTCGCGCGAACAGCGCCCACAAACCCATGGATAGATTTTCAGGGCTTTCTCACGGTAGCCACTTTCAAGCCGTGAGTAGTTTTTTGGAATCAACGCCATGACGATATTACCTGTGATAAAGAGTGTTTGAGACAAGCTACAGGGACGAATGCTGCATACTACGTCCGTGGATGGCGCAACGCCAGCCTTCTGCGGTGCGTTTGTGGCTGTGGTAAGGAAGACGTAGCACGCTATCGCTTACCGATATGCTGTGGAAACCTGTGGCGCGAATGCACTCGACGTGTATGAACAAAAGCAGGCTATGCACGTTTATCAAAAGCTGGGCTTTGCCATCCTGGGCCGCCTGGAACAGGATGGTCAGGCTAATCCGTTTACTTTGTTGCATAGGCATCAATGATGCGGGTCGCACTCACCTGTCCGGCATGGGTGCTGTGATAAAACCATTTTATGGATGAAGAAGAGCAGGAATGCGCAAAGTTGCGCTTGAAACAACCAGAATGCTGAATCCTTCAGCAAACAGACTGTCCGGCGCGAAAACCGCTTTGACTCAGTAAGATCAGTCCATTACTATGCGCCCTGTAGCACGATTCCTCTGTAGTTCAGTCGGTAGAACGGCGGACTGTTAATCCGTATGTCACTGGTTCGAGTCCAGTCAGAGGAGCCAGATTAGAAAAACCCGCTCAGGGAAACAGGAGCGGGTTTTTGTTAGTCTCTTAAACTCTCTCTGCGCCCGAACAGTCGTTTCAGTCAACACCGGGTTGTCAAGATAAACCGCTTCGCTCTCCAGTATTAAACCATTCACTCGCTGTTCGCTAATATAAAACACTCGTTTATCAACGGTTTATAGACCGAAATATACGCCGGGTGCTAGTGTTTCGCCTTATAACAAAAATATTAACCCTTGAGGCGATTAATGAGAAAGCGTGTGCTGTATTTTGCTTTAACGATGATATTGACAGGATGTGTAGCCCGTTCTCATGAACCCGATCCACTACAAGTGCAGCTTGCCAGTTACGGTACGCTGCCAGACACTTATAAAACGGATGTCAAAAATACGTTTTATTATCATCTGAAAGATCCTTACAGCGCGCATTATCGTTTTTTTAAACCTTTTAAAGGATATACCTGGGTAATGAATGTGCCCGAAGATAAAGAAGAATTGATGTTTGGCTGGGTCATCCCCGGCGTGATTAATGCAAAAAACAGTTTTGGCGCTTATGTCGGCGCGCGCAGATTCGTGGTGATTTATTCAAATGGTCAATACCACAATCTTTACTACACGAAAGGCACGAAAAAAATCGGGCGGGCACCTTAAAACAGCATTCAGTTTTCTGAACCATTAACACGCCATGGTCAATGGCGTGTTTTTCAAATCACAGCGATAAAGGCGCAGAGTTTCGCGGAATGAATGCCCATTGTGTTGCCTGATATTAGCTCTGCCCACGCCAGAAACTTCAAAAAGCCTTTTATGGCATCCCGGCTTTTCCGTCATTTCCTGTTCTTTATAACTGTCGCGTCAACGCTACGTTCAACGCGGCTGAGTCCGGCTGCATCACAGATGCTGCATAAGATTCAGCCAGTCATATCAGCGTGTATTTTTAACCGGATAAGCGGTCAGCGGTTTGATCTCTTTAAGCACAAACATACTTTGCATCTCTTTAATGCGCGGCAATCTGCGTACTACAGACATGGCGAACTCCGCATAAGTTTCCAGATCGCTCGCCACAACCTGTAGCAGGAAATCGGCATCACCACCGATACTGTAGCAGGCCACCACATCATCCAGCGCCGTGACCTGTTGCTCGAATTTTTTTGCCTCATCCTCGCTGTGGCAATCAATAACCACACGAATAAACACCATGACCCCGGCGCCGATTTTTTTGCGGTCCAGTACAGCCCGGTACCCCTGAATGACGCCCTGCTCTTCCAGCCTGCGCACTTTACGCCAGCACGGTGAGGCAGACATACCAATCTTGTCAGCCAGTTCCTGATTAGTAATACGGGCATCGTCCTGTAAAACACGCAGGATTTTCATTTCTGTCTTATCAAGCAGCATACCGGTCAATTCCTTTCGCTACATTTCGTTTATGAGGTTAATTCTTGCAAAGAATACGATAAATGAATGTGATTGAGACAGCCTATTTCTGTCTCGCCAGGACATACTGTTTTCAGGTGCTGTACAAGGTGCAGATCAAAAGAAATGGCCGGACAGGGCAGATTAAGGCGGCAGACGAGTCCGGGTTGTCTTCGTCGTGCCGCTTTTCATGGCCAGCCTGTCTGGATTTTATCCCGACATAACATTTATGAAGGAAAGACGATGCCTGCGATAACAGAATTACTGCCTTATATACTGGCGCTGGGTCTGGCCGCGGCCATTCCCGGCCCGGGCATGACAGCGATCGTGGCCCGTACCCTTAACGGGGGCTCTCTGGCGGGTTTTGCTGCGCTTGCAGGCGTGATAATGGGCGATTTATTTTATTTGACGCTCGCCGTATTTGGCCTGGCCGTTGTCGCTCATACCTATACCGGACTGTTTACACTGATTAACTGGGCTGCGGCGCTCTATTTAGCTTTTCTGGCCTGGCAGTTCTGGTCTTATCAGCCGCATTCCATCACGCTGGACCAAAAGGTGACGCACAAGCAACTGACTTCTGCCTGGCTGTCAGGCCTGACCATCACACTGGGCAACCCGAAAACAATCGCGTTTTATCTGGCCATATTACCGCTTGTGATATCGCTGGAGAGCATATCCTTAACATTCTGGGCAGCCAGACTGGTGCCCGTTACCGCAGCGGTACTGCTGATGGTCGGGGCCATGTTTATTCTGGCGGCAGTAAGCGTTCGCGCATTACTGACCAGCCAACGTGCACAGCGCATCATGTTTAAATCGGTCGGCGTTATCATGCTGCTGGCCGCCATCGGTATGATACTGAAAACGCTTTAATGCCGTGACCGAGGTGACACGGCCTCCCGTGCGACGTCAGAACAGACTGATTAATCTTCATTTGCTCTCGGTATAAGTAACAGCCCTGATCCGCTGTGGTAACATCTTGCCCTTACCTTCTCGTTACCAGGCGCCCTGTTGAGCACTATGTCAGACACTACGAAACGCAAAAATGATCCTGAAGGACTTAAAAAGCGCATTCTTGCGAGCGCACTGACGACCTTTGCTGAGTTTGGTATGCAAGGCGCCCGTCTTGAGCAAATTGCTGAAAATGCCCAGACGACTAAACGAATGGTGGTTTACCATTTTGGCAATAAGGAACAGCTCTATATCGATGCGCTGGAACAGGTTTACCAGCAGATCAGGGAGCATGAAACTGGCCTGAATCTGGCCTCGCTCGCCCCTGAGCAGGCCATCATAAAACTGGTTGAAGCCAGCTTCGATTACCATGTTTCCCACCCGGATTTTGTGCGTCTGATCTGTATGGAGAACCTGTCTCGCGGCCGCTACATCTCGCAGTCTGCCCGTCTGAGCCAGCTGAACCGCAGTGCGCTGGACTTACTGGACGATATTCTGAGCCGGGGACAGCAGCAGGGACTGTTCATCAAAGAGATCGAGACACTGGACGTCCATCGCCTGATCAGCAGTATTTGTGTGCATCAGGTCTCCAACCGCTTCACCTTCAATACGCTGTTTAGTCGGGACAAAAATGAAGACGAGATCATCCGTCGTAATCGCCAGCTCGCCGTCACGGCAACGCTGCGCTACATCGGTTGCTCACGCCACGCGTCCTGAGCGCTGAAAAGGATAGTCTATGCTTAAGTGGTAATAACAATATCACTTAAGTAAGGAAAGCAGCTTGAGCAGAGACGCCAGCCTTTATCCGCTTCGCCAGACGCAGCGTGAACCTCATGACAATACACTCTGGAACTGGGCGCAAAACGCGCCGATTGGTACACAACAGCAGGTAAAACGCCCTGCCAATGAGGCGGCTTTGCAGCAGTTACTGCGCGACACTCACAACACAGTGCGCGTTATTGGCAAAACCTACTCACCCGGCAGAATGCTGGCTGTGCATCCCGACGATCTGCTGCTGGATCTGAGCGCCTTTACCGGCCTGCTCCGCAGCGATGCTCACAGCGTTACGTTTGCAGGCGCCACACCGCTCGAACAGATCTACAGCACCCTGACAGACATGGACCGCATGCTGGCCTCTTCGCCGGGCGTGATCTCCGTGCAGACGCTGGCCGGTGCGATGGCAACCGGTACTCACGGCCAGGGTCTGCAGCAAAGCTCCATTGCGGATGAAGCCGAGCAGATCCGTCTGGTGCTGAGTGACGGATCCATACGGGAGCTGTCGCGCGGTGACGACGATTTTGCGGCGGCGCTGGTGTCGCTCGGCACCCTGGGCATCGTGACCGAAGTGACGTTGCGCACCCAACCGTTCCGCATCTTCACCTGCCACAAGAATGCGGTTTCGGCGGACAACCTGGAAAGCGATCTGCTGCGCTGGAATGAGGATTATGCACTCAGTAAGGCCTGGTGGTTTGTTGACGATAACATCATGCACGTCTGGAATGCACATCAGGCCAGCTACGATGAGATCCAGCGTTACGAGCAGTCAGGACGCGAAGTAGTAGAACATGCCGATGAAGGTGATGACAGCCTGAACGATACTATCGAACAGACGCTGGAGCACATGCATCGCGATACGCAGATTCACGGTAAAGGCGGCAAACAGTTCCGCACTGTGACTCGCTTTCGCGACTTTACCGATGTCACAGGCGACATCTACCAACTGTTCTGTCGCGGTATCGCCGTGCCGCAGATCAACGTTGAAATTGGCGTTCCGCTGGCGCGCACGCCGGCGATCATCAGCAAGCTCAAACGCTGGTATGCCGAAAATCGTCCGCACATGCACTATCCGATTATCCTGCGCTGCACCGGTGCCTCATCCGCCTGGCTGAGCCCCGCCTTCGACCAGCCCACCTGCTTCTTTGGCTTTGTCGTTTATTACGCGGATGATGGATCGCTTTCTGAGGCCGGCCTGCACTTTTTAAGCGAGGTGGAGAAACTGCTGGCCGAAGAAGGTGGGCGTCCGCACTGGGGTAAATATTACGATGCCTCGCTCTACCACTGGCGGGATCTCTATCCACACTGGGACCGCTTTCGTGCCCTGCGTGAACAACTTGATCCGCACCACCGCTTCAGCAACGTCTATACCGCTGCACTGTTTGAATAATTTAAAAAAGGGATGTTATGTTTGCCTGGGTAACGTTACTGACACAACCGGATTATCTGGTGGGCGTGAAAGCGCTGCACCGATCACTGCAACAGACGAAAACACGCTGGCCACTGCTTGTGATGGCCACCAATGCTATCAGTGACAGCGAGTGTGAAGCCCTCAGGGATGAGGGCTGTATTATCCGCCGGGTTGATCCGCTTTATCCGGACAATGATTTGAATCAGCATTATGCCTCTGAACGCTTTGGCGAGGTCTGGACTAAGCTGCGCGCCTGGCAGTTGACCGAGTATCGGCGCGTGGTCTTCCTGGATGCTGACATGCTCATCTTAAAGAATATGGATGAACTGTTTACACTGGACCTGGGTGACTTCGTGCTGGCCGCCTGCCACGCCTGCCGCTGTAATCCCAATCAGATTGAGTCCTATCCTGACAGTTGGGAGCCCGAGTTCTGCCACTATACCTGGCAGGAGCGCGAGCAGACGCCGCCGGCTCATGTGGATTATTACCTGAACGGTGGATTCCTGGTGCTGGAACCGGATGAGGCTGTCTTTAACGATCTTGAAGCGCGTATTGCTGCTATTGATGACCTGCGCGCCTATGCCTTCTCAGAACAGGACTTGCTCAACGAAGCTTTTAAAGATAAATGGCTGCCCCTTTCCTATATTTATAACGCGCTAAAAACGCTTCGTTTTCAGCACGATACGTTGTGGGAATGTAAAGAGGTGAAGAACCTGCACTACATTCTGGCGAAGCCCTGGGAGCGGGATTTGTCACAGCCGGTGAGCCAGCGTGACCGCTATTACGCGATGGACAAGCTGTGGTGGGACAAAGCATCTGACTGCTGATAACAACGTGCGCCTGCCTGTCCGCAGGCGCACAGGTTCCCGTCTGTGCATTAAAGTATGCTGTAACTACTATCAGACTTCCTGCCAGCACCGCTCTGTGGCGGACCGCGCAATCGCCTCCAGCACCTTTTGTACCTGCAAACCTTCGGCAAAATCCGGCCACATACGATCGCCTGCGGCGACGCCATTAATCAGATCGCGTATTTCCACGGTCTTTTGATCGTTGAAGCCGATACCGTGGCCTGCTGACACACAGAAACTGGCGTAATCCGGATGAGCAGGCCCGGTCAGAATCCTTTTGAAGCCCTGACGCCCTGCGGGTTCATCATGCAGATAGAGTTCAAGCTCTGCCATCCGTTCCTGTGTATAGCGCAGCGTGCCTTTAGTGCCCGTCACCACATAGGTCAGGCCCATCTTGGCTCCGCAGGCAATGCGCGAGGTTTCAATCACGCCGTGCGCCCCGTTCTGGAAACGCAGCAATGCGCTGGCCTGATCTTCGTTTTCAACCGGTAACTGACGACTGAGATCTTTCGGGTCAGGACGCGACCTGATGACCGTCATCATATCGCCGCTGACTTCCACAATATTGCCGACCAGATAATGCGCCATATTAACGATATGCGCAGCCAGATCGCCCAGGGCGCCCAGTCCGGCCAGCGCTTTTTGGCAGTGCCAGTCGAGCGGAGTGTCAGGTTTTGCCAGATAGTCCTCATTGTGCGTGCCATAAAAGTGCACCACTTCGCCGATTTCGCCTCGGGCAATAATCTCTTTCGCCAGCTGACTGGTGGGGTTTTTCATGTAATTGAAGCCCACCAGCGTTTTCACGCCAGCCTTTGCCGCGGCTTCCACCATTTCCCGGGCATCCGCCACGGTCAGGGAAAGTGGCTTTTCGGAATAGACATGTTTACCGTTAGCAATCGCAGCCAGCGCCATCTCTTTGTGCAGAAAATTGGGCGCACAGATATCCACCACATCAATATTGGGATCGCACACCAGCTCACGCCAGTCACCGGTTGAGCGGGCAAACCCAAAGGTGGCGGCCTGCTTTGCCGCCAGTTCCGGATTCACCTCTGCCAGCATCTCACGGACAATCTGCCCTTTTAACGCAAACACCGCAGGGGCCTGGGCATAAGCAATCGCATGACAGCGGCCAATGTAGCCACTGCCGATCATGCCGATTCTGACTTTGTTCATTTGGACTCCGGGCGGACAGCGAAAGTTGAAATGAAATTTAAATTCCATTTATGAGCATTTCAAACTAAAAATGAAATAAATGTGACGAACATAAAGAACAATCGTTACTGTCCAGTCCAATGCGATGTTTTACGCGGTTTGGGTTTCTGTTTACGCAATAAGAA
The DNA here is from genome assembly GCF_041955125.1 of Pantoea sp. BR_17. Classification (NCBI taxonomy): domain Bacteria; kingdom Pseudomonadati; phylum Pseudomonadota; class Gammaproteobacteria; order Enterobacterales; family Erwiniaceae; genus Pantoea; species Pantoea sp. BR_17. The sequence continues at coordinate 183,076 of NZ_JAVAXT010000004.1, read as the reverse complement.
ACCCTGTGAAGCCGCTTGTTAGCGTTAGCGATACGGCACAACGCACAGAGTTGGCGAGTATTTCAGCAATCAGACACTTTTATGAAAAAGAGCTTTGACAAGCCTGCACGACGTCGATAATATGCGCCCCGTTCAAACGATTCCTCTGTAGTTCAGTCGGTAGAACGGCGGACTGTTAATCCGTATGTCACTGGTTCGAGTCCAGTCAGAGGAGCCAGATTTAGAGAAGCCCGCTCAGGGAAACCTGAGCGGGCTTTTTGTTTTGGGAATGGCCTGAAATACGCAACAATCCAGGTCGCGTTATAGCGCAGGGAACTTAACGCAGGCGCTGCTCCGGCTGCGCTACTTCTTACCTACGATAAAACCCGCTACCGCGCGTAAGCCATCGATGATCGGCATCGTTGCCGCCCCCGCCAGGAAGTCCTCGTAATCCGCCTGGTTACGTCGGCGAATATCCGCAAAGCGAGCGAGTGCCTTTTTCTCACTGGACGCACTCACCTCCTCAAATTGCTTTTCATAGCCCTGCGCAATGAGCTGGGTAGCGTTGTCTGTAGACGATTTTTCCAGCACGACAATCTGCTTACCCTTTTGGAAAAAACAGTAATGTGGCATGTCAGGCTCCTTAAACGGGGCGGTTGATTCTGTAACTATAAACGGTGGTGAGAGCAACACAACCCTTAACGCGCTCGGGAAAGGTTCTCTTCTGACTCCGGTGTCTCGACCTGCAACACGATACAGCCTTTGCTGATCTCTGCCCTTACCTTCGTCCCCGTCTCGAATCCCAATTCACGTAACCATTTGCCACTAATGTTCAGTGCAGGTGTGCTGGTGTCCCCGAATTTAGGTACATAACCAACTGTATAATGTCGCTGGGTTTTAAATGAGGCCGCCGTAAGTGCAGCGTCAGAAGATCGGGCATTCATCGTCATTTGCAAGCTCCTGGTCAATAAGGTGAGTCCATCATTCGCGAGGCCATTTGACGCGATACAGGCCGGATGAGGCTGTATCTGCTTCTGGTGCACCAGCACCGGGTTTGCGCCTTCAGACAGCCCGCTTACTGTTTATGTCTGCAAGACATCAATGAGTTACAAGAGTGCCGACGCGCTGATATCGGGAGGTTTTCTTACTGGGCTGGTCCCGCTATCGGGTCTGACAAACGCTTGTAAACCATAACGATTTTAGCGGATGACAACAAGTCAGGACGTGGAAGCTAACTCGCATAACGTTGACAATATTCTGCTGTCTGTCCCGTCCGGCCCTGCGGCCGACTGTTAATGCGCCTCCAACGCATACGGCGCGCCAACTGACACGCCGTATGCGCGAATGGTTGATGTGAATGGTGGGACCTGAAGCCTGACTTTTGGCAGGCGCAAAGCAATACCGTTTACCCGGGCGGAAAAGCGCGGGATAACCTTTATCCGCGCAGGGTAACTTATCTGAGAAGTGAGTCGGTAAACGCAAAATCCACGGCGTATGCTTTAACCGGTAAGGTGGTCAGTCTGCTTACCTTTATCAAGACGTGAATTCACCGTCCGGTACGCTAAGCGGGCTTGCCGTCTGAATAGCGTTGCCTTCAGACAGCTTTTCGCCATTCCTTACGGGAATTTTAAGTTAATCAGATTACTGTACTGCGTGCGTGAAAGAGAAAGGGGTGCCTGGTTTTTAAAAAAAACCTTCACAAACTCGGCACTTGTGCCATACAGCTCCACACGCTGATATTCATGGCGGATAAATTGCTGAAGGATGGGCGTCATGTCCCGCGCATGATCCTGGGGCCAGGCGTTATGGGATGCCACGGTTTGCTCAAAGGTGAGGGGCGTACGCATTTGATCGTCGGGTTTAAAATTAGCGCGTTTACGCTCCGCTTCTGTTTTGAAGTCTTCAAAGGCTTCATGTGCAGTATTAAAGAGATCCGCGAGTGCTTTGATATGGGCAGCCATCTGATTAACGGCAACGGTTTTTTTGTTGACGAAGTAGGCGCCTGCCGCAGAAAAGAGTGCCGCCAGTACAGGAAGAGAGCCCCGTCCAATAATACTTCCAAGACCCTGGTAAGCGGACCATAAAACCACACCTGTAGCGCCAGTAGAGCTTGATATCGCACCTGTCGCAATCGAACTTGCCTGCTGAACTCTGACGCCGCCAATACGATTGTCAAGGTGCCGAATTTCTCCGCCAGGCCTCCTGGCTGAAGCCGACTCTTCGTTCCAGGTTTTATAACGACGGTTATTATCTTCTTTATAATTCGACATCGCATAAGCAATCTGGCTGGTATCGGTTTTACTCAGCCGGGCGATTTCCGCTGGTTCAAACGATCTGACTAAAATCAGCGCTTCATCAAGCACCTCTTTGGACAGAAAGTTAGCGGAACCCGCAGGATTAAAACGAGGGTCCGTAGTCAGGCCCTCAATAAGACTCACTTTTGGAAATGCCATAACGCCCTCACTTTTTGATGCCGCGCGACGAAGTCATTAGTTTTCTTTATTTTGTTTAATATCCCAGCCCATCTGTACAGAAGCGGCTTTCGTTCCCTGAGAAGCCTGTTCCCAGTATTCCAGTGCCACTTTGCTGCCCTGAAAGGAATATTGCATACCCAGTGTTGACGCGTGCCCGACGCCGGTGAAGTCAGTCTGTGTCACCAGGACATCCTCAAGTGTGATGCGGGTATACTCCACTTCCTGTCCACCCGCCTTGCAAACGGACAGCTGAACTTTCGGCAGATGTTTACCACTGGCGCAATATTTCACTAATGCAGGCGTGGCCTTATCAATTAAGGCCTCAACGGTTAAATCGCGGTAATTTACTTTACCTGCTCCCCCACCGCCGCCAACGGCCATATTCCCTGGCTGCTGCGCGCCCCAGTCAAATGAAAGTACATCAATCCATTTTTTATGATTCGCATTTTGCGACTCACCTTCAATCCCGTCTATCTTCAAAAATATATCAATAGCCATTTTTCACCTTTATATTTACGGGCAGATTAACTCAGCTCTCTTTATTTTGTTTAATATCCCAACCGGCTTTGCTTTCCGCACCTTTAGTCCCGCTGGCGCTTTGCTCCCAATAGCTGGTAGAAACTTTAGATGCCTGAAAGGCATAGTCCACAACAATAGTGTCACTTTGCCCGATACCGTTGAAATTCGTTGCGGTGACCAGAACATCTTCCAGCACAATTTTCGTGTACTCAATCTGACTACCGCCAGCTTTGCAAACCGACAGTTCAACTTTTGAAACATGCTTTCCGCTGGAACAGTATTTAAGAATGGCTGGCGTGGATTTATCGATTAAGGCTTTGATCCGCAGATCGTTAAAACTCACTTTCCCCGCGCCACCACCGCCGCCAACAGCCATATTGCCGGGTTGTGAAGCCCCCCACTCAAATGAGAGTACGTCGGTCCATCCTTTATGTTTACTGTCCTGTGATTCACCTGTGGTGCCTTCAACTTTCAAATAAATATCGATCGCCATTCTTTTTTCCGGTTAGTTTGGGGTGGGACAAAAAGCACGATGCACATCGCCAGGCTGAGACATTTCGTCAGCATCAGTGCCATCTTAAATTCAGGATAAGCACCGGCCTGTCATTTCTGTTCGCTATAAAGTGGAAATAAAAAGATGACTGCGTTATTCACGCAGCAATTAGGGATAGTTAATCAGGCAACGATTCTTTCTACGCCCTTTACTCATTAATAAAATTAACATGAGTTCATGTCAATTAATTTACAACGCGCATGATTTTATTGAGATAAATCCGAAAGAATTATTCTTAATAAGAAATTGTGTCGCGACGAAATAGTTTTTTAAAATAAAAAAACGGTATTCACTGCTACGTAACCGGGAGAGAAGACAGGACATCAGGATGGAAAAGAATGAAAAACCCCGCGCAATCCGGACTGCGCGGGGGCCTTATTCTCACAGAATCAGTTAGCGTTTAACGCCAGCCTAATTCAGGAGCGACATACTTCAGAATCGCTTCAATCACATGGGCATTATATTCCACGCCCAACTGATTCGGCACGGTGAGCAGCAAGGTGTCCGCTTCGGCAATCGCCTGATCCTCTGCCAGCAGTTTGATCAGCTTTTCGGGTTCAGCCGCGTAACTGCGACCGAAAATGGCGCGGGTTTTCTCATCCAGAAAACCGACGGAATCCTGATCCTGACCACTGCGACCAAAGTAAGCGCGGTCCATATCATTCACCAGCGCGAAGATACTGCGGCTGACGGAAACCCGCGGTTCACGTTGATGCCCTGCCGCTTTCCAGGCGTCACGGTAGGCGCGAATCTGTTTGGCCTGCTGGATGTGGAACGGCTCGCCGGTTTCATCATCTTTCAGCGTCGAGCTTTGCAGATTCATGCCCATTTTCGCTGCCCATACTGCGGTGGCGTTGGAACCCGAGCCCCACCAGATACGCTCACGTAAGCCTTCCGACAGCGGTTCAAGACGCAGCAAGCCCGGTGGATTGGGGAACATTGGCTGGGGATTCGGTTTAGCAAAGCCTTCGCCACGCAGCGCATCCAGGAACACTTCCGTATGGCGACGGCCCATGTCCGCATCCGTCTCGCCTTCCTGCGGCACGTAGCCGAAGTAACGCCAGCCATCAATCACCTGCTCGGGTGAACCACGGCTCAGTCCCAACTGTAAGCGACCGTTGGAAATCAGATCCGCAGCGCTGGCATCCTCCACCATATAAAGCGGATTTTCATAGCGCATGTCGATCACGCCAGTCCCTATTTCAATTTTTTTGGTGCGTGCACCGACCGCAGCCAGCAGCGGGAACGGCGAGCTGAGCTGACGGGCGAAGTGGTGCACACGAAAATAGGCCCCATCCGCGCCCAGTTCTTCCGCTGCGACGGCCAGGTCGATAGATTGCAGCAACACATCCTGGGCAGAACGCGTGGCGGACTGCGGCGAGGGCGTCCAGTGGCCAAATGAGAGAAAACCAATCTTTTTCATCTGTAACATCTCCTGGCGAAAGACGGGTGCTTTCGCATGATAAACATCGATGAAATAAGGTTACGCCAGCCATGTAATGAGGGATAGTGAATATACTTAAGCACTATATTCAAGATTTTTGACATAGGTCGCGCTCAATGGAACACGATCAATGCGCGATTCTGTGCCCATGCGGAATGTAATAATGCTTGCGGGCAGAATGGGTTTTAACGCATAACTAAACTTTCTGTCCTGCATCTGGACAGGCGCGTTTAACAGAGGGAAAAGGGATGCGTATTTTACTGGTAGGTGCGGGTGCAACCGGCGGTTATTTTGGTGCGCGGCTGATGCAGGCCGGACAGGATGTGACCTTTCTGGTCCGTGAAGGCCGTTTCCGTCAGTTACAACAAACGGGCCTGGTGCTGCAGACCCCATCAGGGCAGGAAACGCTGCATCCGACGTTGATCACTGCCGACAGCCTGGACACGCATTACGACTTAATCATCATCACGGTCAAAAGCACCGGTCTGGATCAGGCCATCCAGGACATTGCGCGGGCTGTCGGTCCGCACACGCTGATCATGCCGATCCTGAATGGCATGCGGCATATTGATACGCTGGTCACCCACTTTGGTGCCGACAGGGTGCTCGGTGGGCTGTGCAAAATTAACGCCACGCTGAACGACCAGGGCCATGTGGTGCAGTTAACGCCTCTGCACCAGATCTGTTACGGCGCGCTGGATGGTAATAATGATGCCCGGCTTCAGCAGGTTGATGTTGCCCTTCGCAGCAGTGTGGTCGACACAGTTTTTACCGACAACATTATCGGTGAATTATGGGAAAAATGGCTGCTGCTGAGCACGCTCGGTGCCGTGTGCTGCCTGGCGCGGGGGAATACGCAACAGGTGCTGAACCAGCCAGGCGGCGAGTTGTTGCTTCAGGGCATTTATAGCGAAGTGCTGCAGATTATCTGTGCTGAGGGCTACCAACCGCGCCCGGCCGTGACCGCCAAAATCTACGCGCTGCTGAACGACCCGTCGACGCCGATGACCTCCTCAATGTATCGTGATTTGACCCAGGGCTTTGCGATTGAAGCCGACCCGATCATTGGCGACCTGCTGTTACGTGCCAGCCGTCATGGCATCACTGCACCGCTGTTGAACGCGGTCAATGTCAACCTGCAGATCTATCAACAGAACCGTTAAACACGGATGTGATGAGCACGCAGCCACGCCGTTGCACGACGCGTGGGTAACGGAAATTTGTTACACTCGCTGCCTCATCTTTTGGAGGAAGAATGACGTCCCGCTCTGTGACCCTTGATGATGTTGCCCAACTGGCGGGCGTTTCCTATCAAACCGTTTCTCGTGTGCTTAATCGCTCTGAGCAGGTTTCTCCCCGTACCCGCGAAAAAGTGGAAGCGGCGATGCAACAGCTCAACTACGTTCCCAATCGGGTTGCGCAGCAGTTAGCGGGTAAAGCCACGCGGACCCTTGGCCTGGCCACCAGCAATCTGGCGTTAATGGCCCCAGCGCAGATTGCCTCGGCAATACAGCAGCGCGCCGCCAGAGCCGGCTACCATTTAGTCATTGCCATGGACAGCGCGGACGATGCCGAAGCCACGGTGAATGAACTGATGGCGCAGCGCGTTGATGCCGTGCTGATTAATATGCCGCTTGAGGCCGCCGACGCGGAAAAAATCCGTCATCTGTGTGGCAAAAAACCGGTACTGTTTCTGGATGCTGAACCGCACGCCGTTGTGTCTCATTGCCAGTACTCCAATGAAAAAGGGGCGCGGGCCGCAGTTGAGCATCTCGTCGCGCTCGGACATACGCACATCGGCCTGCTGAATGGTCCGGTTCGCTCGGTATCGGCCCGTCAGCGTGAAGCGGTCTGGCGCCAGGCGCTGGCCGGTCACGGTCTGTCTCCCTGTTGTGTGCTGCGCGGCGACTGGAGTGCCCAGTCGGGCTACCAGGCTATGCTGTCTCAGTTACCGGACGCGCTGCCCCAGGCGCTGCTGGTAGCGAATGATGAAATGGCGCTGGGTGCCATGCGGGCATTGCATCAGCATGGCGTGGCGATTCCGGCTGAAATCTCCATTGTCGGCTACGATGACACGGCAGAAAGCGCCTGGTACCAGCCGCCGCTGACCACGATTCGTCAGGATCTCCAGCAACTGGGTGCCACGAGCGTGGAGCAGGCGCTGGCCGCGCTGCAGGGAGAAGCGGTCGCGTCACGGACGCTGGAGCCGGTACTGGTCGTACGGGAAACCACCGCCGCGCCGGCCAGCAAAGACGCAGACTTATCCGCGCTGGCCCGTCAGTTACAGCAGATTGCCCGCAAGCTGTCCCGCTGATCGCGGACGCAAAAAAACCCGCCCAACCGGATGGCTGGAGCGGGCTGGTTATCCGCGATAATACGCGTTGCCTTATGGCGTTTTCGTCTCGCCCACGCCCATGGTCTTGAGCTTTTTAGACAGCTCGCGGCGCTCTTTAGACAGGTCAGCGTTTTTGATGATGTACTCATCCACGCGATCTTCATAGTCAGCACGCATGCTGGCGATGATTTCCTGAATCGCCTCAACGCTCATGCCGGGTTTGATGTATTCGCTCAGGTTATCCAGCAGCAGCACACGCTTTTGGTTGTCACGAATTTTCTTCTCATTATCGACGATTTCACGCTGCAGTTTGTTCTTGCGGCGGAACGTACGGACAAACTCAAGTACGTCCTGAAATGATTGCTTGGCATTTTCCATGATGGCACCTTTCTTTAAGCCTGCTAAAGCAGGGAGAGAGTCAAAACGATCAGCTTAGCGGCCAGCCAGCCTTGTGGGCAATTCTCACAGCTAAATTCGGACTGGCTCTTATCTTAGCGCAAAAAAACCGGGTTTCGCATTAAGTCATTGTCTGAGGTGATTATTTACGCAGCGCCAGGCGCATCAAATCCGTCATGCGTTCCAGTTGCTTCGCCAGCTCCAGACTCAGCCAGACATAGCCATAAATCGGCGCTTCTTCCAGACGGTCACTCCCGTCAGCGATCAACTGCTTAAGCTCTTTGACGATTTCCGTTAACTCATGATTGGCCGCGATGATGTCGTAGGTTTCCCCCTTCACAGCCATGACCGATAAGGTTCGCAGCGCGTTTTCGGTCATCTCCTGCGTGCGGCGTAACGTCGGAGCATTCAGCATGATCAGATGACTTTCGCGTGATGCCCACCAGGCATTAATTTGCATCTCAATGGTGTACACCATATTACGGTTCAACGTCTGTATCGCTTCAAACACCGATTTTGGGATGCGGGTTTCTTTACTGGACGGCTCCAGCAGGGCACGCATTTTCACCACGCTGGTGAGCAGTTTGCCCAGCGGTTTGTTCAGCCGGGGCTTTTCCACGAGGTTGGCGGAAAACCCCGCATGGTAGATTTTGGCCATTTCTGCCAGCGTATCTGACAGCTGAATACGCCAGTGAATATACGCACGCTGCGCCCAGATGGCCGTAAATAACAGCGCCAGTAACGATCCTAAAATGACATCGCCACCGCGCCACATCGCCACGGTGAAATCCCCCATTGGCGCGCCTACAACCACGCACAGCGTGATGCCAATCAGCAATGCCATGTAAGGGTGTTTCCCCAGCGTCAGATAGCCGCTGATAAACATGATCACTGCGCACCATGCCAGCATGCCGGGCAGCGAAATCATCTCCAGCCTGAGGGCGATAAGACCAGAGATTGACCCGGCAATCGTTCCGCCAATGCGTTGAATGGCGCGCGGGAAGACGTTTCCCCAGGTTGAGATCGGCCCCATCACCACAACCAGGGTAATCAAAGGCCAGGTGCCTTCGGGAATGCCCGTGACGCGGACAAGCAGAAACGCACACAGAAACGCCACTGCGATGCGTAACCCGTGCACGCTGCGGTAATGACGATATAACCAGAATTCCAGATTTGAGATGGGTTTATCAGAGCGCAAAGTCGCTTGTCCGCTGGTAAAAAAATGATTCTACGCGTCGCGCCCTGCCGATCCTGGCGCGCCGTCAATGTTTTCGCTTGTACAGCGTTGAGCGGACCATTATCAACAACCCTGCCCCGGAAATCAGCAAAATTCACCACGACGACAACACATGACGCACGATAGCAGGTTCATCCCTGCCCCGCGAAGGCGAAGCAGGGACGTAACGATTAGAACTTGCGTTTCAGGTAGTCCGTGATGCGGCTCACTACGCCCGCCTCGTTAACGGCGGTGAGTGCCACCAGCGGATAGCTGGCGATCTGCTTGTCCTTGTCCATCACCTGGATTTCACCAATATTCTCATTGGCTTTAAGTGGCGCTTCCAGATCGGTACGGTTGATCACGTATTTGGCTTTGACGTTCGGGATTTCGCTGCGCGGCAGTGACAGATAAACATCGTTTGCCGTGCCCACGTCAACCTGGTGCGGATTACCGTACCAGACATGTTCACTGCCAATTTTCTTACCGGCATGGAACAGTTGTACGGTATCAAACGTATTCTGGCCCCAGACCAGCAGCTTGCGCGCCTGCTCTTCACGCCCTTTCGCACTTTTCCCGCCCATGATGACGGCAATCAGGCGGTGCTGCCCCACAATGTTGGAGGCAATAATATTGAAGCCCGCCGTTTCAGTATGGCCCGTTTTCAGGCCATCGACGTGCAGGTTGTTGTCCCACAGCAGGCCGTTACGGTTGTTCTGGGTAATGCCGTTCCAGGTGAGGGTTTTTTCACGGTACATGGCATAGAAATCGGGCTCGCCATCAATAATGGCGCGCGACAGTTTTGCCATATCCAGTGCGCTGGAATATTGCCCCGGCGCATCCAGACCGTGTACGGTTTCGAAATGGGTATTCGTCAGCCCCAGTTTCTCCACGTAGTGGTTCATTAACTTAACAAAGTTGTCTTGGCTACCGGCCACGTAATCCGCCAGCGCAACGCAGGCGTCATTGCCTGAATCAATGATCACGCCGCGGCTGAGATCACGCACGCTTAACTTATCACCGGGCTTAAGAAACATCAGTGAGGAGCCTTTAAAGACCGGATTGCCTGCTGCCCAGGCATCTTTTCCCACCGTCACCATGTCATCGCGGGTAATTTTCTTTTGGTCGATCGCGCGGTCGACCACATAGCCGGTCATCAGCTTGGTCAGACTGGCGGGATTCCGGCGCTCGTCGGGATTGCCCGCGGTCAGCACCTGCCCCGTGGTGGCGTCCATCAGCACCCAGGAGGCTGCATCAATCGCCGGTGGCGTCACAGGAAATGGCATATCGTCGGCCTGTGCCAGCGAAGCCCAAAAAACAGTTACGGTAATTAACAGACGCCTTTTCAACACTTCATCCTTAGTTGAGCAAGTAAAACGGACATGAACAGCGGGACGTTTTACGGCAAAACCCTTAATAAGGTTTAAATAAATTGAAAAAAAGTATGAACTGCTGCGCACCATTCAACAGCCTGCGCCCTGGCAGTTGTACTCAGGCACGCAGACGACTATCCTGAACGTTGATTTTTTGCAGACAGGACAGCGACGTGCCCGCCTCTGAATTCACTTTTTTGTTTCACGATTACGAAACCTTCGGCACCAGCCCGCAACGGGATCGTCCGGCACAGTTTGCCGGTTTGCGCACCGACAGCGAGTTCAATCCGATTGGCGAGCCAGAGGTATTCTACTGCAGCCCACCGGATGATTACCTGCCCCAGCCTGAAGCGGTCATGATCACCGGTATTACGCCGCAATTAGCCGCCTCCCGGGGCGTGAACGAGGCCGAGTTTGCTGCCCGTATTCATGCGCTGTTTACCACCGAACAAACCTGCGTCGTGGGTTATAACAACGTGCGCTTTGACGATGAAGTGACGCGCAATATCTTTTACCGCAACTTCTACGATCCGTACGGCTGGAGCTGGCAAAACGGTAATTCCCGCTGGGATTTGCTGGACGTGATGCGCGCCTGTTATGCGCTGCGCCCGGAAGGTATCAACTGGCCAGAGAATGATGACGGCTTTCCCAGCTTCCGGCTGGAGCATCTGACCAAAGCCAACGGCGTGGCGCACGAAAACGCCCATGATGCGATGTCGGATGTCTATGCCACGCTGGCAATGGCGAGACTGGTGAAAGAAAAACAGCCAAAACTGTTTGAGTTTTTGTTTACGCATCGCAACAAAAACAAACTGATGACCCTGATCGACATCCCGCAGATGAAGCCGCTGGTCCATGTTTCTGGCATGTTTGGCGCGGCGCGCGGCAATACCAGCTGGGTGGTGCCGCTTGCCTGGCATCCGGACAACCGCAATGCGTTGATCGTGGTGGATTTGGCCGGGGATATTGCGCCCCTGCTGACGCTGGATGCGGACAGTTTGCGCGAGCGCCTGTACACACCTAAAAGCGAGCTGGGCGATCAGCCTGCCGTGCCGGTGAAACTGGTGCACATCAATAAGAGTCCGGTGCTGGCACCCGCTAATACCTTGCGTCCGGAAGATGCCGGGCGGCTGGGTATTGATCGTCAGTTCTGCCTGGATAATCTGGCCACGCTGCGTCAGCATCCTGACGTACGTGAAAAACTGGTGGCTATTTTTGCTGAGGCGGAACCTTTTGCGCCGTCAGAGGATGTCGACACGCAGCTCTATGACGGTTTCTTTAGCGATGCCGACCGCGCCGGAATGAACATCATCCGCCAGACCGCGCCTGCCAATCTGCCTGCGCTCAATCTGACATTTGACAGCCCGCGGGTGGAAAAACTGCTGTTTCGTTATCGCGCCCGTAATTTCCCCGGTACGCTGGATGATGCCGAACAGCAGCGCTGGCTTCAGCATCGCCGTGAGGTTCTGAATCCAGAAAAAGTGCAGGCTTTTCTGATGGAGCTGGAATCGCTGGCCAGCCTGCACGAAGGGGACGCGGAAAAACTGTCTCTGCTTAAAGCGTTGTACCGGTACGCGCAGGAACTAGTGTCCTGACGTCCCGGCAGACCGGGAAGGCCTGTCGCCCTCCCGGTTTGTATATCAGATTACCCACCACAGCGCCCAGGTCAGGGCAAAGCCGCTCAGCCCCATCAGGGTCGTCAGTACCGTCCAGGTTTTTAAACCGTCCGCCACCGACAGGCCCAGATAGCGCGTTACCACCCAGAAACCTGCATCATTCACGTGCGACAGGCCCAGACCGCCGAAGCACGCCGCCAGTGTGACCAGTACACGGTGCATATCATCTATGCCAGTCACGGCCTGGGTCAGTAATCCGCTGGTCGTGAGGATCGCCACGGTTGCCGAGCCCTGCGAAGCGCGTAGCGCCAGCGACAGAATAAACGCGGCAGGAATCAGGGGCAAATGCAGCGTTTCCAGCGCCCGCGCCAGCGCGTTGCCGACACCGGACTCCACCAGTACCTTACCAAACGCCCCGCCCGCGCCCGCCACCAGAATCACGCTGGCCGATCCCGGAATGGCGCGACCGGTCAGGTCCTCCAGCTTGTCCTTGCTCCAGCCACGACGCAGGCCCAGTAGCCAGGCGGCCAGTCCCAGGGCGATCAGCAGCGCAATCGGCGGGGTGCCAATAACCGTCATCACCTTGCGCAGCAGGCTGTCTTCCGTCAGCAGCGAGTGCGACAGCGTGCCTGCCACGATCAGCACAATCGGGACGACGATCAAACCGCTGATGGTCAGCGCGCCCGGCGGTGCGGGTTCATTTTTCTTCTGTACCCCTTCCGGCTTCGCCATCTGCAACTGTTCCAGTACCTCAACCGACAGGTGGTACTGCCGACGGTTCATTGCCTTTGCCACGTAATAGCCGAGGATACCGACCGGCACCGAGACCAGAATTCCCAGCATCATCAGCCAGCCCATATCAGTATGCAAAATGGCCGCGGCGGCGGCGGCGCCAGGGTGCGTCGGCAGCGCCACATGCACAGTCAGCATGACGCCCGCCATCGGTAAGCCAAACTTCAGAGGGGACACCCGCGCCACTTTGGTAAAGCCGTAGATCAGCGGAATGACAATGATAAAGCCCACTTCAAAAAATACCGGGATGCCTAAAATAAAGGCAGCCATCGTCAGGGCGGCAACGGTACGTTTCAAACCCAGCGTTTTGCTGAAACGCTGGGCCAGCGACTCTGCGCCACCAGAGGCTTCGATAATGGCCCCCAGCATCGCCCCCAGCACGATAATGATAGTGATATGCCCCAGCAGTCCGCCCATCCCGCTGATAATGGTTTCCATGATTTTTTCAGCCGGAATACCGGTCGCGATGGCCACCAGCAGACTGACAATTAACAGGGCAACAAAGGGATGGACTTTGGCTTTAATGACCAGCAACAGCAATATCACAATGCTGGCGGTCGCAATGGCTAACAGCAACGCAGTCGTCATAGTAAACCTCTGGAATAGTTATCTTTTTTCGCGTTTTTTCGTTAAAGCTCAACCTGGTGCCGCTCCGTTTCAGAGACGAGCAGAATGGCACCGGTACCGCAGCACCGGTGTGATTTTTTCACGTTAACTCAGCGGTTTTTCATCCAGGGCGCCAGCCAGCTCAGCCCCTCTACGGTGTCGCCGCGCGGGAAATATTCGCAGCCGACCCAACCGTCGTAGCCCACCTCATCTAACAGGCTGAACAGCCAGGGGTAGTTGATCTCGCCCTCGTCAGGTTCATGTCGACTGGGCGCGGCGGCGATTTGCACATGGCGATAACGTCCGGCGTAATGGCGAATCAGATGGCTGAGATTGCCGTCCACGATCTGGGCATGAAACAGATCCAGTTGGGTGAATACGTTGGGCCGGTCGATAAGGTCGACCATCTCCAGCGTCTGATACTGGCTGGCATAGAGATAGTGCGGTTTGGTCGTGGGATTAAGGGCTTCGATCAACAAGCGGATGTTATACGGGGCAAATCGTTCTGCCGCGTAGCGCATGTTGCGGATGAATGTCTCGACATAGCGCTGGCGATCGGCACCCGGCGGCACCGTTGCGGCCATGATATGCACCTGTGGGCAATCCAGCGCCCGTGCATATGCCAGCGCCCGGTCGATATCTGCGCGCGCGTCGGCTTCCCGTCCGGGAATAGCCGAAACGCCCCATTCCCCCGCGTCAACGTTGCCCGGTGCGGTGTTAAACAGCACCAGTTTAAGCCCGTTATCCGCCAGCAGCGCTTTCAGTTGCTCAGCCGGATATTCGTAGGGAAACAGAAACTCGACCGCGCTGAAGCCCGCCTGTGCCGCCGCGGCAAAGCGTTGCAGAAAAGGCATTTCATTGAACTGGGTAGATAAGTTAGCTGCAAACTTTGGCATTACCGGCTCCTGAGTTCAGCGACGTCGTCGGCGGTTAAATAACGAATGGCGCGATCGCCCAGGGTAAACATCAGACGCGCCGTTTCTTCCAGCTCCTCGGTATTATCCGCCGCTTCGCGCAAGGTTTTGCCGACCACCACCGGACCATGGTTTGCCAGCAGGAAGGCGCGGTAACGCGGGGCAAGCAGCGCCAGATCCTCCGCCAGCCGCGCATCACCCGGTTTATAATAAGGCACCACCGGTACATCGCCTACCCGCATCACCACATAGGGCGTGAACGGGCGGATGCAGTTCTGGCTGTCCAGATGTTGCAGGCAGGAAAGCGCGGTCAGGTAGTGACTGTGCAGGTGAACCACCGCCCGACAGTCCGGATTATTCAGGTATAGCGCCCGGTGAAAGGCGATCTCTTTCGACGGTTTATCCCCGGCTATCCACTCCCCCTGTAACGTCACGTTAGACAGACGCTCCGCATCCAGTTCGCCCAGGCAGGAACCCGTGGGCGTTGCCAGTAAGGTGCCGTCGTCCAGCAGCAGCGACAGATTACCGGCCGAGCCGGTGGCGTAACCACGCTGGAAGAACGAGGCACCCAGTCTGACCATCTCTTCGCGGGCCTGTTGTTCAGTCATGTGAAAACTCCGTTTGTGCGCGGCGGAAGAACTGCTCATCGCCAAAATTGCCAGACTTCAGCGCCAGTGACAGCGGCTGCTGGATATCTCTGACCCAGGGCACACCGGGCGAAATCACCGGACCAATATGGAAGGCGGTCACGCCCAGGCTTTGGGCGACCACGCCCGAAGTTTCGCCGCCCGCCACGATAAAGCGCTGCCAGCCGCGGGATTGCAGATCTCTCGCCACCTGAGCAAACAGTTGCTCTACCGCCTCACTGCTGCGCTGTGCACCGAAATGCTGCTGAATCGACTGCAGCTGTTGCGCATCCGCAGTGGCAAAGAGCATCGGGGCCAGCGGCCCGTCGGCATGCTCAACGACCCAGTCGCACAGCGCCCCGGCGTACTGTTCATCGTTGAGGCAGCGCTCAACGTGAATTTCCCGGGCGGGTGCCTGCTGGCGATACGCGTTGACCTGGCGGTTGGTCATTGGTGAACAGGAACCCGAAAGCACCACGGCCCGCTGCCCCTGCGGATAGCCCGCGCGCTGCGCCTGACCATCGTCGCAGCCAGATGTTGACCACTGGCGCGCCAGGCCGATTGCCAGCCCGGAGCCGCCCGTGACCAGCCGCATCGACGTCAGCGCTTCGCCCTGATTCAGCAGATGCTGCTCAGTAAGCGTGTCGATTACGGCATAATTCACGCCCTGAGCACGCAGGTGTTCAAGTTGCTCTGTTATCGCGCCTGCGCCCTGCTCGACCGTGGCTAACGGAATAAGCCCGGCTTTTCCCGTGCTCTGACACGCCATCAGCCTTAGCAGGTTACTGTCGGTCATCGGCGTGACAGGATGATGGCGCATGCCGGACTCCGACAGCAGGTGTCCCCCCACAAACAGGTAGCCCTGATAAACGGTACGTCCGTTGACCGGCAATGCCGGGCAGATCACCGTCAGCGTCTCATTCAGCGCGGCCATGAGCGCATCCGTCACCGGACCGATGTTACCCGCAGCGGTGCTGTCGAACGTGGAACAGTACTTGAAATAAAAGCGCTCACAGCCTTGCGCCTGCAGCCAGCGCAGCGCCGCAAGCGACTGACTGACGGCCAGCGCAGGCGCACAGGATCGCGATTTCAGGCTGACCACAATGGCCTGGGCATCCGGGACCGTTGTCTGTTCTGGGATGCCGTTAAACTGAATGGTAGAAAGCCCGTTCTGCACCAGAAAGCTGGCAATGTCGGTTGCGCCGGTAAAATCGTCGGCAATCACCCCTAAGCGCATCACATCGCCTCCTCGCGCTGGGGCAGCGTAATGCCGCTGAAGATTTTAATCACCGCACTGTCATCCTCGCGGCCAAAACCGGCATTGCTGGCCTCAGTGAACATATTCAGCGCGGTAGAGGCCAGCGGTAGCGGGAAATGCAGGGCTTTCGCCGTATCGGCGACCAGATTCAGGTCTTTGACAAAGATGTCCACTGCGGATTTCGGTCGATAGTCGCCGTCGACGACATGGCGCATACGGTTTTCAAACATCCATGAGTTGCCCGCTGCGTTAGTGACCACCTCATACATCGTATCGAGCGGAATCCCGGCGCGGGCGGCCAGCGCCATGGCTTCGGCCCCGGCGGCAATGTGCACGCCCGCCAGCAGCTGATGAATGATTTTGACTGTCGATCCCTGACCGATTTCCGTGCCGACGCGGTAAACCTTTGCGGCGACCGCATCCAGTACCGGTTGCAAAGCCGCAAAGGCCGCATCGCTCCCGGATGCCATCACGGTCATCTCGCCACTGGCGGCTTTGGCGGCCCCGCCGGACACTGGCGCATCCAGCATCAGCAACTGACAGTCCGCCAGTCTGGCGGCGATCTGCTGCGCATCCTGCGCGGACAAGGTGGAGGATACCATCACCGCCGTGCCCGGCTTCAGCCTGGCCGCCAGCCCCTGCTCGCCAAACAGAATCGCATTAACCTGCCGGGCATTCACGACCAGCAACAGGACAGCATCCAGGTGTTCGGCAAAGGCATGAGCCGACGACTGCGCGTCACGCGCGCCTGCCTGGCGCAGCGTTTCGCAGGCCTGCGGATTCAGATCAACGCCCCATGTCGCCAGCCCAGCCCGGATGCAGGACTGCGCCGCGCCCATTCCCATTGAGCCTAAACCTATGACACAGATCTTTGAAGCGGGCATCGGTGGCCTCCCTTGTTAAATTAAGTGAATTTTTGGTCTCTGCTGGTAATAGTGGCAGGAAAGTGCAGGTAAAAACGTGCCGTATTTCACATAAATTAACTTCAAAAGGCCGCAGTTGAACATTTATTCACATCAGCCACGTAACTGTTATTACCAGGTATCGCGGTCAAATCGCCACCAGCAAAGGGGATCTGGTGCAAATTTTCCGTGCGTCTTTGTGAAGGCATCCCCTACAATGTGAAAAAATGATAAACCGAGGTGTATATGATCCCCGTTGAGCGTCATCAACAGATTCTGGCACTGGTGGCCGAGCGCGGCGTAATGAGCATCGCCGAACTGACCGAGCGTTTTGGCGTGTCACACATGACGATTCGTCGGGACGTGCAGAAGCTGGAGGAACAGGGCGCGGTGCTGTCGGTTTCCGGTGGCGTGCGCTCCGCTAACCGCCTGGCGAGCGAACCCTCGCACCTGACCAAGACCGCGCTGTGTAATGAAGAAAAAAACGCTATCGGCAAATTGGCCGCTCAGCTGATTCCGCCTGACAGCTGTATTTATCTGGATGCCGGTACGACCACACTGGCGCTGGCGCGGGAAATTGCCGACAGGGAGGACCTGTTAGTGGTCACCAATGATTTTATGGTGACCAATTTGCTGATGGAGGCGAGCCGCTGCCGGGTGATTCATACCGGTGGCACCGTCTGTCGGGATAACCGTTCCTGCATTGGCGATGCAGCCGCACGCCACCTGCGGCAACTGGCAATTGACATTGCCTTTGTCTCCACTTCCAGTTGGGGATTGCGCGGTTTGTTTACGCCGGATGAAGACAAGGTAGCGGTTAAACAGGCCGTGTGTGACGTCAGCAGCAAACGCGTGCTGCTCAGCGACAGCTCGAAATACGATAAAATCGCGACGTGGCTGGCCTTACCGCTGGAAAAGTTTGATGTGATTGTGACAGATGATCAGTTAAATGCCGCAGGACGGAATGCTTTACAGGCAGGAAGCTGGGAACTGCTGCTGGCAAGTAAAAGCTGACAGAAAACGGCCCTGCTCTGTGAATGAGCAGGGCCGGGGGATTACACTTCTTCGCTAAACTGTGGAACGGGATTGCGGAAGCTGCGCGTCACAAAGGCCAGGTAAACAATACCAATCGCGGCCCAGATCAGTCCCAGCACCATAGAACTTTGCTCCAGGTTAACCCACAGTGCACCCACGGTCAGGGCACCCATCATCGGCAGAACCAGATACTGGACGTGATCTTTCAGGGTCTTATTCCGTTTTTCACGTACCCAGTACTGCGCAATCACTGACAGGTTAACGAAGGTAAACGCAACCAGCGCACCAAAGTTAATCAGCGCAGTCGCGGTGACCAGATCGAAGTTGATCGCCATCAACGCTACGGCACCCACCAGAATCACGTTCAGGGACGGCGTGCGCCATTTTGGATGGATATAGCCGAAGAAACGCTCCGGGAACACACCATCACGGCCCATCACGTACATCAGACGTGAAACGCCTGCGTGCGCTGCCATACCGGACGCCAGTACCGTGACCACAGAGAAGATCAGGATACCGATCTGCAACGCTTTACCGGCCACATACAGCATGATTTCAGGCTGCGACGAATCCGGCTCTTTAAAGCGCGAGATGTCCGGGAAATACAGTTGCAGGAAGTACGACGCGACAATAAACATCAGGCCACCAATCAGCGCCGTCAGGAAAATCGCACGCGGAATGGTACGTTCTGCATCTTTCGTTTCTTCTGACAGCGAACTGATGCCGTCAAAACCGAGGAATGAGAAACACAGAATCGTCGCACCGGTGATCATCGGCACCACATGGGCGTTTTCAGACCAGAACGGTTTACTGCTTACCACTGTTCCCGCACCTTCGCCGTGCGCCACGCCGTAAATCACCATCGCGGTGATACCGACCATGACCACCACCTGAAGGATGACAATCACGCTGTTGAAGTTAGCGACCGTTTTGATGCCCTTAAGGTTGGAGAGCGTCATAAAGCCCACCAGCAGCACCACGAAAATCCACGACGGGATCCCTGGCACCAGGGTTTCAAAATAGTTTTTAGCCAACAGAATGTTGATCATCGGCATGAACAGATAGTCCAGCAGCGATGACCAGCCCACCATAAAGCCGACGTGCGGACTGATGGCCTTCTGAGCATAGGTATAAGCGGAGCCCGCAGATGGGAAGCGGCGTACCAGCTTACCGTAACTCAAGGCGGTAAACAGAATCGCAATCAGGGCGAAAGCATAAGCGGTGGCAACGTGACCGTCCGTCAGGCCCGATACGATACCAAAGGTATCAAACAGGGTCATCGGCTGCATGTAGGCTAAGCCCATCATGACAACAGGAAGTAACGTCAGCGTTTTTTTCAGTTGGGCACGTTGTGGTGCGGCAGAGGTATTAAGCGACATGCTTCAGTCCTCCTTGCGCAGCAACCTGGCTGGGTTGATTCACAAGGAAACTGCGCATTAAGCGACAGGGAGTAAGGCTGGCGGCCAGCGCGGCGCCGTAGTCATCACGGAAACGTGTACCAGCCTGGGCTGGCAGAGTGTTAAACATCCCCATCTTTACATCCTCAATCTCACGCGGCTGCGTGTTTTCAGTGTTTATCTATCCGGGTGCGTGCCCGGCCTCGTTGGTGTCAGCTAAATGCTACGCGTTAAAAACAATATGCAAAAAAATAACCGGCGCGGTGAGCGTCGGTTATGTTCTGAATTTGCAGGGGGCGTATTTTGCCCTAACCCAACGCATTATTTCAAGACGTTGTCGCATAGAATGCAAAATTTTAATCAGGCGTTTTTCAGCATCCAGTCAATTTCGGTGGCAGTGATTAATCTTTCGAACTGCATAAGCTCATAATTTTTGCAGCTAAACCACACTTTGGCAAATTTCTCACCCAGTAATTTTTGTAAAGGATAGCTGCTTTCGAAGGCATAGAGTGCATCGCTCTGCCGAATCGGCAGCGCCAGCCCTTCCGCTTCATGGCCGTTTCCTTTAACCGGCTGTGGCAGCGGCAATTGCGTATCGAGGCCGTGCAACATGCCGGCCAGAATGGTAGCCATGACGAGATAAGGATTCGCATCCGCCCCGGCTACCCGGTACTCGATGCGGCGACTTTCCAGATCGCCACAGGGAATACGCAACGCTACCGTACGGTTATTGTGGCCCCACGACGCCTGCAAAGGAACGTAGGCATCGGGCACAAAACGACGGAAGGCATTGACGTTGGGGGCCAGCAGCGCCATGGAAGCAGGCATAAGGTCAATCATGCCCGCCAGCGTGCGTTTCAGCAGCGGGGAATCGCTTCCGTCATCACAGGCAAAGGCATTATGGTCAGCGGCATCAAGCATGCTGATATGGACGTGCATCCCGCTTCCGGCATAGTCCTCATAGGGTTTTGCCATAAACGTTGCCGTCATGCCGTGGTTCTCTGCCACCTGGCGGATAAGGCGCTTGAGCTGGATAGCATGGTCGCAGGCGCTCAGCACATCACGGGTATGATGGAGATTGATTTCGAATTGCCCCGGCGAGGCTTCCGCCAGCGCGCCATCCGCAGGAATGCCCTGCAGACGGGCCAGCGCATCGATATCACGCAAGACATCGGCGAAGTGATCGAGATTATCCAGCGAGTAAACCTGGCTTTGTCTGTTGCGATCGTCACTGCCTGGCGCACAGGGCGGTTGAATATAGCCTTCTGCATCGCGCTTTTTATCGACCAGATAGAACTCCAGCTCTACCGCTACCACCGGAAACAGTCCACGATTACGCAGCTGTTGCCACAGCCGGTTCAGAACATTTCGGGGTTCAACGTCAAAGGGAGTGCCATCTTGGTTGCACATGGTTAACAGCAGTTGTGCAATGTGTTGCGGATCGGCGGCGGAGGGGACGAGCGTGCCATGGACGGGAAGGCAGAGGTTATCGGGTTCACCAAGCGACTGGCCCAGACCGGCCTCTTCGACGGTATTGCCGAGAATATCCATGGCAAAAACCGAGGCGGGAAAGTAGCAGCCTTTTTCCAGCCTGGCTAAGGCCGAAACCGGGATGCGCTTACCGCGAAAAACACCATTTAAATCGTTGAGCAAGATATCGACATACTGCGTTTCAGGATGGCGCTCCAGCCAGTTTTTCACTTCTTGCTGGAACGCGCTGGTTCGTCTCTCTTCACTGTGAAGCGTGAAGTCTTCTACTTCTACCAGGTTAGTCATGATTTCATCCGCCTTTGACCACAAAAATGGGAGTGCGTAATGCTCAAAAAAACCGCCACTCATCTAACATAGCTCTAACGTAAAAAGTGTGCAAATGTAACAAATCTGTTTGAAGATCGACCAATGGATTGCTAGATTGACAAAATATTGCACACTTAACCATCAGACATGCCCTTTTCGTCAAATATTTCGAACAGCAGTTAAGGGGGAAAGATGGGCATTATTTTTGACAAGCCTTTGATTGGCGTAGTGATGTGCCAGACGCACAATCAGGGCCACCCGGTTCAGTCTGTCCACAACAAATATCTTGATGCCATCGTCCTGGCGGGCGGCGTGCCGCTTGCCCTGCCCCATCACCTTATGGCTGCCCCGCATCTATCAGAAAACGCTATGGCTGTGCTGGATGGCATTCTGCTGACCGGGAGCCCCAGCCATCTGGAGCCCTGGCTGTATGGCGAAGAAGGCGAAGAGCCGGAGGCAGATGCCGGCCGCGATCGCCTGGCGTTTAACCTTATTACGCATGCTGTCGGTAAACAGGTGCCGCTGCTGGGCATATGTCGGGGCATGCAGGAGCTGGTCGTGGCCAACGGCGGTGCCCTGTATCGCCACCTTGACCACCATCCGCAGTTTCAGCGCCACCATGCAGACGAGGATGCCTCACCTGAACAAACTTACGCACCCGCTCATGCCATCCAGATTGCACCGGGAGGATTGCTGGACAGGCTGCTGGGGCGTGCGTCGATCACCGTCAACTCCGTTCATCACCAGGGCATTCGTGAAGCGGGACCGCAGGTGCACGTTGAGGCCCGTGCGCCCGATGGTCTGATTGAGGCGGTCAGCCTGCCAGCGCATCCTTTCGCCCTTGCCGTACAGTGGCATCCTGAATGGCAGCTGAAACCCGCCACGCCGTCCTTTGCGCTGTTTGACGGCTTTATTCAGGCCGCCCTGCACTATCACCAGAGGAAAAAGGTATGAATGATGCGGCTCAGGCTCCGGGACGCCGCCTGGCGCAGATCCGTCAGGCCATGGGACTGTCACAACGGCGCGTCGCGGAACTGGCCGGACTGACCCACAGCGCCATCAGTACTATCGAACAGGATAAGGTCAGCCCGGCGGTCAGCACGCTGCAAAAGTTGCTGAAGGTTTATGGCCTGTCTTTGTCTGCGTTTTTTTCGGAGCCGCATGCTGAGGACGCGCCCAAAGTGGTGGTCCGGCCTGAAGATCTGCTGGAAATCGGCAGTCAGGGCGTTTCGCTTAAACTGGTTGATAACGGCACGAAAACCCGGGCGTTAGGCATGTTACTGGAAACTTACCAGCCAGGTGCCAGCACCGGCGAAAAGTTACGCCATGCGGGCGAAGAGACCGGCACCCTGCTGGAAGGGCGCATCGTACTGGAAGTTAACGGTCAGCAATTTCAT
Organism: Pantoea sp. BR_17; assembly: GCF_041955125.1. Classification (NCBI taxonomy): domain Bacteria; kingdom Pseudomonadati; phylum Pseudomonadota; class Gammaproteobacteria; order Enterobacterales; family Erwiniaceae; genus Pantoea; species Pantoea sp. BR_17. Next base: position 160,447 of record NZ_JAVAXT010000004.1, on the reverse strand, counting down.
CTGACGGCCGGCGAAAGTTACGTGATCGATACGGGTTTGCCGCACAGTTTTACCAACCAGGCCGATGTGCCCTGTCGCATCGTCAGCGCCCATACGCCCGCCAATTTTTAATCAGGGACGTTCGCCAAGGAGCTTGATATGAATTACGTAGAAAACTACTACACCTCCACACGGAACCCCCATGCGCCCTGGCCGGTGCTGCAGGAAAGCATCCAGTGTGACGTTTGCATTATTGGTGCCGGTTTTACGGGTTTATCGGCCGGCCTGTTTTTAACCGAAGCGGGTTACGATGTGGTGCTGCTTGAAGCGGCTCGCGTTGGTTATGGTGCCAGCGGCCGCAATGGCGGCCAGGCCGTGAATTCCTACAGCCGCGACGTGGATGTGATTGAACAACGCTACGGCAAAGACAGCGCGAAAATGCTGGGCAGTATGATGTTTGAAGGCGGTGATATTATTCGCGATCGTATCGACCGTTACGCGATCGCCTGCGATTACCGCCCGGGCGGTATCTTCGCCGCGTTTAACCGCCGTCAGATGGCGCACCTGGCCAGTCAAAAAGCCGCCTGGCAGCGTTACGGTAACGACCAGCTTGAACTGTTAGATGAGCGCGGCATTCGTCGCGAGATCGGCTCAGAGCGCTATGTAGGTGGGCTGCTCGACAAACGCGGCGCACATCTGCATCCGCTGAATCTGGCGCTGGGAGAAGCCGAAGCCATTCGTCGCCACGGCGGTCGTATCTATGAACAGTCCGCCGCGTTAAGCGTCAGCTACGGTTCACCTAATCGGGTAAAAACGGCACAGGGAGAAGTCAGCGCCACGTTTCTGATTTTTGCCGGCAATGCTTATCTGCCTTCCGAACTCGAACCGCGCCTGAGTCGCAAAAGCATGCCGTGCGGCTCGCAAATCATCGCCACCGAACCGCTGTCCCGTGACCGGGCATTAGCGCTGTTACCCAACAACTATTCGGTAGAAGATTCCAATTATCTGCTGGACTATTTCCGCCTGACCGCCGACAACCGGCTGCTCTATGGTGGCGGTGTGGTTTATGGGGCACGCGAGCCTGGCGATGTGATCACGATGATCCGGCCTAAAATGCTACGCACCTTTCCGCAGTTGCAGGACGTGAAGATTGATTTCGCCTGGAGCGGAAATTTTCTGCTGACGCTGTCGCGCATGCCACAGTTTGGTCGGCTGGAAAAAAACGTCTACTTTATGCAGGGCGACAGCGGCCACGGAGTGACCTGCACGCACCTTTCCGGCAAGCTGATAAGCGAAGTGTTACGTGGGGATGCTGAGCGCTTTGATGCCTTCGCGAAGCTTCCGCATCTGCCCTTCCCTGGCGGACGGCGATTTAAAGTGCCGCTGACGGCCATGGGTGCCGCCTGGTATGCCTTACGCGACCGACTCGGCGTGTGATCAGGAACAGAACACGACGCTTTCCCCGCTAAGGGGAAAGCCACACTCACTCCAGCGGCATTTTCTGCGGATCGTCGTAGCGGTATTCAAAGCCCAGCTCGTGACAGATACGCGCGCCGTCAATCAACTTACCGCTGTCGTCGTGCGTCTGCGGTTCAAAGGTGGGCGGCGTCATGCCCAGCTGGCGCGACACACAGGGATAGAAATGGGCGCGGGACGGATGTTTCAACGCACACAGGTTAAACGTCCTGCCGCCTTTTGGCGTTTGCAGCAGCAGCATAATCGCCTCCACCACATCATCCAGATGCACCAGATTCACCCCGTGCGATCCATTGGGTAAATCCTGTTTGCCGGCCAGGAAGCGACCGGGATGCCGTTTCGGGCCCACCAGCCCGGCCAGACGCAATACATCGACGCTGGTGCCGGGTAAGTCGTGCAGCCAGTTTTCCAGGTCCACCAGCGTTTTGCCTGCCGTGGTTTCTGGTTGAAGCGGGCTTTTCTCCGTTTTGATACCGGCGCTGCCGCCATAGACGGAGGTGGAACTGGTAAAGATGATCCGTGGGACATTGCGCGCCAGCGCGGTATCCACCACGTTTTGTACTGCCTGCACATAGGCGTCGCCGCCCTCTGCCGTGCGGCTGGCGGGCAAGGTGACAACCAGCGCATTCACGTCAAACAGCGCCTCCAGGTCCTCGGCCTCACAGACCAGTTCGGGCGTCAGTTCAAGTTGAAACGCATCGATACCACAGCGACGGGCCGCCTCTACGCCATCCGGCGTGGTTTTACTGCCGGTCACCTGCCAGCCTCGCGCGGTCAGCGCCATCGCAAGCGGCATGCCCAGCCAGCCGAGTCCTACAATTGCGACCTTTTTCATATTGTCTCCTGCTGCGAACGTCAAGATTCAGCCATCTTAAGCTGCCCCTGAGTTGCAAACCAGTGCAAAGTGTTTCTGTGCTTTGCGAAGAACAACATTAAAAAAGAGTTGCCAATTTCAACTATCTTCGTTAGGTTAATTCCACACAAATGAATAACTTTTCATTATCGAGAATTTTATGACACGCGTTCAGTTCAACCATCATCACCACCATCACCCTGACTAGTCTTTCAGGCGATGTGTGCTGGAAGACGTCTAGGATCTTCCAGTGGTGCGAACGCAAGAGAACCCCCGGAAGATCGTCTTCCGGGGGTTTTTTTATGGGCTGACGCAAAATACGCATTCAGGACAGGTTAATTAAGGGGACAGGAACAATGTTAGACAATAGCCGTTTACGCATAGCTATGCAGAAATCAGGTCGGTTAAGCGATGATTCACGCGAGCTGCTGGCGCGCTGCGGGATCAAAATCAATCTTCAGCAACAGCGTCTGATCGCCTTCGCTGAAAATATGCCTATCGATATTCTGCGCGTGCGCGATGACGATATTCCGGGCCTGGTGATGGACGGCGTGGTCGACCTGGGCATTATCGGCGAAAACGTGCTGGAAGAAGAGTTACTGACGCGCCGCGCACAGGGGGAAGATCCTCGCTACTTCACACTGCGTCGCCTCGACTTTGGCGGCTGTCGTCTGTCACTGGCCATGCCGGTTGATGACGCTTACACCGGCCCGCAGTGCCTGAACAATGCCCGCATCGCTACCTCCTATCCTCACCTGTTAAAACAGTATCTCGACAAGCAAGGTATCGCCTTTAAATCCTGTCTGCTGAACGGCTCGGTCGAAGTGGCGCCGCGTGCCGGCCTGGCCGATGCGATCTGCGATCTGGTCTCCACCGGTGCTACGCTGGAAGCGAACGGTCTGCGTGAAGTGGAAGTCATCTATCGTTCTAAAGCCGTGCTGATTCAGCGCGACGGCGACATGCCCGCGGCCAAGCAGGAGCTGATCGATAAAATGATGACCCGTATTCAGGGCGTGATTAAAGCACGTGAATCCAAATACATCATGTTGCATGCACCGAGCGAGCGTCTGGAAGAAGTCATTAGCCTGCTGCCGGGCGCCGAGCGTCCAACCGTGTTACCGCTGGCGGGCGATGTGAGCCGTGTGGCAATGCACATGGTGAGTAGCGAAACGCTGTTCTGGGAAACCATGGAAAAACTCAAAGCGCTGGGTGCCAGTTCGATTCTGGTGCTGCCAATCGAAAAAATGCTGGAGTAAACGATGAGCAAAATCATGACACCCGTGAACTGGCAGGCGTGCAGCGCGGAGGCGCAACAGGCGCTGCTGGCACGCCCGGCGCTGTCTGCCTCTGACAGCATCAGTCAGATTGTGCGTGACGTTCTGGCGCGCGTGAAAAGCGAAGGCGACGCAGCTCTGCGCGATTTTAGCGCGCGCTTTGACAAGGTTGAGCTGACGGATTTTCGCGTGACCGCTGAGCAGATGCAGGCTGCCAGCGATCGTCTCAGTGATGAACTCAAACAGGCAATGGCGGTGGCGGTCGCCAATATCGAGACTTTCCACCGTGCGCAGATTCTGCCAGCCGTGGATATCGAAACCCAGCCGGGCGTGCGTTGCCAGCAGGTGACGCGCCCGATGCAATCGGTCGGCCTCTATATTCCCGGGGGGTCCGCCCCGCTGTTTTCCACCGTATTGATGCTGGCGACACCGGCACGTATTGCCGGATGCGGCCGCGTGGTGCTGTGCTCACCGCCGCCGATTGCCGACGAGATTCTCTATGCGGCCCAGCTGTGTGGCGTAGAAGAAGTATTTCAGGTGGGCGGTGCGCAGGCCATTGCCGCCCTGGCCTTCGGCACCGAGACCGTGCCGAAAGTGGCTAAAATTTTCGGACCGGGCAACGCCTGGGTCACCGAAGCCAAACGTCAGGTCAGCCAGAGCCTCGATGGCGCGGCTATCGATATGCCCGCGGGCCCGTCAGAAGTGCTGGTGATCGCCGACGACGGTGCCACGCCCGCGTTCGTGGCGTCCGACCTGTTGTCTCAGGCGGAACACGGGCCGGATTCTCAGGTGATTCTGCTGACGCCTTCACAGGGACTGGCTGAGCGCGTGGCTGACGCTGTCGAACAACAGCTGGCGCAGCTGCCGCGTGCCGCCACGGCCCGTAAGGCGCTGGAAAGCAGCCGCCTGATCGTGGCCCGCGATTTGCAACAGTGTGTGGCGATTTCCAACCGCTATGGTCCGGAGCACCTGATTCTGCAAACCCGCACGCCGCGCGACCTGGTTGAGCAAATCACCAGCGCAGGCTCCGTGTTCCTGGGCGACTGGTCGCCCGAGTCTGCAGGCGATTATGCCTCCGGCACGAACCATGTGCTACCTACCTATGGTTATACCGCGACCTGCTCCAGCCTGGGGCTGGCCGACTTCCAGAAACGTATGACGGTACAGGAACTGACGCCGCAGGGCTTTATGGATCTCGCCGCCACCATTGAAACCCTGGCCGCCGCGGAGCAGCTGGATGCCCACAAAAATGCCGTCACGTTGCGCGTCACCGCGCTCAAGGAGCAAGCATGAGTCAGGATATTGAACAACTGGCCCGCGCCAATGTGCGTGCGCTGACGCCTTATCAGTCGGCGCGCCGTCTGGGCGGCAACGGTGATGTCTGGCTGAATGCTAACGAGTTTCCGCTGCCGGTGCCCTTTGAGTTGTCGCAGCAAACCCTGAACCGCTACCCGGAGTGCCAGCCGAAGCAGGTAATCACCCGTTATGCGGCTTACGCGGGCCTGTCTCCTGAGCAGGTGCTGGTCAGCCGCGGCGCAGATGAAGGCATTGAGCTGTTGATGCGGGCGTTCTGTGAGCCCGGCAAAGACGCGATTCTGTTCTGCCCACCGACCTACGGTATGTACAGCGTCAGCGCGGAAACCATCGGCATTGAGTACCGTACCGTGCCGGCACGTGAAGACTGGCAGTTGAACCTGCCCGCGATTGCCGAACAGCTCGACGGTGTGAAAGTCGTTTATATGTGCAGCCCGAACAACCCCACGGGCAACCTGATTGATCAGGACGCTATCCGTCAGCTACTGGCGATGACCGCCGGCAAAGCGCTGGTCGTCGCGGATGAAGCCTATATTGAATTTTGTCCACAGGCGACGCTGGCGGGCTGGTTGCGCGAATATCCGCACCTTGTCATCCTGCGCACCCTGTCGAAAGCCTTCGCGCTGGCCGGTCTGCGCTGCGGATTTACGCTGGCGAATAAACCGGTTATCGACCTGCTGATGAAGGTGATTGCGCCCTATCCGCTGGCGACGCCGGTCGCCGACGTGGCGGGCCAGGCACTGAGCGACGAAGGGATTGCCTTAATGCGCCAGCACGTCGATGAGCTGAATGCCAACCGTAGCTGGTTGTTTGAACAGTTGCCGCAAATTCGCGTTGTGGAGCAGGTCTTCCCCAGCGAAACCAACTATATTTTGGTGCGCTTTACCGATTCACCAAAGGTGTTTAAAACCTTGTGGGATCAGGGCATTATTTTGCGTGATCAAAACAAGAACCCCGGCCTCGCAGGTTGTCTGCGCATCTCGGTGGGAACCCGCACCGAGTGCGAACGCCTGATCGCCGCGCTGCAAGCCTTATCTCTGGAGTAAGCATGAGTCAGAAGACCCTTTTTATTGACCGCGATGGCACGATTATCTCGGAACCGCCGCAGGACTTTCAGGTGGATCGGATGGATAAGCTGGCGTTTGAGCCGGACGTCGTGCCTGCACTGCTGGCGCTGCAGGACGCAGGCTATCAGCTGGTGATGATTACCAATCAGGACGGTCTGGGCACGGACAGTTTTCCACAGGCGGACTTCGATGGCCCACACACGCTGATGATGCAGATTTTGTCATCGCAGGGCATTCGTTTTAGCGATGTGCTGATTTGTCCCCATAAGCCTGAAGACCGCTGCGCGTGCCGTAAGCCGAAAACCCAGATGGTTGAGGCCTGGCTGGCTGAAGGCGCCCTTGATACGGCCAACAGCTATGTGATTGGCGATCGCCAGACCGATATTCAGCTGGCGGAAAATATGGGGATTCAGGGCATTCGCTATGGCGCAGAAGGTCAGGACTGGAAAGCGATTCAGCAGCAGCTGACGCAGCGCGACCGCTACGCGCTGGTCCAACGCAACACCAAAGAAACCCAGGTCCGCGTGGAACTGTGGCTGGACCGCGAAGGCGGCAGTAAGATCAACACTGGCGTCGGCTTCTTTGATCATATGCTGGACCAGATTGCCGTGCACGGCGGCTTCCGCATGAACATCGACGTCAACGGTGACCTGTATATTGACGATCACCACACGGTAGAAGATACCGGTCTGGCATTAGGCGAAGCGCTGCTGAAAGCGTTGGGCGATAAGCGCGGCATTGGCCGTTTTGGCTTTGTGCTGCCGATGGATGAGTGCCTGGCGCGCTGTGCACTGGATATCTCTGGTCGTCCACATATCGAATTTAAAGCGGAATTCAGCTATCAGCGCGTTGGCGATCTGAGCACCGAGATGGTCGAGCACTTCTTCCGTTCCCTGTCCTACGCCATGATGAGCACCCTGCACCTGAAAACCAAAGGGAAAAACGATCATCACCGCGTGGAAAGTTTATTCAAAGCCTTTGGCCGGACCTTACGTCAGGCGATTCGCGTTGAGGGAAATACCCTGCCGAGCTCTAAAGGAGTGCTGTAATGAACGTGGTGATCCTGGATACAGGCTGTGCCAACCTGTCGTCGGTAAAGTGGGCCGTTGAACGTCTGGGCTATACGCCAGAGGTCAGTCGCCATCCGGATGTCGTCCTGCGCGCCGATAAGCTGTTTCTGCCCGGCGTTGGCACCGCGCAGGCGGCCATGAACCAACTGCAGGAGCGTGAGCTGATTGAGCTGGTCAAGGCCTGTACGCAGCCGGTGCTGGGTATTTGCCTGGGCATGCAGCTGCTGGGCAGCCACAGCGAAGAGAATGGCGGTGTGCCCACGCTGGGCATTATCGACCAGCCCGTGTCACTGATGGACACGCAGGGTTTGCCGTTACCGCACATGGGCTGGAACCAGATCACCGCTCAGGCCGGTAATCATCTGTTCCGCGGCATTGATGAAGGCAGCTACTTCTACTTCGTACACAGCTTTGCGATGCCCGTAAATGCCAGCACCATTGCGCAGTGTCACTATGGTCAGGCGTTCACGGCCGCGGTACAGAAAGATAACTTCTTTGGCGTGCAGTTCCACCCGGAACGCTCTGGCAAAGTCGGCGCGCAGTTGCTGAAAAACTTCCTGGAGATGTAATGATTATCCCCGCATTAGATTTAATTGATGGCAAGGTTGTGCGCCTGCATCAGGGTGATTATGCCCGTCAGCGCGATTACGGCAGCGATCCGTTACCCCGCTTACAGGATTACGCACGCCAGGGCGCAACGGTACTGCACCTTGTGGATTTAACCGGTGCTAAAGATCCGGCGAAACGCCAGATTACCTTACTGAAAAGCCTGCTTAACGGCGTGGATGCGGTGGTCCAGGTTGGCGGCGGCATTCGCAGTCGGGAAGACGTTAAAGCGTTACTGGACGCGGGTGCCAGCCGTGTGGTGGTAGGGTCGACCGCCGTCAAACAGCCCGAGGAAGTGAAAGCCTGGTTTACCGAGTTTGGCCCGGACGCGATTGTGCTGGCGCTGGACGTCCGTATTGATGCGACCAACCGCAAAGAGGTGGCGATTAGCGGCTGGCAGGAAGCTGCGGGCGTTACGCTCGAAGAGGTCATTGAACAGTTCCAGCCTGTCGGGCTGAAGCATGTTCTGTGCACCGACATTTCCCGTGATGGTACGCTCAGCGGGTCGAACGTGGATCTGTATAAAGAAGTGACCGCACGCTTTCCGCAGATTGCGTTTCAGTCCTCAGGCGGTATTGGTGAACTCAGTGACGTTGCCGCCCTTCGCGGCAGCGGTGTTCAGGGCGTGATCGTCGGACGTGCGCTACTGGAAGGCAAATTTACAGTTTCGGAGGCCATAGCATGCTGGCAAAACGGATAATTCCTTGTCTCGATGTGCGTGACGGTCAGGTGGTAAAAGGCGTTCAGTTTCGTAACCACGAAATTATTGGCGACATCGTGCCGCTGGCGCAGCGCTATGCGCAAGAAGGTGCGGACGAGCTGGTGTTTTACGATATCACCGCTTCATCGGACGACCGCGTAGTGGATAAAAGCTGGGTTGCGCGCGTTGCCGAAGTCATCGACATTCCGTTCTGCGTGGCAGGCGGCATCAAAACCCCGGAAGATGCCGCGCGGATTCTGGAGTTTGGTGCGGACAAAATTTCCATTAACTCCCCTGCGCTGGCCGATCCTTCATTGATCACCCGCCTGGCCGACCGCTTTGGCGTCCAGTGCATCGTGGTCGGTATTGATACCTGGTTTGATGACGCCAGCGGGAAGTACCATGTTAATCAGTATACCGGCGACGAATCCCGCACCCGCGTGACCCAGTGGGAAACGCTGGACTGGGTGCAGGAAGTGCAGAAACGGGGCGCAGGCGAGATTGTCCTCAACATGATGAACCAGGACGGCGTGCGCAACGGTTATGACCTGGTGCAGTTGAAGAAGGTACGTGATGTCTGCAAGGTACCGCTGATCGCCTCTGGCGGTGCGGGTACCATGACTCACTTCCTTGAAGCCTTTGAGCAGGCCAATGTCGATGGCGCGCTGGCGGCGTCGGTTTTTCACAAACAAATTATTAATATCGGCGAGCTGAAACGCTTTCTGATCGACAACGGTGTGGAGATTCGTGCGTGTTAACTGAACAACAACTGGCCCGGTTAGACTGGGAAAAAACCCAAGGCATGATGCCGGTCATCGTCCAGCACTCTGTTTCTGGTGAAGTTCTGATGCACGGTTATATGAATCAGGCGGCGCTGGAAAAAACGCTGCAGGACGGCAACGTGACGTTCTTTTCACGCACCAAAAACCGTCTGTGGACCAAAGGCGAGACCTCAGGACACTTTCTACAGGTCGTGAGCATCACACCTGACTGCGACAACGACACGTTGCTGGTGCTGGCCAACCCGATTGGCCCCACCTGCCATCTGGGCACCTCCAGCTGCTTCTCCCCTGCTGCGCCTGACTGGACGTTCCTCTATCAGTTGGAACAACTGCTGGCGTCCCGTAAGCAGGCCGACCCGGAAAGTTCTTACACTGCCAGACTCTATGCCAGCGGCACCAAACGTATTGCGCAGAAGGTCGGTGAAGAAGGCGTGGAAACCGCGCTGGCTGCCACGGTGAACGATCGTGAGGAACTGACGAACGAAGCCTCCGATCTGATCTATCACCTGCTGGTACTGCTGCAGGATCAGGATCTGGATCTCAGCACCATCATCAATAACCTGCGCGCCCGTCATAAGTGACAGACTGCGTTACGGCTGCTCGACGGTTTGCTGAGCAGCCTTTCCCGTCCATTTGACCTGTAAGGATTTTACCGTGACTACGCATGAAAAACTCATTGCTCTGCTCGACCAGCATCGCGCGCGTTACCGCCTGATGCAGCATGAGGCAACCGGCAAATGTGAAGCCGTTGCCAAAATTCGCGGCACGGCAGTCGGACAGGGCGCAAAGGCGCTGGTGTGTCATGTGAAAGGCAATGGCGTCAAACAACATGTTCTGGCGGTACTGCCTGCGGATCAGCAGGCCGATCTCAGTAAAGTCGCCTCAGCCGTAGGCGGACGCCGGGCATCCCTTGCCTCGCCCGCAGAGGTCGATGTGCTGACCGGCTGCGTATTTGGTGCGATTCCCCCGTTCAGCTTTCATCCTGATTTAACTGTGGTGGTCGACCCGCTGCTGTTTGAGCGCTATGACGAGATTGCCTTTAACGCCGGCGTACTCGACCAGTCTGTCGTACTGAATACACAGGATTACCGTGGCCTTTGCCAGGCTAACATTCTGAAAATCATCCTCTAATTGCCATCATCCCGGGTGAAAGGTACTCTGCGTAATACACTATTACGACAACAGAAGACCGAAAACGATGGCAATCACTTCTCTGAAAACCCGTTTACACAAAGCGTTAGCGCTGGCCCTCCTGGCTGGCTGCGCGTTTGGCGCCCAGGCGAAAATTGAGCAGGTTCGCTTCGCTGTTGATCCCACCTATCCCCCTTTTGAATCCAAAACACCGCAGGGGAAGCTGGTCGGCTTTGATATCGATTTAGGTAACGCGCTGTGCACGCAGATGCAGGCCAAATGTGTCTGGGTGGAAAGCCAGTTCGACGGGATGATTCCGGCGCTTAAAGCGCGTAAATTCGACGCCATTCTGTCTGATATGGGCATCACCGAAGAGCGACTGAAGCAAATCGACTTTACCGTGCCGCTGTACGATACGCATACCCAGCTTATCGCGCGTAAGGGGTCGGGCCTGTTGCCCGCCCCGGAATCGCTGAAAGGCAAAACCGTAGGCGTAGAACAAGGCACTGTGCAGGAGCGTTATGCCCGGGCAAAATGGCAACCTTTTGGCGTGACGGTCGTGCCCTATGGCGATCAGGCGCAGGTTGAAAGTGATCTGGTGGCCGGGCGCCTTGATGCGGTCTTTACCGATGCGGCTCAGGCGGCAAACGGTTTTCTCAAACAACCTCAGGGCAGCGCGTTTGAACTGGCCGGGCCGATTGTGAAAGACCCGATCATCGGGCCGGGCACGGCGATTGGCCTGCGTAAAGGCGATACCGAACTGAAAACTGCGCTGGATGATGCCTTCGCTGCCATTAAGAAAAATGGCACCTTTGACAAACTGCAAAAGAAATATTTCGCCACGGATATTTCCATTCAACCGTAACGTCAGTGCAGGCTTTTTCCCCCTCCTCCGTCTGCATGACTATACTCAATGACTTTATGGGCGGCATTTGTCCGCCCCTGAACCGACAAAAGGACATTAACACGGTATGTACCAACAACATCACCCTTTGTTAAGCGCCTCTCTCGGCACCCAGCGTGAAATTATCAGTTTTCATTTTGGCGATGATCACAGTCGCCAGGTCTATATTCAGGCTTCCTTACATGGCGACGAGATCCCGGGGATGGCGGTGGCCTGGTATCTTAAGCAGCGTTTACAGGCGCTGGAATCTGCCGGACGACTCAAAGCTTTTTTCTCCCTGATACCGGTATCCAATCCGCTGGCCCTGAGCCAACACTGGCACGGTACGCATCTGGGACGCTTCCACGCACAGTCCGGCCAGGATTTTAACCGCAAATTCCCGTCTCTGGGTGCACTTCTGGCGGGGGAACTGGCCGAGACGCTGACCCAGAATGAGAGTCAGAACCGGCAGCTGATTCGTGATGCGATTGACCGTTACTACCGTGACACAATCGCCAAAACTGAACTGGAAGCCCAGCGTTATACGCTGATGCGCATGGCCAGTCAGGCCGATCTGATGATTGATTTGCATTGTGACTGGGAGGCGGTTCCACACCTTTACACCACGCCACATGCATGGCCGGATATCGAACCCTTAGCACGCTGGCTGGGCAGTGAAGTGCAGCTACTGGCACAGATATCGGGGGGTGAGCCCTTCGACGAAGCCTGCTGTGAACCCTGGCTGACGCTGGCTGAAAAATTTGGTGAAACATTCCCGATGCCGCGCGGCCTGCTGCCGGTAACGCTGGAGCTACGTGGCGTACGTGATGTCTCGCCTGAACAGGCTGAGCAGGACGCAGATGCGATCATTAACGCGTTGCAGGAATCCGGCTATATCTCTGCGGCCGATACGTCCGTGTCCGTTGAAGTCGCTGCGCCGGTGATTGGCGGTGATGAGCTGGTGTCGGTGGTGAGCGGCGGCGAGGATGTGGTCGGTGTGGATGAGAGCGGCACCGGACTGGGTGCGCCTGGTGTGGCGCAGGCCGCAGAAGAAGGCAGTATTATCAAGCAGCGACACACTGAAGGCACGTCGGCTTTAATGCCGCCGCTTAAAAATCCCCCGACGCCGCTGGCGGGTTGTGAATATGTTCACTCACCGGTATCGGGCCTAATCCTGTATCGCAAACCGCTGGGCGCGCGAATCCGTCCAGGGGAAGTGGTTGCGGAGATTGTTGATCCTGTCACCGACCACATCACGCCGCTGGTCGCAGAATTTGGAGGCGTGCTATACGCGCGACACTGGGCCAGATTTGCGACGGCAGGCATGCTGGTGTTAAGGCTGGCGGGCGATAAGGCGGTGAGGAGTGGGGAGTTGTTGGTTTAAACCCGGATAAAATTAGATGCTATTATATTTTCTAATAAATTATTGTTAAAATTGAATCAATTTCACCTCGAAAATTGATTGAGAGCAAAGTGATAAATAAGGCTGATCTAAAATTTAGACCAGCCTTATTTTTTATCGTTCCCGATGACGATTGCTAAGAAGAGCGTTGCGGCCGATAACAATAACTGAACCCAATAAAGCACCAATTAAAAAAGCAAGAATTAAAGTAGAGCCCTTCTTAGGACTCATGCGTTTAAATGGAAGGTCTGGCTGAGAAATATAACGATAAGATTGTAAGTTCTCAACTTCGATTTTAAGATGAGTCACTGCAAGCAAAGCCCGTTGTGCTTCATAATATTCTTTACTAAAATCAAGAGGTTTTGAATTTTCATTCTTAACCATAGCATTAAGAGCATCACTGCCTAATAAATATAAAGTATCATCTGACAGAAACTCTGCCTGATTTACTTGCAACTTACCTACATTAGACGCATCAGCAATTTTTAAAGCCTGCTTGATAACATCAAGCCGATGCTGTTTCTGGTTCAATGCTACTTGAGTATATGTATCCAGAGTATTAGTAAGCTCACGTGTTTTTACACTTAAATTTCTTTTGATATCATCGCCATAATCTTTAACGACTTCATTATTAATCTGAGATATATATTGCGTTAGTTGCATTTGAGCTTCTTTTGCAGTATGTCCTACAAATGAAATGCTTATGGCATCGTCGCTCCCTTTAACTGGACTTATTGTCAGTGAGAGTGGCGTTTCAAGATTATTAAGAGCTGCTGATAAAGCACTCATAGAAGCAGTAAAGCGGTTGAATAATTGGTTTTGAAGTCCCGTAAGTGAAGGTTTATCCTGTGGGGAATCAGCATAAACTATACTTAAAGCAGCATTATAATTTGCTACTTGCCCAGCTGCAGGAAGGGTTACTACTGAAGTAGAAACCCATTTTTCTTTTACAACGTGAAGATAAATCAAACTAATAAAGATAGAAATAATAATCGCTGTAAAAATAACAACTTTCCCACGCCAAAGCTGTATAATCAAATCAATTAGATCAATTCCAGATTCATCAGCCCTGGCTTTCACAAAAAAACCATTTTGGGATGAGAAATTATCATTTTCATCATTTTTATTCATAATAAATTCATTAATTCAGTTGAATTACCTACAGTTATTGGTTAATACTCAAGAGTATTAGCATACAAAAAGCCTCTCATGAATAAGAGGCTTTCATATATTATTTACTCAAGCCATTCAGTGTGATAAACGCCTTCTTTATCAATTCGTTTATAAGTATGCGCACCAAAGAAGTCGCGTTGTGCCTGAATTAAATTAGCAGGCAGAACTGCTGAGCGGTAGCTGTCATAATATGCAACTGCTGACGAGAAGGTTGGTGTTGGGATTCCGTTCTGAACGGCAAAAGCAACAACATCACGGAGTGCTTGCTGATATTCATCAGCAATTTTTTTGAAGTAAGGCGCTAAAAGTAAATTAGCAATATTTACATCCGCGGAATAAGCATCAGTAATTTTCTGAAGGAATTGAGCACGGATAATACAACCTGCACGGAAAATTTTGGCAATCTCGCCATACTGCAGATCCCAGTTATATTGATCTGATGCAGCCTTTAGTTGAGAGAAGCCTTGAGCATAAGAAACAATTTTGCCCAAATACAAAGCTTGACGAACTTTTTCAATAAATTCGGCTTTATCTCCGGTGAAATTTTTGGCTACTGGCCCACTTAAAACTTTAGAAGCCGCGACACGTTGAGATTTAAGAGAAGAAAGGTAGCGAGCAAATACAGATTCTGTGATTAATGATAACGGCTCACCGAGGTCAAGAGAACTCTGGCTCGTCCACTTCCCCGTCCCCTTATTAGCTGCTTCATCTAAAATGACATCAACTAAATAATTACCATCTTCATCTTTTTTGGTGAATATATCTTTAGTAATGTCTATAAGATAGCTACTTAATTCACCATTATTCCATTCCGTAAAGGTGTCGGCTAACTCTTCATTTGTTAAGTTCAGTGCACCTTTTAACAGAGAGTAGGCTTCTGCGATTAACTGCATATCACCATATTCAATGCCATTATGAACCATTTTAACGTAATGGCCTGCGCCATCAGAACCTATATAGGTTACACATGCTTCGCCATCTTCAGCGCGGGCAGCGATTTTATTTAAAATAGGTGCAACAAGCTCATAGGCTTCTTTTTGACCGCCAGGCATAATTGAGGGGCCTTTAAGCGCGCCTTCTTCACCACCCGATACACCTGTACCAATGAAATTGAAACCTTGATCGGAAAGTTCTTTATTGCGACGAATAGTATCCTTATAAAAAGTATTACCGCCATCGATTAAAATATCGCCTTTATCAAGATGCGGTGTCAGTGAAGCGATAGTCTTATCGGTAGCTTCGCCAGCCTGCACCATTAACAAGATGCGACGTGGTTTCTCAAGGGAATCGACGAAATCTTCAACAGAATAAAATGGAGCCAGCTTCTTGCCAGGGTTCTCAGCAATCACTTCATCCGTTTTTTCACGTGAACGATTAAAAACTGAAACAGTATAACCGCGGCTCTCAATGTTAAGTGCCAAATTACGGCCCATTACCGCCATACCTACAACGCCGATTTGTTGCTTAGACATTTTTGACTCCTTCTGTGCTCTTCGCGCCAGGCGCGATTAAAATATGGTTAAAATTATACCCTAAAGGATACATCTTAGTAAAAAAAAGAGCGAACGCTTAAAAATAGATAGAAAAAACAGTCAAAAACACGTTTTATTTGATAGAAGAATTTACGTAAGATTTGACATGCTTGCTTAGTATAAACCTCAACGCACTGGTCAGATGCCATAAAAAATGCTTACTAAAAATTTTACGGTTGTTATGCTGAGCCATATGCAAAGCCTTTATTTGAGGGAAATACAAGAGTTTCATCCCTTGTGATTTTGCTCTGTAACAGATATCAATATCTTCGCAGTACATAAAATAATTTTCATTAAAACCCTGCACTTTTCTGTAAGATGATGATTTAAATGCCATGAAAGAGCCTGCGACCCACTCCATATCCACCGCCTCTTCATTAGCAGAAAAATTGGCAAAATAACATTCTCTTTTAATACCAACTAATGATGAAAAGAATGATATAAAAGTAGGATATTTACGTATTGATAAATCTCTATTTTTAAAACTTTCGTCTTTAAAAAGAGAGATCCCTGCAACGTCAGAATCATATTTACCAATTAACGCTATTAAATCTTCTATGCTTTTAGTATTTATGGAAACATCGGGGTTGATAAGAATAAATATGTCATCGTCTTGCATACCGAGAACGTCAACACAATATTTAAAGTTGACATTGTTATTACTTCCAAACCCAAGCCCATAATCACTATCTATAAGATGTATTTTGTTAATTTTACAAAAACCATTTAACACTTTACTATCTTTAGCAGTATTATTTTTTAAAACAAGATTATAATTTGCTGCGAGATCCCGAAAAAAAACTGTCTTCATAATCATGTCAGCATGATTATGTGAAACTACAGAAATAAAAACACTCATAAAATGGCCATTTAATGAAGAATTAATTTTGCAGATGAATATAAAAAGATAGCTGCACTTATCAAAATATATAACCGATATAAAGGCTTACTGGACTCAGCAAAAACATTTAGCGCGAGCACAAAAAACAGAACATCATATATACAATAAAAATCAGATAACCTTATTGCTAAAGAATCATTTCCTCTAAAAAACCAACCCAGCACCAAGCTAAAAAAAGATATAAAAAATGACAAAAAAAGCAAATAATTATTTCTAACAAGCTCTTTATCTTGATTCAGATAAATCCAACGCAGAAAAAATATAAAAATTGAAATTTTGATTAAAACATACGTGTTAAATAAAGGGATAGCTGATGTTTGATATGAACCATCTACATAGGGTGCAATCCTTTCTTGCAAAAAAGGAATTTTTGCCATTAGTCCCATGAACAGCCTGTAAGGATCGATGAGAACCACGCAAAAGGATAGTATAAATGAGATAACGATAAAATTGAAAAGGTTAGCGCTTTGTCTTTTTCTCAAAAACGAATGAAGTGGAATCACTACCAATATTAGTATCGCCGAAAGATGAATTGAAGCAGCGATTAAAAAAAACATACCGGCTCGCAACCTGTATGAATTCAAATAGAAAAAGAAAGATAAAAAGCCCAGACCAATGGCAGCACCAGCACGATATTGTATTAAGTCATGAATTATAAATAATCTGGATAGATATAACACACCAAACCAAAAAAACATTTCTGCATTGAGAAATCTATAAGCAACAAGCATTTTTGTACTAATCGAAATAGTAAACAAAATAAATATTACACCCAAGACTCCTAAGCTTAAAAAATAAGAAAAATTTGATAGGAAATAAAAGCCCGGATCTTTTAACAAGACCCAAGTGTCAAGGTATGACAGGTTTATCGAAGATTCATACCAATTAAGATAGGATTGAAAATCAGGTGAATCTGTAAAGTCAAAAAAGATAAATACAGCGATAGCAAGAAGGAAATATAAAATTAATATTATTTTTTTATTATCTGTAGTCATCTTTTTTTACCGGACCGACCGCATATTCCATCCCAAATACCTTTCAACATATGAGAGGTGTGCTGAAGAGGTTTTTCAGTGAAAAAAGCATATACCAAGAACCTCGGAGCCAGTTTAATAACTTCCATTTTCTTCCATTGAGAATGAATATGTTTCATTCTTAATAGATGAAAAACGTTTCGGAAATAATAATAATGTCGAATGGGTGAATGATTGACATACGTCCGATTCAGAACCTTAACCGGCTTACCACCAATCTCATGACTCATTTTCAACCAGGGTAATCCTACTATCTGATACCCTGCATGCCTTGCACGCAGGCACCATTCAATATCCACAAAATCGATAAACAGTTTATCAAGCATAAAACCGATATGTTGGATAGTTGAGAGCCTAATCATTGAGCCAGACGTTATAACATAAGAAGCCTGAATAGGCTCATTGCCTACTGCGGGTTGCCTGACAATTCTGTCTTTTTCACAGACAATAAACTCAGCATTTTTATTGATTGCATTATCAAAATACGAAGGAGATACCAGACAGGTTTTCTCATCAGTACTTTCAATATATTCTATTAAAGATACTATTAAATCATCTTCGGGTTCACTATCTTGGTCTAACAAAAATGCAAACTCATAATTTTTTTCTATTAAATAGGTAAGGCCCTTGTTTAATGCTGTTGCTATTCCTTGATTTCCATTCAAATTGATAACTGTTGCAGAGGGCAATGTATAATTTTGTGGCTTTTCACTGTTATCAACAATGACAACATCATATTTTTCACTTAGCCTGCGAGCAGTCTCTACATTTTCTATTTCAGGGTGATAAAAGACTATGATGATGCCAAATTTTTTATTATACATTTAAAATCCACCTGCTAAAGAATGCATACATTTGTTTAGTTTTGCTTTAATGCGCCTTTTTAAACTCGAATTAGAGGCTTTATGAGGTACCAAATTAAAATCCTTTTTAAGGAACCTCGCATCACTTTTGCCCAAACTCTTAATTCTGAACATGTTGGTCCAAACCACATACATTAAGGATAATTGATCGCGCTTTACCCCACTCAAATATTCTTTGTACCAATCGTCCATTAACATATTGATGGATGTGTCTTTTTTTCTAATAATGATAGAACACTCATAGAGACCATAATGAGAAGGAAATCCAGACTGTTTATATTTTCTCATCTGTCTGTAAATATTCCATTGCCAGTCATGGCCGATCAATAAGCATTCAATGGCTTCTTCATATAAACAATTACGAGCAAAATGTTCGTACATGAATATTTTTTCATCTTGACTTGTCACTGTCTCCACCAACAATGACAAATCACTTAAGATTTCTATATTGCCGTCAATATAAATTGTTAACTCGTAATTATCAAAATAATGAAAAATATGTGGTGTAATTTTAACCTTACGATTGATGGTTTTCTTATCAAGTCCTGAGAATTTTGCTTCTTCATTAACTTGAATTAATTTCCAAGGATAAGGCACATCAATATTGGTATCACTAAAGCATAAATAGTCAATGTTACTGTTAATAACAGCTGGCTTTTTAATTTTATCGTATCCACCAGTAACACAAGTGTAAACGGCAATCTTATTCATTTTTTTACCAGAAAATTAGCTAAATTACAAAGGCCCCAGATTTTTTCGCTATTATCTTTAAGTCCATTTTGATGCTCGTACCACATTTTTTCTATAGCACTGCCATTAAACTTGTCCGACGGTAATGATTTTAATCTATCGTAAGCCCAGTCTTTTAATTCGACTTTCAGCCAACGTTTCATTGGCAGCGAAAATCCTTGCTTAGGTCTATCAATCAACGTCCTGTCCACATATTTGTAGAGCATATCTTTAAGAATTTTTTTCTGTACTTTATGATCTATTTTGTACTGTGTTGGTAAGTGGTATGCAAACTCAACAACTTTATGGTCAAGAAATGGCGCGCGCGTTTCGAGGCTAACAGCCATGGATGCTCTGTCCACTTTCGTTAACACATCATCTGGAAGGTAATAATTCAAATCGTGAAGGCAGACTGATGTTATTCCATCTTTAAATTTCGGTGCAGGATCCGAGAAACGTTGCGGATTATTTAACATAGGAAATTCTGAATTTCTGTATTTATCCATCCAAAAATCATTGAGTTGATATGGCTCTTTAAAATTCCATGCCAGCGATAAGTTTTCAGCTCTTTGTAAATAGGGATTTAAGCCTTTTATTTTTAATCTTTTGAGGGTGTTTGAAACTTTGGCTACAGGTAGCACCGATAATGCATTTGTTTCCCATAATTTTTTTAACAGAGGATACTGATTGTAACCCATGAATAATTCATCGCCACCGTCTCCGGATAAAGCTACTGTCACATGCTCCCGTGCAAATTGGCTCACCATAAAAGTAGGTATTTGAGAACTGTCCGCAAAAGGTTCATCCCAAATCCTTGGGATTTTATCAATTATATTAAGAGCTTCATCTGGGGTGATATTATAATTGAAATGTGTGGTTCCGAGATATTTTGCGATTTCGATAGCATGTTGCGATTCATCGAATTCTTTATCAGGCATTCCAATAGAAAAAGTAGTAACGTTTTGATTATTCTTTTTAAGTAATGCAACAACAGCACTTGAATCAATACCTCCTGATAAAAAAGCACCCACTTTTACATCAGCAATAGACTGTAGCGCTATAGTATTGGTTAATATAACGTCTAATTCTTCTAAAGATTTATTGTAGTCTTTTTTTTCGTAATTATTATTATCAGTTAATGAAGACGAGACTGACCAATAGCAAACAGGCTGAACATCAGCTTTTGCCAAAATATCTTCGTACGTGACACGCAAGTAGTGTGCAGCTTTTAATTTTTTAATATTTTTATATATTGAGTTGGGTGATGATATGTAGTTTTTGTGTAGAAACCCGTTAACGGAATCCCAGTCTATTTCTTCACTGAAGTCCGGATGTTCTTTTATCGCTTTTAATTCCGATGAAAATATAAAAGACCCACCCACATATCCATAATATAGTGGCTTTTCACCCAAGCGATCCCGTGCTAAACTTAACGTTCTTTTACGAACATCCCATAGCGCAAAGGCATACATCCCCGTCAGGTTTTCAAGTGTCTTAACTAAACCCCACTCTATAATACACTTTAATAAAGTTTCGGTATCTGACATCCCCCTCCAATTTAATGGCAGCGTATTTGACAATTTATTGCGAAGTTCAATGTGATTATAAATTTCGCCATTAAAGGTTAACACGTAATTGCCACAATCACTGACCATAGGTTGATGACCGGATGCGGTTAAATCTACAATTGATAAACGGGTGTGACCTAAAAATAAATTGCAGGAATCGTCATGCCAAATACCATCGGAGTCAGGGCCCCTGTGTTTAATAGTAGCCAGCATATTAGCAATAATATTTTTGTTTTTGTGTTCACCAATAAATCCAACTATCCCACACATGACGATCTCCGGAAAAATATTCTTATGAAATATATTACATTGATAATTTGAGCCAAGCCAAGCCCCAGCAACCAACCTTCACTGCCTAAAAACCTCAATAAGAAACCACCCAACAACATGGAAATGATGGTTATCGATATATTTATTTTGATTATTTTGCTACTTTCATTAATAAGATTTAAATAACCGGTTATAACTGGACCATAAATACCAAAAAAAATATAAAACGCAGCCGAGTACAAAACTTTATATGCATCTTCGTATTGACTACCAAATATATAATTTTCTATTTGAGCCTCAAATAAAAACAGTCCTAATAAGATACCAAGAGAGAATAATGTATAAACGCCTACAACGAACAGGACTGTACCCCTGTATTTTTTAAAGTCCTTATTAAAAATTACAGTCAACTTAGGATACGCCGCCACATGTGTTAATATTCCTAATGAAATAAAAAGGTTCATGAATCTTTCAATAGCGGCATAAACACCACTCTGAGCCGAACCGTAAAAATACGAGACAATTAAAACACCTGACATTGTGTACAGTGCCGAAATCATCTGCGATATAAAAATATCGCGACCATCCTTAATTACACCGAATGGTTTTAAAATTCTTATTTTATCTATATTCCAGACAGAAAAAATAAAAGTTAATAAACCATTAATTGCTGCCGACAAAACCAGACACATGATAGCTACAGCATAGCCATCACTTTTTTTCAAAAAAAAGTAGGCAAAAATAAATGTTGCTATAGAGCCTAAGATGGAGCAAACACTACTGATTAAAAACTTACCATTATATTGTAAAAACCATGCGCTATTTAAAACCCATGAAAATGGCATAATAAGAAACAAAAGATAGACCAGACTATATTTTTCATGATTAATAAAAAAATACACAAAAAATAAAAAGGTCACCAGCAAAAACAAAGCACCTTTCGCTGACAATATTACATTAAAAATATATTCTTTTTTATCACTATTTTCCGCTATCAGTTTTGGACCAGTCATATTAAAGGAATACTGGATTATTACTGACATATATGTAACCAGACTTAAAAAAACTGCCAGTTTTCCATAATCATAAACACCAATAATTTTAATAATCATTGGCGACACATAAAATACTGTCAAACCACCAAATAAAAACTGGACAGCCAGAAAGAAATTATCAAAAACTATTTTCTTGTAATGCCCCATACTGCTATCTCATATTTCGCATAAAATTAATTATTTATATTAGCGTTGAGTTTTTTTAACCAGCTGACAATTCATTTCTAAACTATCAGCTGATTAGTTTGTTTTATTTCGTATGCTTTTAAGGCACTTTGTTAAAACCAGGTTGATTGCGGTCTTTATCAGACAGCAGAGGTGAGTTCACTAAAGGCCATTGAATACCGATGTCAGGATCATTCCACATCAGACCTCTGTCACTTTCTGCATGATAATAATTTGTCGTTTTGTATAAGAACTCTGCAGAATCACTCAAAACTAAAAAACCGTGTGCAAACCCTTCAGGAATCCATAACTGACGCTTGTTTTCAGCCGATAAATGCACACCTACCCACTTCCCATAGTATGAGGAATTCTCACGTATGTCGACGGCTACGTCATAGACTTCGCCCGTAACACAACGGACTAACTTTCCTTGAGAGTAGGGTGGAATTTGATAATGCAATCCTCTAAGCACGTTTTTAGCAGACTTAGAGTGGTTGTCTTGAACAAACTCAATCTTTTGCCCAACCGCTTCATCAAATTTTTTCTGATTAAAGCTCTCCATAAAGAACCCGCGCTCATCTCCAAAAACTTGTGGTTCAAAAATAAGCACATCTGGAATTTCAGTTTCAATCACTTTCATGCTTAATAGCCTTTCAACATTTTCATCAAGTATTGCCCATACGCATTTTTTAAAAGTGGTTTAGCCAATTTCTCAACTTTTTCAGCTGATATAAACCCTTTACGGAAAGCGATTTCTTCAGGACAAGATACTTTCAGCCCCTGTCGCTCTTCTATTGTCGCAATGAAATTGCTTGCCTCGATCATACTCTGATGCGTTCCTGTATCGAGCCACGCATAACCTCGCCCCATCATGGCTACAGACAGGCGTCCCTGTTCAAGGTAGAGACGATTAATATCGGTGATTTCAAGTTCACCACGATTAGAAGGTTTAAGATTCTTAGCCATTTCGACGACATCGTTGTCATAAAAGTATAAACCAGTGACCGCGTAGTTGCTTTTAGGTGTATCAGGTTTTTCTTCCAGGCTTATTGCCGTGCCTTGCTTATCAAATTCAACAACGCCGTATCGTTCTGGATCATTTACATGATAGGCAAAAACAGTCGCACCATTTTCTTTTTCAATAGCAGCTTCCATAAGCTTTGGCAAATCATGGCCATAAAATATATTGTCACCTAATACTAATGCGACGTTGCTGTTTCCAATAAAGCTTTCGCCAATAATAAATGCTTGTGCTAATCCATCAGGAGAAGGCTGAACCTTATATTCTAAATTGATGCCCCACTGACTTCCATCACCAAGTAATTGCTGAAAACGCGGTGTATCTTGAGGCGTACTTATAATTAAAATGTCTCGAATCCCGGCCAGCATAAGCGTAGAAAGCGGATAGTAGATCATAGGCTTGTCATAAATTGGCAGTAGCTGTTTACTGACAGCCATTGTTACAGGGTAGAGTCGGGTTCCAGATCCACCCGCAAGAATTATGCCTTTACGCTTTTCCATATATTTTTCTCTTTAAGCACAAAATGCCTGATCTCAGGCATTAGCGGATTATCAAATTTTTAACTTAATAGTTCTTTCAGCGTACGCTTAACACCAATTTCCCATTCAGGCAAATTCAGCTTAAATGTCCGCTGAAATTTAGTATTATCTAGTCGTGAATTATTTGGACGGGGAGCTGGCGTCGGATAAGCACTGGTTGGAACCGCTTTAACGCTTTCTAGTTCAAGCACGGCACCGTTGTTACGCGCTTCGGAAAATACTAATGATGCATAATCAAACCACGTGGTGATACCGCCCGCTACCAGGTGATATATACCGCAAACCTCGGGTTGGGAAACGGCAACACGAAGTGCATGAGCTGTACAGTCGGCCAGTAACTCCGCACCTGTAGGTGCGCCAAACTGATCGTTGATGATGGACAGCTCTTTTTTGTTTTTTGCAAGGTTCAGCATTGTCTTAGCAAAATTACTTCCTTTTGCTGCATAGACCCAACTTGTGCGAAAAATCAGATATCTGGTGCTGTGCATCTGAATCGCTTTTTCACCCGCCAGTTTACTTGCACCGTA
This sequence comes from Pantoea sp. BR_17, assembly GCF_041955125.1. NCBI lineage: Bacteria > Pseudomonadati > Pseudomonadota > Gammaproteobacteria > Enterobacterales > Erwiniaceae > Pantoea > Pantoea sp. BR_17. The sequence goes on along the minus strand of NZ_JAVAXT010000004.1, from coordinate 136,533 downwards.
AATATTAACAGGCTCCGTGATATCACTTTCGCGCCACGGCGTTTCGCCCTGGCCCGAAAAAACATAATCTGTTGAGTAATGCACAACCCATGCATTGATGTTTTCAGCTTCTTTTGCAATAACTTCAACGCAGTCAGCATTTAATAAGTAAGCTTGTTCACTGTCAGATTCTGCTTTATCGACTGCCGTGTAAGCCGCAGCATTAACTATGATGTGCGGCTTGAGCTGTCTGATAGTTTGCGCGATAGCATCAGGTTGACTTAAATCACCACAATACCCTTGCGAATGCCTGTCAAGCGCAACAACATTACCTAGTGGCGCAAGTGCTCTTTGTAGTTCCCAGCCCACCTGCCCTGATTTACCCAAAAGCAGGATATCCATTACTGACGCTCTCCGTAGTTATCTTCTATCCAGCTTTTGTATGCACCACTTTTCACATTGTTAACCCATTCAGTATTGTGTAAGTACCACATTACTGTTTTACGGATACCACTTTCGAAGGTTTCCTGAGGTTTCCAATCTAGATCGTTTCCAATTTTGCTCGCATCAATAGCGTAGCGGCGATCGTGTCCAGGCCTGTCTTTTACATAGATGATTTGCTCACGGTAAGACAAATCTTTGGGCACGAGTTCATCTAATAAATCGCAAATTGTGAATACAACATCGAGATTTTTCTTTTCGTTATGACCGCCAATATTGTATGTCTCACCTATTTGTCCAGATGTCACAACTGTATAGAGCGCTCTCGCATGATCTTCAACATACAGCCAGTCACGAATCTGGTCGCCTTTGCCATAAACAGGTAATGATTTACCTTCAAGCGCATTAAGTATGACGAGAGGGATAAGTTTTTCTGGAAAATGATAAGGACCGTAATTATTAGAACAATTGGTGACAAGGGAAGGTAGACCGTAGGTGCGTGTCCATGCTCTTACCAGATGATCGCTGGATGCTTTTGATGCAGAGTAAGGGCTGCTTGGTGCATACGATGTGTTTTCTGTAAACAAGGGAAGTGGTTGAGATTCTGTTACTTCGTCGGGATGAGGTAAGTCACCATAGACTTCATCCGTTGAGATATGGTGAAAGCGAAAAGCGTTTTTCTTCGATTCATCAAGCTTGAGCCAGTATTGACGTGCTGCTTCCAGTAAAGTGTATGTCCCTACAATATTAGTTTCTATAAATGCTGCAGGTCCAGATATTGAACGGTCGACGTGACTTTCTGCAGCGAGGTGCATAATTGCATCGGGTTGATGGCGTTCCAGCACAGAAGCCATTTGGCTTGAATTACAGATATTTGCATGTTCAAAACTGTAACGTTCACTGTTCTCAACATCTTTGAGTGACTCAAGATTACCTGCATAGGTTAGTGCGTCAACGTTTACAACGCTATCTTGCGTATTCTTAATTATATGACGAACTACCGCGGATCCAATAAAACCTGCACCACCAGTCACTAAAATTTTCACGATTGCTATCCAGAATATTATTTCAAGTTCAACATATTGAGCCAATCTCTAATTAATTGGCTCAGAATGCAATTTACTTTGTGTGTTAAATTTAGTCTTCGCTACATCTAAAGTGCCGCATCTTAGCCAAAATAAATGTAAGTTCAGAATTTATCTGCTAATGCTTCATTTTCGTTCTGATTTGAGAGATTAATTGAGTTTATTCTATGAAATCTTGCTGACTTGTTGATGGCTGCATTAAAGGAGAAGAACAGACCAATGAATGCCAGTAGTTGCCAACAATCACCCATGCCAATGCTATCCATTGCAATTCCAATCATTGCGAGCATAGCCGCACAGCAAACCATGACGGCGAGAGTACCGCGTCCGGTCAGTCCACCTCTCATCAATAGATGGTGAAGGTGTTCTCTGTCTGGCCTGAAAGGGCTGCAACCACGTCTGATACGTGAGCTCATCACTCTTACCATATCCATCAAAGGAACCGCTATCAACCAGAGAGCGGTAACAGGCCGCATTACCGCTTCAGTTCCCTGAGTTGCTATCATAAGCAGCCAAATTACTGTAAAGCCAATTAACGTGCTTCCTGCATCGCCCATGAAGACCTTAAATTTTTTACCCCATGGAATACCAAGGTTCAGTAAAATATAAGGCAGACAGGCCGCCATAAGGCAGGTGCACCATAACGCGAGCTTTGGATTCCCCCCAAGTTCAAAAATAATCCCCAAGGCCCCAAAGGTTACGCATGATAATGCGCCTAACAGACCATCAATGCCATCGACCATGTTGAAAGCATTAATTGCCCCGATGACGGCAAAGAGCGTAAACGCATAGCCAAACATCCCCAGCACAAGCTGAAAACCGAACAAAACATTGCCAAGAGAGTAGAGATAGTACCCGTTCCACATCATGATGCACGCCATTAAAGCCTGTATCATGATGCGAGGCATAACAGGCAGATCGAAACGATCATCCATCACACCTACAGTTAAGAGTACGGTGGCGCAGAACATATATATGGTGAAATCAGGCAGCCAACCTGGCTGCATGATGTATAAAATCCATAGTGATAAGTAGACCGAAACGCCGCCAACTAAGGGAATGTGTCCTTTATGCTGCTTTCTGTCGTTAGGCTTATCGACCAGTCCGACTTTGCGAGCGACCTTGCGCGCAATGAATAGCAACGCGAATGCACTTAGAAAAACACAAACGATCTCTTGCATGTATGCACCACTGCTGAGTTGTCATATTTTAACCACGCTACCGCCCCTGGCTATCGCTACCACTTGCGTGAACATAGTTTTAGCCATCGTTAAGCATAGACTGCATTACAAAATGGCGTTGTCTTGCCCGGTTATTATTTTCGAGAACCTGGCTGAATCGATAAAAAACCTTACGATTCTCGTACTATCCTGGCTTTGAGACAAGGTTTAAAGCGCCACTTTTTGACAATTTTCTGATCACACAAGATTTGGCATCTGAAATCTGACCATTTAATCAACAGATTTTGTTTTCTGTGGCAAGCGGGATGGGTTGAAAGCGCCCTAGATTTTTGATTTATGGGCAAAAATAACTAAGTCCATTTTTTAACAGGTGAGTGCTTACAATGATGTGAACGGTTTAAAGACAATACAGGAACATCCCATACGTGCGGCTGCTTGTTAGCATCGAACGATATGGGATTTTACAAATGCTAATGAGTAATATTAACGAAACCCTTCCGGGTTCTTCGACTGCCAGTTCCACGTATCGCGCATCATCGCGTCAATTCCCCGCGTCACGCGCCAGTCCAGTTCACGGTTCGCTAGCGACGCATCCGCCCAGAACGCCGGCAGATCGCCATCGCGACGTGGTTTGATTTCATACGGAATCGGTTTGCCCGAGGCTTTTTCGAAGGCTTTGATCATTTCCAGTACGGAGAAGCCTTTGCCACCACCCAGGTTGTAGGCTTTATAACCTTCAATTTTGTCCAGATGATCCAGCGCTTTAAGGTGGCCTTCCGCCAGGTCAACGACATGAATGTAGTCACGCAGGCAGGTGCCATCTGGCGTATCATAGTCACCGCCAAACACACCGAGCTTATCCAGACGACCGATAGCGACCTGGGCAATGTAGGGCAGCAGGTTGTTTGGAATGCCTGACGGATCTTCACCGATCTCACCCGATTCATGCGCGCCAACCGGATTGAAGTAGCGAAGCGCAATGGTTTTGAACTTCGGCTCGGCTTTGGCAAAATCACGGATAATGAATTCGACCATCAGCTTGGAGGTGCCGTACGGGCTGGTCGTCCCCCCAATTGGGGTAGTTTCAACGTAAGGTACCGGCGCGTTAGCGCCGTAAACGGTGGCAGAGGAACTGAAAATGAAGTTCCAGACGCCAGCGTTACGCATTTCTTCCAGCAGAACAACGGTACCGGCAACGTTATTTTCGTAATATTCAAGCGGCATACGCGTGGATTCACCCACCGCTTTAAGTGCGGCGAAGTGAATCACGGCAGAAATACGGTGAGAGGCAAACAGGTCGCGCAGGCAGGCGCGGTCAAGGACATCACCTTCAATAAAGGTGGCTTTCTTGCCGGCGAGTTTCTCAACACGGTTAATCGCCTCACGCGAGGCATTGCACAGATTATCCAGGACGACGACGTCGTCACCGCGCTCCAGCAGCGCCAGTACGGTATGAGAGCCGATGTAACCCGCGCCGCCTGTAACCAAAATTGCCATCTCAACTTCTCCCTTTCTGCCGCGTTAACCGCGGCGAATTATACAGTGATTACTTCGCCAGAATATGCTTGATCGCTTCGCGGAAATCACGGCCCTGCGCATTGTTTCGTAAACCGTACGAGACAAATGCCTGCATGTAACCCAACTTGCGTCCACAGTCAAAGCTGTGCCCGGTCATCAGGGACACATCGACCGTTTTTTTCTTGCTCAGGCTGGCAATCGCATCCGTTAACTGAATACGTCCCCATGCGCCCGGTTCGGTGCGTTCCAGTTCTGGCCAGATATCGGCAGAGAGGACGTAGCGCCCTACCGCCGCCAGGTCTGAGTTTAACTCAGCCGGATGCTCTGGTTTCTCAACGAAGTTACTGATGGTGCTGACGTCGCCCGGGTTTTCCAGCGGTTGTTCCGTCGTGATCACCGAGTATTCTGACAGGTCATAATCGGTCAGATGCTTCGCCAGAACCTGGCTATGACCGGTCTCTTCAAAACGCGCCACCATGGCCGCCAGATTATAACGTAAATGGTCAGCGGTAGAATCGTCCAGCAGGACATCAGGCAGAACGACAACAAACGGGTTATCGCCGATCATCGGACGGGCACAGAGGATGGAGTGTCCCAGACCCAGTGGCTGCGCCTGGCGTACGTTCATGATGGTCACGCCTGGCGGACAAATTGACTGTACTTCACTCAACAGCTGGCGCTTCACGCGCGCTTCAAGCAACGCTTCAAGTTCGTACGTTGTATCGAAGTGGTTTTCCACCGCATTTTTGGACGCATGGGTGACCAGCACAATCTCTTTAATACCTGCAGCTACGCACTCGTCAACGATGTACTGAATCATTGGCTTGTCCACAACAGGCAGCATCTCTTTCGGAATGGCTTTGGTCGCCGGAAGCATATGCATGCCGAGACCCGCAACCGGGATTACTGCTTTAAGCTTGGTCATATTTATTCCATCTAATGAAGTGAAGACATGCGTCAATTATGCCGGATGGACCGGAAAAGGAAGTATAATCTTTATCTGAAAAGCCCACACTAACTCGCTGTGAAATCTTACAAATTCGGGATTTTCCCTGGGTTTTCGCCGTTTGGAAATAAAGCGCAATCTCACAGACAAGCGAGTGTCTGGCGGTCCGAATGCAACATCCTTTGCCCTTTTTAAGACCAGCCATAAAACGACACGGGCGACCCGAAGTCGCCCGTGATAATGACACTTACAGCCACTGTTCAAACCATTCCGGCATCACGAAAAGGTTGAAGTGATTGACCAGCAGCATCAGTCCCGCAAACAGTACGGAGACCGACACCCACTGTCGGGCATAGGGTATAAAACGAATGCCAATGACCGGTTTAATAAAGAACGGATGCGCCAGGGCGGAAATTAACACCTGCGAAATCGACAGCGTCAGCGCGACATAGAGGACGTTCGGCCAGATAAAGGTCGTGGCCAGTACCGCCACCACCACCAGACTCGCGACGATGTTCCAGTAGAACTCCACGTTGGTGCGACCGTTAGCCTGGGAAATAGCACCAGTCAGACCGCCCATCGGGCGCAGCATGCCAAACAGCAGCATCAACGGAATGAGATGGTAAACCTGCTCATGTGAGGCACCATACAGCACGCGAACAATGACGGGTGACAAAATACCAATAGCCAGATACATCGCGCTGCTGAACAACATAATCACCAGCGTGCCCTTGAGGAACAGTTTCTTCAACTGCTCTGGATCGTGCTGCTTTTCGGCAAAGCGCGGCAGCGCCAGGCGGTTAATCACGGGCGACACCAGCTTGAGCGGTTGCAGCACCAGCTCTTTCGCCAGTGAGTAAACACCGAGCATGTCAGCGCCCATCACTTTACCCACCACCAGCGCATCAGCCTGAGTGCGTAACTGGTTAATCGTCTGCGAACCGAGCTGGTAAATTCCGTAGCGTACCGCGTTAAAAAAGGTCTGTTTGTCGAACTCCAGCGTAGGCCGCCAGGACTTCTCTCCAAGCGCAATCATGCACAAAATACGGGTGAACGCATTGATAAACAGGCCCAGAATCGCTGCTGCGACGGTGAGCGACGTAAACTCCAGCATGGCGACAACACACAGAAAGGCGAACAGCTTCGTGCCCATCTCAATTTTCGCCAGCGAAACCATGCGTTTGGTTTTGATATAGTGCGCCTGATACTGAGACAGATGACCGAGTACCAGGAAGTTGAGACTGGTCAGCATAATCAGTCCGGTTAACGCCGGAAGGTGATAGAACCAGGCAACCGGGAAAGCAATGCCCAGCATAACCAGGCCGGTACAGAAACTAATACCGACGTTAACCCAATAGATCGTGCTCTGCTCGCGGCGCGTGATGTCCTGGCGGTGTACCAGATAGCTGCTCATTCCCATGTCCTGCAGGACGCCCGCCACCGCCAGAATGGCGTTGATAATGGCCAGCAGCCCCAGTTCATGGGTTTCGAGTTTACGGGCGAGAAAACTCAGTTGCGCGACCTGCAGTACGGCTGAAAAACAGGTACTGCCAAACAACCAAATCGCCTGTGACTTTATTCCACTCAAACCATTTGCTCCAGAATCTGTGCCAGCTCGCGGTAGGCGATATGCTGATTAAACTCGGTTTCCACTTTCTGTCTGGCGGCCGCAACAACGGGGGCAACGTCTACCTCGCCCTGGGACAGTTTCAGTAAGGTGTCGGCCAGCGCGTCAGCGTCATCTTCTTTGACCAGCCAGCCGGAAACGTTGTTTTCGATAAGTTCAGGAATACCGCTGTGGAAGGTGGAGACCACCGGCAGCCCAACCGCCATCGCCTCCATCAGCGCGACAGGAATACCTTCCATGTCGCCATCGGCGGCGGTTTTTGACGGCAGCAGGAAGATATCGGCATCACTCAGCGCCTTACGAATCTCCTCCTGCGGTTTAAAACCTGGCATGGTGACGCAATCCTGCATCGATTCGTTCGCAATGAAGTCACGCATCATCTTGTCCTGATCGCCGTTACCAATAATCGTGTACTGGAACTGACCGCCGCGCTGCTTAAGCATGGCGCTGGCTTTGACCGCGACATCCAGGCCTTTCTTCTCTGTCAGGCGGGCGACAGACACGATACGCAGCGGCGTGTGAAAACCGTCGCGCGGCTGGAAGTTGAATTTCTCTGGCTCGATGCCCATACGGGTAACGTGAATCTTTTCGGGCGGGCAGCCCATTTCGATCAACTTGTTTTGCCACAGATGGCTGATCGGTAGCATCAGCTCGCTCTGCTGAAACAGGTTGCGGTAATCCTGCTTGTGCTCGTCAAGAATGTGACGACGCGAAATATCCGCGCCGTGGAAAACGGTGGCCTGTTTGCCCTTCAGAATACCCAGTTCGCGAAGTTTATTTGCCAGCGCACCGGCATAGCCGAAGTGCACCAGGAACACATCCGCTTCATAGGTCTGACGCGCATTGGCGACAATGGCGGGAAGCAGCAGTTTGCTTGACTGTGCGCCATAGCGGCGCACGTTAAGCGAACGTAATAAGGATGCCCGGGTGATTTTAGGCAAAACCAGTTTCAGGCGTTGTCCCAGCTTGTCCGTCAGCGACACTTTTTCTTCTGGCAGCAGGTAGTGCGTTTTTGCTGCCAGGCCGTACTCATCAAACGCGCCATGCCGGTTGACCAGATCCCCCGGAAATACCGAGATGATCTCAACGTCATAGCCCGCATCAATAAAATGAGTGACCTGGTTCAGAACAAATGTTTCAGAGGCAACCGGGAAACGCATCGTGAAAAAAGTCAGTTTCATCACATCATCCTATTACGTTTAGAATCTCTTCAGTGATTCGGTTACCCACTTCCCTTTCGTGCGCCACGGCAGCAGCAACGTTTTGCTTGATCGCGTCGTAGTCGGCCAGGACGCTCTGCACCTTATCGATCAGGGAACCGTCCATCAGGCTCTGCACATCGGTCGCCATCTGCGGCAGGCCTAACTGATTCATGACGCCCATGGATTTGTGCTCATAGTTAATCGCTACGGCAGGCGTGCCGAAGTTCATCGAGATAATGGCAGAGTGCAGACGGGTACCAATGGTGAGATGACACTCGCTGAGCAGCACACCCAGTTCCAGGTCATTAAACTCGTCCATCACGACGTGATAATGCTGAGACTGTTGCACGTGGTCACGCAGGGTCAGCGCGACCATGCGGTCATCTTTGGCGTAGCTGTCGATACCGGTGCAGGTAGACAGGGCGACGACCTGATAACCGCTCGCGATCATCGCGTTAATCACCCGGCCAAATGCGGCTTCATAGTCTTGCTGCGTGACGCCCAAACGCTTATCAAAGGGGGCCAGTTCGCGTACCGTGATGGCAATGGTTTTACGCGAGCGGATCACGCTCTGCCAGTGTTGCAGGCTGTGGCTGGGATTTTCCACTTCACGGGCACGAACCAGAAACGCGGTATCCACACCGGCCACCACTTTCGAGCTGGTAACGCCATCCCGCTTCATCAGATCCAGACTGACCGATTCACGCAGAATAAGCTTGTCCACCCGATCAAACACAAAATTTGCCAGTTGGTTGGTGCGCGCATTCTGGAACGGACCGACCGAGTGACCAATCAGGTAAATAGGTTTTTTAGCTAACAGAGCACAAAGCGCATGGTCAAACTGCGTTACGCCATAGAGGTCGACAAAGAATGAGCCACCTACCTGAATGATGGCATCATAATCCTTCAGGCTTTCCGTAAAGGCTTTAAGGTGCGGCGGCACGGAAAATGACTTGTAAGGACCGCCCTTACCCAGGTGTGCCATCATGATGTTGGGCATCAGGCGGTTCGCTACCTTACGTTTGACCGAGCCAATCAGGCCCTTCCCCGAGGAGTTGTTATGCAGGAACAGCTTGTCCTGCTGAATATGTTGCTGAAGCAGATAACCGGAGCTGGTTGGATAACGGCTAATCACATCAATATCGACATCGTTGCGCGCGGCCTGAATTGAATCAATCAGTCCACGCAGAATCGCGCCATCCCCACGATTCCCACAGGTATGGTTACCCACCAATAAAATTTTCATAAAAACTCCGAATTAAATTTTTTCTAATTCTGACAACCGCCCAGTTCCGAAACGGGCAAAATGAACACTGATAAAAAACAGCAATAACGTGCACGCCAACAGCCCAGATCCTGTTGGCCCTGGCTGCCGCTAAGGGCAGCCCTCTCTCAATTACGCTTTAATGGCAAAATAGGGCAAGGCAACGGTTTTACCGTTAATGACCACCGACACGAAACCTTCTGGTTTACGGGTATCCACGTTGTCAGCCGACAGCGCGCGGGAAGCCAGCAGGAGATCGCCTTGCTCATTTGCGCCGACGCCCGCTTTGCCGTTGTGCAGACTAAAGCGCTGCGGTGCAGCATGGCTGCCACTGTCGGGCGTAGCTTTAGCCATTTTGGCATCGACCCGTGCGCAGCGGCCGGTCACAAAACGGTCCTTCGCGGTGCTTTTGATCATGATGGCAGCAGAAGGCGTCCAGCCTGCCAGCCTGATAAAGACCTGTGTATCGGTGTCGGTTTTCGCCACGTAACGCACGTCCAGCACCGGGCTGCTGCCTTCCGCTGACCAGCTGGCTTCAGCATGATCTTTCTTACGCTGTACATGAATCACCGCGCGACCACCGGTGTTTCTGCCGTCGATCAGATTCATCAGCGGTTCGCTGTCCGTGCCGTTGTTAAACTGCGACTGGCCGAAGACCTCGATTTCCCACGAGTCACCGACAGTAGGAGAATAAAGGTTAGCCAGTTCGTACCACACGGGCTGACTGGTGTTGTTTTCCAGCAACCAGCGCGAAGTGAGATAGTTGTATTTCAGGCTGCCATCAATCGCGACGCCGTAGGATTCAACGCGGGTCGATCCCATCTCCCAGGCGCTTAACCAGCGATCGCCCTGCTCTGAGTTATCAATCCAGCTCCCCGACTGCAGGTTGGTCTGGCGCGTATTCAGGCGCGAGTGCCAGGCGATAAGCGGGTTTTTGCAATCTTCCAGACTGAGCGCATCAATAATCCACTGACCATTGGAGATATCGCCGGGATTGTCGCAGTGTTCAATCCAGCCGTTATGAATCAGCGACTGACTGCAGCGCGGCAGATTCAGAACCTTGCCACCTTTACAGTGCTGCGCATTGAAGTTGGAAAGCTCAATCGCCGTGCTGTGATCCCAGTTGCCCTTCTTCTGTCCTGACCAGCCGGCCTGAATGACATCACCAGTACAGGCCGAGGCGTACCACTGGTCAATTTTACAGTCCAGCGTATCCAGCAGGCTCAGCGCGGTGCCACCAACGTTGTTGAAACGCAGACAGGCCCCCCGGAAGAATTGTCCTCCCGGACAGGTATTACGGAACAGGCCCTGCCTGTTCGGCTTCGTATCGGTATTGCCATTGAAAATCAGGTTGGAGATTTCCACCCAGCGGGCGCTGACCTCAAACACAAACGGGGATTGACCATCAGAAACGATGGTGGTCGCCGGGAAGTAGCCGAAGTTGACCATGGCCCCGGAGATACGGAAAAAGCGACGCTGTTCTTCGCCAAAGTCACAGCCTGTCACGAAGAAGGTGCCTGCCGGGAACTGGACACAGATAGGCTGATCGCTCTGTTGCGACCACTGATACATGGCTTTAATGGCGGGCGCGCTGTCGGTTTTGCCGTCGGCGATCGCGCCGAAGTCAAACAGCGACAGCCGGTTATAGTCATCCACCACACGGCGCCAGTGAAAGCCGTCGCCGCTGAAAATCACGCCCTGATCGTCCTGAGCGGGTTGAAAACTGCCAACAAACTCGCCCCCGCCTACTTCCAGGCCGGGATGCCAGCTCTTCAGCTTAATCTTTGCCCCTTCAAACAGCGGCCGCGTTTTACGCAGATCATCGACAGAAGGAATTTCCCCGATGAGCTGATAACCGGCAGGCTGCGCCAGACGCTGACTAAAAGCGGCCTGACCCGGCTGACTGACATCCGGAATGTTGAATACGGTCTGTCCGTTGCTGTCCTCCAGCGCCATGGCGTGCGACGGATTAGCGATAAGCGCCGCATTGTCTTTGACGAACTGATCAAAATTGCCTTTGTTCAGCGTAATCGGCTGGGTGATTTGCGCCAGATTGCCGTTGGCATCACGCAAAAAGACCGGAATCAGGTTACCGGGCTGGCGGGCATCGCTGCCTGCTTTGCCAATCCACAGCTTGCCCTGAAAATTTTGCCAAAACTGCGGTGGCATGGCGTACACATTTTCAGGGGTAAGAATGGGAACATCCCCTTTCGGGATCGCCGTTGCATCAACCGATTTCAGCGCCAGACCTGTATTTTTGGCGGCGTAACTGGAAAACGTGCTCACGGAAAGCGCACCGACAAGGGCGGAGGCTGCGGTTTGCAAGACTTCTCTTCTTTTCATGCAGTAAATCCCGTCGTCATGAAGGCTGTAAACTCAGCCATAAAAGGTGTCCCATGAGGCACAGCAAAAATGAGCATCTCCAGCCCGTTTACACCAGCGCCAGCCAGCTTTGTTTAATCTGTTTGCCGTCAAATTTCAGCGCAGTGTGTTGGGTTTTTTCGCTCATGGCGTAGAACAAGGCATCATCGCTCGCCAGTTGCTCCATCCGCGCCAGAAATTCGCTTTTCTTGTTCATTGGCACCAGGAAGCCGTCTTCACCGTGATTGATGATCTCCTGAGGACCCGTCGGGCAGTCATACGCCACCACCGGCAACGACCACGATTTGGCTTCCAGCAAAACCAGCGGTAAACCTTCATAACGCGAGGTCATCAGCGCCATATCGCTGTCGCGATAGTAGTCGTTGATGTTGCTGACTTTGCCGACGAACTTCACGCTGGAGGTGATGCCCAGCACGGCAGCCTGATCGTGCAGCTGCTGGCGCAGCTCGCCGTCACCGGCAATGACCAGGGTCCAGTCTGGATGGGCTTTGGCAAAGTCGCGCCAGATATCCAGTAGCAGGTCAAAACCCTTTTGATTGTCCAGACGGCCGACTGCGAGTGCCTGGCGATGACGCGAGGTGCGTTGCCAGGCTTTGTATACGACCGGGTTGGGGATGGTCTGGCTGGGAATGTGCCAGCGCTGAAAGACCTGATGATCTTTATCCGTCAACACAATCACGCGGTCGTAGTAGCGCAGAAGCAGGAATTTGAGGAATTTAATGGGCTTGTTAAAGGAGTTGATGGCCACGTGCTCACAGGCATAGGCTTTGAAACGTTTCTTTTTAAACGTCATCAGATTCCAGAACGCAAACATCACGCTCAGGCGGCCCATGCTGATCAAAAACACGGTATCAAAGCCTTCCTGCTGGATACGTGCCACCGCACTTTTAATCGGGTTACTTTCCCCTTCAAAGCTGACGATGCGCTTAACCTTTTCAAACGGGTAAAACGGCTGACCGTGCCCTTCCAGCGAGTAAATGGTGACGTCGTGCTCATCACCGAGGCATTCCGACATAAAGTTACAGATATTCTCGGTGCCGGCATACGAGTAAGCGTCTTTGATCACCAGGACGATTTTTTTCATGAAACGTTATCCACCTCAAAGTTTACAGACAATCCTGCCGATCGGCTTAACGGTGTTTCAGGCTAAAAAGCACACCGTTCACCATATACCAAGCGTAATAGTAATAGATTTTTAACGGATTGTTTTTATAGATAATTCTTAATAGTTCGAGGTGCCATTTCGCGGCTTTATTTTTATTACGCGACAGAGAATCGCCCAGCTCATAATAATTCACCAGAATTGTCTGAATTATCCTGGCCTGTTTATAACGGCTAAACAGTTCGTAGAGGAAAAGGAAGTCTTCATGACCTTTGCGCTGGAAAAAAATACCGCCTGGTGGACGGCGAAAGCACACGGAAGAGAAGCAGACACGGTACTGTTTTTTTACGAAGTTGTCCTGCTGTAAATACGGCTTCGAGTAGCGGATATCGTGGTCAGCTTTGCGGGTTTTATAATGATATTCGGTAATAACCAGATTATCCCCATCGGCTATCGCCTGCATCTGCTGACGCAGTTTATCACTGTGCCATTCATCATCGCTGTCCAGAAAAGCAATGATCTCTTCTTTGGCCGTGCGCAAGCCGACATTGCGGGTTTCGGCTGCGCCCATGTTCACGGCATTGTCCAGAATCGTAATACGCGGATCCTGGCACTGTTCTGTTACCCAGGCGAGGGAGTCATCGGTGGATTTATCGTTGATCAGATAGAGGTGCCAGTCCTGATAGGTTTGATTTAACACGGACTGCACGGCGCGTAATACCGTCTGGCGGGCATTATACATAGGCATCACGATGCCAACGGTACCAGAGTGATTAGTCATTTTCATACCTGAATAAATAAAAAGACGGAGCGACCGGGAGAGGCTTCCGGCAGCACAGAAACGTCACAACATTTAAGAGAATCAGGAAAGTGCCTTTTCACCGCCAAAACGCGCTTTCAGCTTGTCTTTCACGCGGTTGAGGAAGTAGGTGCGATTGTCTTTATTAGTGAGCAAGAAATAGCGGGCAAAACTCACGCTCGCCATCAGGGCGTTGCCGTCCATTTTGTAGCGCAGCGGCAGCTTAAAGGCTTTATAGGTGTGAATATCACGTGCGGTAAGGTGCGGCTTCATGGTATCCAGCCAGAACAGGGAGTATTTGACCGATTCCCCTTTGTGCTTTGAACCGAACGAGGTCACCAGATGATAGTTAGCCAGCGGCGCGTCAATCATCTCGAACCGGTAACCCATCCGATCGGCACGGATACAGAAGTCATAATCCTGATGGCGAATAAAGCGCGCATCGAACTGAATTTTGGCGGCATCTTCACGCTTCAGCACAATCGTGCTGGTTTGAATGAAGCCATAACAACCGAACAGATATTCCGCCACCGTTTCATTTTCAGCAGGCGGCTGCATTGGCATGACTTTCAGGAACGCGCCGTCCTGATAGATATTCACCTGACTGAAGATAATGGTCTTGTCTTTGCCCTGCGCCTCAAGTTCGGCAATTTTTTTTGTGACCTGCAGCAGCTTATCGGCGTGCCATTCATCGTCGGCATCCAGGAAACTGACATAGTCGCCCGTGGCCAGTTCAATGCCTTTGTTACGCGCACCTGCGCCATTCAGCTTGACCTCTGACAACACCAGGTTGATGTCCAGGTCCTGGTAACGCTCGCTGCGAACCACCTCGGCGAGCGCGGCGGCATCCGCCGATTTGTCATCAACGATGATGACCTCGAAATGACGATACGTCTGTGCTTTAACGCAATCCAGCGTCGTGACAATCGATTCTGACGCGTTATAAGCCGGAATTACGATGGAGAAACGAATGTCCTTCATTGCCAGCACCTCATTAAAATAGTTCAAAAATAAACAATTCAATCGACAAAGGTCGAAGAAAAACCTGTGTTCTGACTGGCAACCGCCCCTGCGTGACGCCTTTCACGGGAGGACGATCGCCGGGTTGATTAGCGAGTCAACCAAAACTCCTGCGCCACTTCGTAGCCGACAACCGCCTGTTTGGTGGAAATGGTGTTGTAGTAGAGGTAATAGAGCAGGAAGAAAACCAGCATGCCAAACAGTGCGGGCTTCCAGACGCGCCTGGCCTGAAAGATGAGCGAGGTCAGGATAATCGGCTCGACCTGTTGCAAATAGTTGGACAGACGTGAACCCGACGGGAAGTTGTACAGGAAGATCCTGATCGCCCCGCCGATAGCAAAACTTAAAATCAGCAGATAGTTAAGACGGTACTGGGCGTAATTTTCGCGCTTCAGCTCTTCCGTCAGCATGAAATAGAAGAAGATAAACACCAGCATGATGTTTTTCAGGTTCGAGACTGACAGGATACTGCCATCCATTGCGTAGGACGGGTCATTGTTATAGCCCGATGCCCTTTCACCCAGCGACCCCAGATGACCGGCAATCAGCGCGATAAAGCTGGAACCGCCGACAACGGAGAGCGGCAGACTGAAGAGAATGATAACCACCGGCCACCAGCGCCAGTCACGAATAAACAGGAACGGCACCAGCGTCACCACCATAACGGCGGTATTGTGGCTCATAAATGACAGAATAAAAAAGGTAAATGCCCACCAGTAACGCTTGAGGTAAATGGACCACAGCACACCCAGGAACAGCGCGGAGCTCAGGCCAAAGCGAATCTGGTTTATGTCTTTGTTAATAAAGATGTGCGCGGAATACAGCGCCAGCGCCAGCACCGGATAGGGTGACATCTTCTTAAAGAAGTAAGTATTTATGGAAACTGCAATGGCACAAAACACAAACAGAAAGACGCTGGCATTGTGCGAAAACAGGCTGGTCAGCCAGGCCATGGCGAAAATCAGCGGTTCGTAACGGAAAAAAGCGACGGTATTAAAAAAGCCGTTAATCTGAATGCGTCGTACGAAGTCCTCGAAGAAACTCCGGTACTGAAAGTCATCCATGCCGGTGCCCAGACCGCGAATACCGCCGAAAACAATCAAAATCATGGCAGCAATACAGAGCAGCCAGGTTAAAGCATAATTTGTGCGTTCGTCTTTTTTAACCAGGATTTCGAACAGCGAAAGCAGCAGCAAAAACCCTGATATTGACCAATATGGAGCCATGGTATGATTCCTTAAATCCACAAGTTCACATGCCAACAGTGGCCAGCGCTGATGCCCTTCCAGGGGGCTGTCTCAGCGGGTCTGCGTGAAAGACCAGGGCATGTTGATGATGAATTCTGATGATTGACGTGAGATCGTCGCTTATTGTGCGTTCTATCCAGAATCATCTGTGCAAATCGTTGCGTGTCGTCATCGCAAGCCAGCGATCAAAAGGGGCGGTGAAACCCGCCCCTTCTCACTTAGCGCTTAGCTTTTCGTGGGTTTACCGTATTCGTAGTCGTAGTAGTCGTAGCCGTAACCATAAGAGTTAGCGGCTTTGCGTACCACGGCGTTCAGAATCACCCCTTTAATTTCGATACCGTTCTGGGCAAAGCGTTTGAAGCTGACATCCACTTCTTTCGTGGTGTTAGTTTCGAAACGCGCCACCATCAACGACGTACCGGCCAGTTTGCCGATAATGGAGGCGTCGGTAACGGCCAGAATCGGCGGTGTATCAATCAGGACCAGATCGTAGTTTTTGCTTGCCCAGTCCAGCAGTTCACTCATACGGCGATGCATTAACAGCTCCGACGGGTTCGGCGGCACCTGACCACGTGGCAGGAAATCAAATCCGTACGCGCCCTGCTGAATCATGGCCGGGCTAAACTCCGTTTTGCCGGACAGGACGTTTGACAGCCCGGATTTGTTATCAGCACCCAGCAGTTCGTGGGTATAACCCCGGCGCATGTCACCGTCGATAAACAGCACTTTCTGACCGGCTTTGGCCACCAGCGTCGCCAGGTTGACACAGATAAAGGTTTTACCAATGCCCGGGCTGGCCCCGGTAATCATCAGGATGTTGTTTTTCGCCTCCATCATGGCGAAGTGCAGGCTGGTACGCAGGCTACGAATCGCTTCAATGGACAGATCGGTCGGGTTACCCAGCGCCAGCAGCGTGTCATGCGGATCGGTTTTCACCTTGTGGCCACGACGTGCCAGCGCTTCGGTGTCTTTCTTACGCTGCCAGTCGGAGAGCGGTACGCTGGCATAGACGTTCATGCCCAGCTCTTCCAGCTGTTCTGGATTTTCGATGCCGTGATGCAACAGGGCTTTAAGCAGAACCACGCCCACGGAAACCATCAGGCCCAGGATAAAGCTGGCGGCGATAATCAACAGCTTCTTCGGTGCTACCGGTGCGTTAGCGGTGGCCGCCTGGTCGATGATGCGAACATCACCCACGGTACTGGCCTTGCTGATGCTCAGCTCTTGCTGACGGTTAAGCAGCTGCATGTAGATTTCCTGGCCTGACTGCACATCGCGGGTCAGACGCAGAATCTCTTGCTGGGTTTTCGGCATCTGCGCAATTTTCTTGTTTAACTCAGCCTGCTCATCTTCCAGCGTTTTGCGCTTCTCAAGCAGCGCACGATAGGTCGGGTGATCTTTGGTAAACAGCTGCGACACTTCGGCTTCACGGAAGGTCAGCTCGTTAAGCTGGCTCTGTACGCTGACGGAAGAATCCAGTGCCGATTTCGCTTCCAGTGAGAGGTCAACGGATTCATTCGCGCGGCGGAAGGCGTTCAGCTTATCTTCAGCCTGATCCAGTTTGGCACGGACTTCAGGCAGTTGCGTTTTCAGGAACTCCAGGCTTTTCTCCGCCTGCTCAGATTTACGCTGAACGTTCTGCAACAGGTAGTTGTTGACGATCTGGTTCAGCACCTTACTGATCTGATCCGGGTCTTCACCCACATACTGCAGGCCCAGCACGCCAGTATCTTTTCCTTTATCCGCGACGGTCAGGTTAGACAGGATGCTGTTAATCGCCTGCAACTCGTTCAGTTTGGTGACGGTAAATGTGGTGCCGGGTTCAGCATTGATATCGCTGACCAGCATGCTGACATCACCGTGTTTTTCAAACTGCCCGACTTTTCCTTTAAACAGCTCATCCCCGTCAGCCGAAACGGTGTAGCTGTCTTTTCCGGTCACTTCCAGCTTAACGCTGCGTTTGTCGATAGTGCGTGGGATCTCCAGACGGGAAACCGCGACCTCGCCCGGTTTATTGCCCATCAGGCGCGACAGACCTTTACCGATAACCGGGAAATAGTTCTGTGAGACCACCGCGTCCAGACCGAGGTCCTGAACGGTTTTGCCCAGCACCATGCGTGATTCCAGAATCTGAATCTCAGTGTCAGAAGCAGGCGTGGTCGGCATCAGCGTTTGCAGTTCATTCAGAACGGTGCTGGTGTTCTTTTGCTCGACCTGAACCATCGCATCGGCGCTGTAAATGGGTGTTGCAAACAAGGTGTAAAGGGTTGCCACCAGCATGAAAAAAGCGGTCACAGCGACGATCACCCACCGGTGATCAATCAGCTGTCCCACAAGGTGTGCCAGATCCCATCCATTCGATTCCTCGCGTGGCGCGGTCATGACTTTATTTTTACTATTCATGGATAATCCCAACTATCGGCTTAAAACGCTGACCCATTTCTGAGTGGCGTGTTCCAGTAACCCGTAAACCTCTTCAAAGGCCTCACGGCTTTTTCTGTACGGATCCGCAATTTCCTTCTGATCGAGCCAGTGCCCAAGCAGCATCGTTTTGCCACGCGCTGCCGGGTCAATGCGGTTAACCTGTTCAATGTGGCGCTTTTCCATCACCAGAATCAGGTCATATTCCCGACACAGGTTGGCCGTTAACTGTTGGGCCTCGTGCCCTTCCAGTGACAACCCGTTATCGGCCGCGACGTCAGAGGCGGTTTTATCCGCCGCGTGCCCGACGAGGGCACCCAGACCGGCTGAGGCGACAGAGAGTTGCGGCAGCGCACGTTTGAACAGGCGCTCTCCGGTAGGAGAGCGGCAGATGTTGCCTACGCAGACGACTAACACAGACTTAATCATGGCGAAACCTTAGTTCGACCAGTTGCGGATGCGTTGTGCGGCCTGCGTCGCATCGTTAACACCGGCTATGGTTGGTATCAACTGCGATATCACGCGGTTCCAACGCGTCAGCGGCGTCGAGGTCACGTAGACGATATCGTAAGGTTCGAGTTGGAATTCGGTACCCATCACCATTGATGCAGCATCTTTGGTGTTCAACTGGTAAATATTGGCGATCTTGTTGCGGTCTGTGCCGCGTGTCGGACGGATAACAAAGACACCGGTCGCATCCGACGTGGTCTGATCCATGCCCGCCGCATTGCCCAGCGCTTCCGCCAGCGTCATGCCACTGCGATCCATCTTCAGGGTGGCCTGCTGTTTCACTTCACCCATAACGAAGACTTTCAGATCGTCGTTGCGCGGCACATACAGAATGTCACCCGGATAAAGCAGATGGTTTTGGCTCAGATCGCCATTCTGCATCAACGCCTGCAATGACACGCGCTGTTCGCGGCCATTATGCGTCAGAACCACGTTGCGCCAGTCGGCGTCCGCAGCCAGTCCGCCCGCGGCGTTAATTGCGTCCAGGATAGTAAGCGGAACGTTGGTAATAGGCTGTTGACCTGAGGTGGTCACCGCACCGGTTACGTAAGTTTTCTGTGACTTAAAGGAAGCAATGCTGACGTCAACCTGAGGACTTTCGATGTACTGTGCCAGGCGACGCGCGATCTCATTACGCACTTCCCCTACGGTCCGGCCTGCGACACGGACCCGACCAATATAAGGGTAGAAAATGGTGCCATCTGAATGGACCCAGTTACCGGTGTCGCTTGCACTGCGGTACTGACCAGCGGGCGTGGTGAGTTCAGGGTGATCCCATACGGTCACGGTGAGCACATCACCAATGCCGATACGGTATTCATAGTTCTGAATCTCATTTTGCAGTGACGGGTTGGCTTGTGCTACCAGTGGCTTAGGACGCATTCTTTCCACCAGGCTCGGCGTTAACGGATACACGTTAACGTACTTGTCGATGTCAAAGTTATTGTCCTGCTGCTCAATGACATCTTTTCCCGAAGTGGATAAATTTTGCCCCGGCACGACGGTACAGCCGGCCATAAACGTGGCAGATACCAAAACAGGTATCATCTTCATTTTCATTGTAATCATTTAGATCTTCGCTATCAGTTAATGTTTGATAGAGGCAAGTACGCCGCTGTGTAAGCGCTCAAAAAAAGTAAACTATCCTGACTCAGGCACTGAACATGTCGTTCATTATTCTTAGCTCCTGTCTTTTACCGATCACGCGCTTTACCCAGAAAGAAATAAAGCAAAGCAGAACATGGCTGTTTATCAATGCCGTACCGCTTTTTTTTAGAAAAATGTACCAACCCGCTCCCCTGTCGTGTGCTGTCAGAGAGAGGCTGGCACCTTTTTCCTGCGGTTAATAAGCACCATCACGCTTAAGCACGACACCGACGGTTTTGAACAAAATGGCGATATCGTTCCACAACGACCAGTTTTTCACGTACCAGGAATCGAAATAGACGCGCGTTTCATAATCTACGTCGTTACGACCACTGACCTGCCACAGTCCGGTCATGCCGGGTTTGGCCATCAGGTAGTAATCCACGTCACCGGCGTAGCGTGCCAGCTCGTCTTCGATGACAGGACGCGGTCCTACCAGACTCATATCACCCCGAACGACGTTCCACAGTTGCGGCAGCTCATCCAGGCTGGTTTTACGAATGAAGTGGCCGACTTTGGTAATGCGTGGATCGTTTTTAAGTTTGAAATCTTTATCCCACTCAGCACGGGCGACCGGATCGGTACGCAGCACTTCCTCAAGCACTTCTTTGGAGTTGATCACCATCGAACGGAATTTCAGACATTTGAATTTACGGCCATTCATGCCCACGCGCTCATGACCATAAATCGGTGGACCGCCATCCCGGCCGACCAGAAAACCCAGCACCAGCAGCGCGGGGAGCAGCATGACGATGATAGATAGTGCGCCAACAATATCGAATACGCGCTTCAGGAAGCGTGACGTACGCTTAGCCAGGTTATTCTGCACGCGCAGGATCATGACTTCATGGCTGAAGATGTAGGCCATATCGGTACCGTACAGCGGTACGCCGCGCAGCGTCGGAATGACAGAAACGGAGCGACAGTTGTGCATAGCCAGTGATTTCAGCCACATATCACGGTACTGGCTTTGCTCGAATTCCACCGCCACGATGAACTGGGTGTCCGCATTGGTCAGCTTCCATACGTCCTGTTCGTCGCGCAGAACAGGAACGCCCGACATGACATCCTGAGGGCAGGTCCCATCAACGTCGTAGAAGGCAATGACATCGAATCCCATGACTTCTTCACTTTGCAGCGCTTCCCACGCTTCTTGGGCATTTTTACTGCTGCCGATAATGATGGTCTGTTTTTTCCACAGGCCATAATTATTTAAGACGCGTTTAAAAACGGAGCGACAGACAGGAATAATCACCAGCGTGATAAGCCAGGTCAGCAGCCAGACAAAACGGGACATCTGCCACTGAGACAGTGCCGTGATTGACAGTTCAATAACGGAAAAAATAAGAATGGTACGAAAAATTTCTTTTAATTCGAACCAGAAAGGTTTGCGATAGGTGTAATGACGCAGTCTGACCCAGAACCAGCCCACGCAAATTACTGACAGGCAAATGTGGGTAGCAATTTTTAAATTTAATTCCCGGTCAGACATATCCGATAAAAGAGATGGAGATGTCAAATTAATTAGCATCATCGCGATAAATAATGCCGCGTTGAAACATATTAAATCAGAACAAGCCAATAATAATTTGGTGATAAGACTTTTAAACGTAAAATGGTTATCGCGCATATTTAACTCTTTATTTTATTTCCTTAACCCACCACGACCAGACCCTGAAGTGAACAGTACTGATGTTGAGCCTGAAGCGTTTCTGAGGGGAGCTCCTGCGGCATTTACGCCATTGTCATTGACTATGAAAACAATAATCCCGTACTCAATACCAACAGATTACTCTGACTTTACCCACACAGGACTGATTAAATATCAAACCACAGCGGCAAGTCAGGCACGCTACCGCCCTTGGCTGTCGGTGCCAATACCGCCTTGATAGCCTCGGGTTCTCCCTGCGCCACAAATGAAGGCGCACAACGCATCCCTTGCCGAATGCGTTTACATTCCGCTGCTTACCCTGACGGATGATTGCGCAAATTACAGGTTCAGACGCAGGCGTTAACTAACTCGTTGCTATACTAGTTATTACTGGCCTGTTTACAAGTGGACCCCGCCATCACCGGACTATTTTAGGAAAAAGACTACCAGTAATAAGTATTGAAGCCGCTCATTTTGGGTGCCAGGGAAGAAAAAAATCAGATTTATTCCATGTTGGCACCAGGATTAATCGCATAAGAAATTCCTCTGAATGGCGAGTGTAGTGACATTAATCTGCAACCTTTATCCCTTACAGTCCTTCCCGCATTAATCATTTCGTCCATTAATTCGCCTGTAATTAAAGTGGTCTGTGTCTAAATAAAGCGTAAAGCGCCTGTCATTCCGCTATTTGTCCCGACGCCGTCTGTCCACTATCATCAGACAAAGCTTATTTTTAGACATTCAGGTGAATAACGCATGCTGGAGGTAATGACCGATCCCTCATTGTGGGCAGGTTTAGTAACGCTAATCGTTCTGGAGCTGGTGCTGGGTATTGATAACCTTGTGTTTATCGCTATCCTGGTGGAGAAACTGCCTGCGGCGTTGCGCGACCGCGCGCGCATTATTGGTCTGCTCATGGCGCTGGTTTGTCGCCTGCTGCTGTTAGCCTCGCTTTCCTGGCTTGTAACGCTGACTCAACCTTTATTCACCTTCGCGCATCATGCCTTTAGTGCGCGTGATCTGTTGCTGTTGTGCGGGGGGATGTTTTTGCTGTTCAAAGCGACCACCGAACTTAACACACGACTTGAAGGCAGCGATGCGGAGGACACTCAACAAAAGGGCGGCGCTAAATTCTGGCCCGTCGTGGCACAAATTGTCGTGCTGGATGCCATTTTTTCTCTGGATGCGGTGATTACCGCCGTCGGGATGGTCAACGATCTGCCGATCATGATGGCGGCGGTCACTATCGCCATTTTACTGATGTTGTTAGCCAGTAAACCGCTGACGCGCTTTGTTAACAACCATCCGACCATCGTGATTCTGTGTCTGAGCTTTTTGCTGATGATTGGTTTCAGTCTGGTGGCGGAAGGGTTTGGTTTTGCGATTCCCAAGGGCTATCTGTATGCCGCGATCGGTTTCTCCGTCGTCATTGAAGCCCTGAATCAGCTGGCACAGTTTAACCGCCGTAAAGTGTTGTCAGCCGGACGGCCCCTTCGCCAGCGCACAGCTGAAGCCGTGCTGCGGCTGCTGCGTGGTGAAGCGGAACAGGCCGAGCTGGATACGCAAACCGCTTCTATGCTGGCTGACGGTGAGTCTGTTGCCCTGTTTAACCGGCAGGAACGTGTGATGATTGCCAGCGTGATGGGACTGGGGCAACGTCGTATCGACACAATTATGACCACGCGCCATGATGTTCAGCACATTGATTTAAGCGACGATCCCGACGTCATTATGGCCGATCTTGACCGCAATCAGCATACGCGCATCGTTATCACCGAAAACGGTAACGAACCGCTTGGTGTTGTCCATGTTAACGATCTGCTGCATCAGTTGCTGCATCAGCATGCCCTGGATCTGCGTAGCCTGATCCGTCAGCCGCTGGTCTTCCATGAGCGAATAACGGTGTTACAGGCGCTGGAGCAGTTCCGCCAGGCACAGACGCATTTTGCGTTTGTGGTCGATGAGTTCGGGTCGGTAGAAGGCGTGGTGACGCTGAGCGATTTAATGGAGGCGATTGCGGGCAATCTGCCGAACGAAGCCGATTCAGAGGCACGCCACGACATTCAGCCTGACGGTGCAGGCGGCTGGATTGCCAATGGCCATATGCCACTGGACGATTTGGCCCTTTACGTCACGCTGCCGCGAGAAAACACACAGCATTACCACACGATCGCAGGTTTAATGATGGATCGCCTGCAACATGTGCCGCAGGAAGGCGAAGAGATTCAGCTTGGCGAATACCGGCTACGGACTTTACAGGTCGATCAGCACCGGATTCAGAAGGTAGGGATTGTACCTTACGTCGACGGTGCGGCGCTGAAAGCGTAATTCAGCGCCGGCTGCCGACGGTAATTACGGGTGCGTACTGTTCTTGTCTTTTGCCTGTTGACGATCGAGCCACTGATTGAGGCGGGATTTTGCCTCATTCTGTAGCCTGTCACGCATGACATCATCTACCGGCAGCGTATATTGCGGATTAGCCCAACTGCCATAAATACGGAACGGAATCACCTGGTCGGACAGCGCGGCCACCAGTTTTTCGTCGCCGCGCCAGTCGCTCAGTGTCAGGCCCAGCGTCACATCCAGCTGTTGCTGCACCAGATTGATACGCCCCTCGCCGCGCAGCGTCAGCGCCTTCCCTCCACCGTCGAGATGACTTAACGTCAGCAGCCCATTTTTCATGGCCAGTTGTCCGCTCACCTGCTCAATGCCCTGTCCGTACGCCTGAGAATCACTGCTGACACGGTCGCTGACACGTGCCACGGCACTGCGCACCATTTGCTGTAAGTCGAGCTGGGCCAGTTTCAGATCATGCGCCTGGATATCGGCCTTGCCCTGCCAGCTGCGTTTTGCATCCGCAAGCGTCAGATTTTCACCCGACAATTCACCTTTAAGGCTCAGGGTTCCCTGCAGCGACGGCGGCAAGGCCAGCGCTTTTAATAAAGGCTGGATAGCTATCTGGTTCAGCACCGGCGTAAAAGCGACCTGCGTAACAGGCTGACGAATGTCGATACTGCCCGGTACAGAGAAGCTCCCCTGCCCCACATTGCCTGATAATGTACTGAAGGTTACCAGCCCCTGTTGATTAACCGCTTTGAGGGAGAGTTTGGTCAGGTTCAGGCCACGCCAGACCGCGCTATCGGCCTGCAGCGACAAATCAAGATCAATGTCGTTAAGCGGGGAGTCTGCATTGGTCGGTTCAGGCTGGTCCGCGATGACCGGTGCCGGGGCAATCTGACTGTTTTGTCCACTCATCTGCTGGGTCAGGGTCGAGATAAACAACAGATTGTCCATATTGAGTGCGCTGGCATGAAGATCCAGCGCCAGCTTTTGCGGCGGCGTAAGTTCGCCTTCAGCGCGCCCGCTGAGCACGCTGTCGTTAGCGGTCAGCTTAAGATTGCTCACGTCAAAACGATTTTTATCCAGGTCCCAGTTGCCCTGAAAGCTCAGCGTGCCTTTAATGCCCTCTGGCGGCAGGCTCGCTCCGGTCAGGTTATAGTCGACCTGCGCCACCTGGCCGCTCAACTGATGCGGATAGCGTGATTTGTCCAGTTGCCCTTTCAGCGTCAGGACAGCGGTGCGCTGGTTACGGGTCAGACTGGTCGTCAGGCCGATCGTGGCGATTCTGGACTGATCCTGCTCCATATCCAGATTAAGATTACGGAAGGTAAAGGCGTCCCCGCCCGGCTGCTGCCAGATAAGCAGGCTGTCGGACAGTTGCAGATTGTCGATGTCAAACGACCAGCCGGCAGACGAGGTGGGTTCGCTGTTGTGTGGCGCGCGCGGCGCGTTCTCAGGTGCCCGCGCGGCGCTGTCTGGCGTGACCCGCACGATGGCATTTTTTAACATCACCTGGCTTACGCTGAGCTGATGGGAAAGTAACGGCAGAAGATTAACATCCAGACGCATGTTATCGGCAGAAACAACCGGTTGCGCCGCTCCGGGTGCCGTCAGGCTCATCCGTCCGGCGAGAATGCTGAGTTTCGGCCACACATGCCAGCGCAGGTCGCCATCGATAGTGAGTTGATAACCGCTACGCTGTTCGACCTCTTGCACCATGTAACTACGGAAGTCGTTAGGGTTCACCAGCATGACCAACGCCGTTAATCCGGCTACGACCACTACCAGTAGAATGGCCAGCGTGGTTATCACTCTTCTCATCACATCCTCATGAATTAATCTTTGTCGATACGACTGGCATCAGCACCCTGCTGGCCACGATATTTTGCATTCTCACGGCGATTATAGGGACGCGCTGCCGGACCGGAAAGCGGTTCAAAGCTTAGCGCACCAATCAACATGCCAGGGCGCAACGCCAGAGGCAGTTTGCCTGAATTATAAAACTCCAGCACGATACGGCCCTGCCAGCCCGGATCGATACGGTGCGCAGTGACGTGAACCATTAGCCCGAGGCGGGCAAGTGAAGAACGCCCGTCGAGCCAGCCCACCAGATCGTCGGGAATCGTGACAGATTCCAGCGTTACCGCCAGCGCCAGTTCGCCCGGATGCAGAAAGAACGCCTCACCTTCCGGCAACACGATCTCATCGCTCATGACGCGATCCAGCGCAGCACTGACCTCGTGCTTCGGGCCGCTTAAATCAATAAACGGCGCGGTATGTCCGCTGAACGTCCGGAACTGATTGCCCAAACGCACGTCCACTGTTGCACCATTGATATGTTCCACGGTTGGCCGTGGGGTAATCGCCAGTTTTCCAGTGTCGAGCCAGGCTTCAATATCGCGGTCGCATAATCTCATTACGGTAACTCCATGAAGTAAGTGTAGCGAACAGGGCGCATCTGTGCTTTTAACCTGTTCGCGTCACGCCTTTTGAGACGTAAACTACTCGAAAAACTGGTTAATCTTGGCCTTCAGAATATCAATCGCGATGCGGTTTTTACCACCGCGCGGCACGATGATATCCGCGTACTGTTTTGACGGTTCAATGAACTGCAGAAACATCGGGCGTACCGTTTTCTGATACTGACTCATGACGGAATCCATTGAGCGACCGCGTTCATTGACGTCGCGCTTCATTCGGCGCATCAGGCAAATATCCAGCGGCGTATCGACGAAAATGGAAAAATTCAGTTCCTGGCGTAACCGCGCATCCGTTAACAACAGAATGCCTTCAAGAATAATGACTTTTTTGGGCTTGAGATGCAGCGTCTCTTGCGTGCGGGTGTGCTCAACGTAGCTGTAAACCGGCAGTTCAATGTCCTGTCCTGCTTTGACAGCGCGCAGATGCTGTAACAGCAAATCATGATCCATCGCGCTGGGATGGTCATAATTGGTCTTAACCCTCTCTTCCATGGTGAGGTGACTTTGATCTTTGTAATAGGCATCTTCGGGAATAACACCGATGTGTTCATCACCCACCTGATCGCGAATTTCACGATACAGGGTACTGGCGATTAAACTTTTACCGGATGCGGATGCACCTGCAATGCCAACGATCACGCACTGATGGGACTTGTCAGTCATACTTTTAAAAACCTGATACTGGAGCCAGAAACTGTACGCAAACTGCGCACCCAGTTAATGGGGCTGAACGGAGAGGGTGATTTGGCGCTAAGTATAGGGATTTCGGTCTTTTGATGCCAGAGAAATGGCATGGCCGGTTTTCAGACTTTCCCCTTTTAACTCGAATGATTTCATCGATAAACTAGCCCTCTCAGACAGCATGACGATGCACAGCACGTATCAGGTCTTACAAACCTGAACAAAAAGGGCCTGGGGCCCGAAAAAAATAAAGGAAAACTATGCTCTGGAAGACCCTCACCTATTTTGGTGACAGTATGTTATTAATTCCCACGGCGGTGATTATTGCACTGATTTTGCCGTGGAAAAGTGATAACCGGCGCACCGTATGGTACTGGCTTTTTGCCTTTGGCCTGGCGGGGCTGGTTGTCAGCCTGTCAAAAATTCTCTTTCTGGGCTTTGGCATTGGCAGTGCCCGTTTTAACTTCACCGGATTTAGCGGCCACAGCGCCATGTCTGCCACCCTGTGGCCCGTGATGCTCTGGCTGATATCCGGACGCTGGCCGAGCCTGTGGCGCGGTTTCGCCATTGGCGTGGGCTATATGATCCCCTTAATGGTGGGGTTTTCCCGCCTCGTCATCCATGCCCATTCCCTCAGCGAAGTCCTGACCGGACTGCTGTTAGGCTTTACACTGAGCACAGCTTTTTTGCTTTCACAACGCGAAACCGCATTAAAAGGGTTTAGCTGGCCGCAGATTGCCGCCGCATTGCTGGTGCCGGTGCTGCTGCTGGGACATGGACGCATCGCCACCACGCAGCAGTTTCTTGAGCACTTTTCAGCCCGCCTCGCGGGCCTGGAAAAACCCTATACCCGTGCCGACCTTTTTCGTTGAATAAGGCGAGACGGGCTCGCCTCACAGACGAGCCCGTCAATCGGTCAAATAACGCAATTTAATGATTTCCCCCCTTTTTTCTCCAACAAATGTGCTAGCATTCTTCAATCAGGATGGCTATCTCGTCACCTGCCATGTCAATACCTTGTACCCTGCTGGATCGATAAATGATCGTTGATGCGCTGGCTTCGTCAGATAAATCACCTAATTCGTGGCTTCATGCCTGCGGGCTTGGCCTGGTTTCGTTCGTCCTGACCTTGTTCTGCCTTGAACTGATCGTAGTGAGCGGCAAGATCTCGCCTTTATGGTTTTCCACCGCCTTAATGACCGTGGTGGTGTTTCGCTGCACATCACGTCAGTTGCCGTTGTTTCTTGCGGCCTGCCTGATTGGCACCGCCGCAGCCAATGCGTTTGTCATCGGTCCTGCGCTTTCAAATTTAAAATTTGCCCTGTTGAACCTTTTGCAGGCGGGCATCGGTGGCATGCTGCTGCGCGCGTTGCTTAACCGCGAGGCACCGCTGGTGTCGCTGCGCGACTGGCTGCGCTTTGTTTTTGCCACCGGCGTGATTTCGCCACTGATTGGTGGCGTACTGGCGCTGTGGGTTTTACAGGTTGGACAACAGGCCTCTTTCGCCTTCTTTTATACATGGGTGATTTCGGAAATCATCGGCATGCTCGCGCTTGGGCCGGTTCTGCTGCTGCTCTCCTGGCCCTTGCCTAAGGGTTACCTCAGGCGCGCCTCGCTGTTTGAAACACTTTTCAGCCTCGTTCTGACGCTGATTGCCAGCTATTTGTCGCTGCGTTTTTTGCCCTGGCCGTTTACCTTCATTTTGGTCGTGCTGTTCTGGTGCGCTGTTCGGCTGCCCAAGGTGGAGGCGTTTGTCCTGTTCTTTCTCAACGCCAGCTTTATGGCGCTGCTGCTTTCTTTAGACTGGATAATCGTCACGCCTACGACGACGAATTACGCCATGATTGTCAGTTGGCTGCCGTTTCTGATGGTCTTAATCCCCTGCCATATTATGTCGCTGGTCATGGATGCGTTCCGCCATGAAACGCGCCATATCAGTGAAAGCGAAACGCGTTTTCGTAACGCCATGGAGTATTCCGCTATTGGCATGGCGCTGGTTTCACCCGAAGGCCGCTGGCTTCAGGTGAATAAATCATTATGCGACACGCTGGGTTATCCCGAGTACGAATTAAAGAACCTGACTTTCCAGCAGATTACGCATCCTGACGACCTGGGTATTGACGATGGCAAAATGGATAAGCTGCTGGCTGGCGAGATTTTGTCGTTCACGCTGGAGAAGCGTTACTTCCGTAAGGACCATGAAATCGTCTGGGTGCGGCTGACGGTTTCGCTGGTACGGGACAGCGAACAACAACCGCTCTATTTTATTGCGCAGATTGTGAATATTTCTGAATTAAAACAGAGCGAGTTGGTCAACCAGCGATTAATGGAACGTATCACGCTGGCCAACGAAGCGGGCGGCATTGGCGTGTGGGAATGGAACATGAACAGTGGAGAAATGCTGTGGGATAAACGCATGTACACATTGTTCGGTTTGCAGTCGGATGAAGTGCCCAGCTTCGACTTGTGGATCAAACTGGTGCATCCCGACGATCGCGCATTTTGTGTGCAGACCATACAGCAGGCCATTGAAGAAAGCAGCGCGTTTCAAATGGAGTATCGCGTGATGCGCGAAGAAGGACATTACTGGATACGTTCTCAGGCGAATCGTTTACTCAGTCAGGAAGGCCGGATCGAGCGCATACTGGGCGTTGCACAGGACATTACGCCGCTGCGTAACCTGAACGAAGCCCTGTTTCAGGAAAAAGAGCGCATGATGATTACGCTCGATTCCATCGGCGAGGCCGTCATCAGTACGGATCAGGCCATGCGCGTCACTTTCATGAATCCGGTGGCTGAAAAAATGACTGGCTGGTCACAGGAAGCCGCGGTCGGCAGACCGGTAAGTGAACTGCTTCACATCACCCATGGCCGTCACGGCGCGCCCGTAGAAAATCTGATGATCAACCCCACGCATTCTGAAAAGACTGCGCCCTATTTGTCGGAAGAGTGGGTGCTTCACACCCTGAATGGTGAGCATATTGATATCCATTACACGATAACACCGCTGAAATCGGAATCGGGAACCGAACGCGGCGCGGTGATGGTCATTCAGGATGTGAGTGAATCACGTAAGGTCATGAAACGATTGAGCTACAGCGCGCTGCACGATACGTTAACCCGCCTGCCCAATCGCGCCAGTTTTGAGTTGCAACTGAAGCGACTGCTGTCCGATGCCGCTGAACATCAACATCAGCATGTACTGGTGTTTATTGACCTGGATAAATTCAAAGCGGTTAACGACAGCGCCGGGCACGCCGCCGGGGATGCACTGCTGAGCGAACTTTCCGATTTAATGCGTCACCACCTGCGCAGCACCGACTTTCTCGCCCGTCTTGGCGGGGATGAATTTGCCGTGCTCATGCCTGAATGTCTGGTGGACCAGGCCCGTGACGTGGTGCAGCGTATCGTGCGTGCAGTCAACGACTATTGTTTTGAATGGCTGGGCCGGGCCTATCAGGTTGGGGCCAGCGCAGGCATGACACAAATTTCACCAAATAATTGTCAAAGCAGTGATGTGTTGTCCCAGGCCGATATTGCCTGTTACAACGCTAAACGCAGCGGCCGCGGGCGCTACATGGTGTACGAACAGCATCCGCTGGCCCTGACCGGCAGCCACCATTCGCTGGATCAGGCAACCCTGGATGCGTTGCAGGTGGAACTCCAGGTCTGGGCTGTCGCACCGCCAGGTAAGCCGCACTCAGCCAGCGTCTGGTTGATTGAAGTGCAGTTGTTTACCCGGGAAGGACTGCTGGTGGATGAACATCTGCTGCGTAACAACCTGACTGACGCGGCGCTGAAACAGCGGCTGGAAGACAATATCGTTGAGGCTTTTTTCCGTCATCGCATTGCGGCTATGAGCCAAAAAGGCATTGCCTTAATTTTGCCCGTGGATGTTAACGCGCTTTATAATCCGGTTTTCGTTGAGAAACTTTGTGTCCGTTTTGCAGAATCCGGTCTGGCGAACAGTAACAGCGGTATCGCGCTGCATGCCGCCAGCGTGTTATCGGGCGGCGAGCAGCTTTTGGGCACACTGATGAAGCTGCGCCAGGCAGGCTGTCGCATCGTGCTGCAACAGTTTGGCCGTAACCTGGATGCGTTTAATCAGTTAACCGGTAAAGTGGTGGACTGCCTGATTCTGGCACCCGAGTTGGTGGCGAACCTGCATAACAATCTGATGGATGAAATGCTGATTTCCATTATTCAAAGCCAGACCAATGAACGTAATATTATATTGCTTGCGGGCCCAGTCTCCGTGCCGGCCGTTCTGACCACGCTTACCAGCCTGGATGTTGACGGAGTCTGGGGCAGTGCGGTTGCCGAGCGCCAGCCGCTCAGCAAACTGAGTGAAGATCACCTTTTTGCGATTCGCTAATTCTGCCGCTCGCCGCTTGCCTCACCTTTACAGCTGCGCTAAAGTCGCCCCCTTTTTCCTGCCTGGGGGCGAAAAATGTTCATTGGATTCGATTACGGTACGGCTAACTGCTCGATTGCGGTCAGCGAAAAAGGCACACCACGACTGTTAACGCTGGAGAACGGTCAACGCCTGCTGCCATCGATGATCTGCTCCCCGACACGTGAAGCCGTTACGGAATGGCTTTATCGCCATCATCAGGTTGCCACGCCGGACCAGGAAAGCACGGCGCTGTTGCAACGGGCGCTGCGCTATAACCGTGAAGAAGATATCGATGTTCTCTCCGATAGCGTGCAGTTCGGTCTGACCGCGCTTCAGCACTATATGGTCGATCCGGAAGATGTCTGGTTCGTGAAGTCGCCGAAGTCCTTCCTGGGCGCGAGTGGGTTAAAACCCCAGCAGATCGCCTTCTTTGAAGATTTAGTGTGCGCCATGATGCTGCATATTCGTCAGCAGGGCGAAGCACAGCTTGACCAGTCAATTGAACAGGCGGTAATTGGCCGCCCGGTGAACTTTCAGGGACTGGGCAGCGAAGAGGCCAACGCGCAGGCCCAGGGCATCTTATTGCGTGCCGCTAAACGCGCGGGCTTTCGGGAGGTGGAGTTTCAGTTTGAGCCGGTCGCGGCGGGGCTGGACTTTGAAGCCACACTCGAAAAAGAAACCCGCGTGCTGGTCGTGGACATCGGTGGGGGAACCACCGACTGTTCGATGCTGTTGATGGGGCCGCAGTGGCGTCATCTGTCAGACCGGCGGGAAAGCCTGCTGGGCCATAGTGGCTGCCGCGTGGGCGGTAATGACCTGGATATTATGCTGGCGTTTAAAGCGTTGATGCCGTTGCTGGGCGCGGGCGGGAAGACACAAAAAGGCACGGCCTTACCTGCCCTGCCCTGGTGGAATGCCGTCGCCATCAACGATGTGCCTGCACAAAGCGATTTTTACAGTACCGCCTGCGGCAAACTGTTGCGCGATCTGGTACGGGATGCCGAAAATCCTGCCGCCGTGGCACACCTGTTAAAAGTCTGGCAACAAAAGCTGAGCTATCGTCTGGTGCGTACTGCGGAAGAGAGCAAAATCGCCCTCTCCGACCGCCCTGACTTCGCCGCTGCACTGGATTTTATCAGCGCGGATTTACAGGCCGATATCAGCGTGGCAACCCTGCAGGACGCGATCAGCCAGCCGCTGGAGAAGATCCTGGAACAGGTACATCTGGCGCTGGCGACCAGTCATATTAAGCCGGAAGTGATCTATCTGACGGGCGGTAGTGCACGTTCGCCTCTGCTGCGCGCTGCGCTGCAGCAGGCCCTGCCAGGTACACCGATTGCTGGCGGAGATGACTTTGCCTCAGTGACTGCTGGTCTGGCGCGCTGGGCTGAGGTGATGTTTGCCTGACAGCGGGGGGAGTCGAATAAAGTGCAGCACTCTCGGCGGGTGAAATCGCCTGAAGGGGCATTTTGGCTTCGGCTCCCTTTCCTTCGTTTGCCTTTACCGCGAAGACGTCAGGCTGAGCTGTTTTGGGATGCTAACCCATTGTTGTGATGTCGGCGGGTGAGATCGCCAGAAGGGGCACTTTGGCTTCGGCGGTCCTCGCGCCGCTGACGCGGTGCCTTCAGGTCGCTCAGCGCTGCGGAATACCTCGCAGAAAATGCCCCTTCTGGCTTTGTCAGTTTGCGCACGGGTAAAGCGACAGAGTAAGTGAGCCCGTGCTTTCTTTTGCGTTGAAGGCAAAACGAATGCAGTGCCTGTCCTCAGAAAAAAGCCCTTCTGCCCTTTAATCTTGAGCGGGGTTAAAGCGGCACCATGCGTCAGCCGGTTCTGCCGCGTTAAGGATAGCGCCCGGTCCGGCAATGCACGTTACTGACGGACCCGGCGGTATCGAAGATGATGCTTATTCCTCTTTGCGCCGCGCCCCCTTGCTCAGCGCTCAATGTCTCAGCAGGCATAACGTAAGGTTAAACGCTGACCTTCTTCATGCTGCGCACGGCTGCGTAAAGCGCTGGGTGATGAATGTGTCATCTTCCTGAAGGATAAGTTGTTTTTAATCCTGTATTTCCTGATCAGGCAGGATATGATCCGGCGCGCTGTGGTCAGCGTAGTCCGCCTTGTTTCACATCAAATCTGACTCTTTGCCAACGCCGTTTTTTCAAAAAACCGACATACTTACGGTGCGCTGACAGATATCCTTAATTCCTTCAAATTTTTA
Source organism: Pantoea sp. BR_17 (assembly GCF_041955125.1). NCBI lineage: Bacteria > Pseudomonadati > Pseudomonadota > Gammaproteobacteria > Enterobacterales > Erwiniaceae > Pantoea > Pantoea sp. BR_17. The sequence goes on along the minus strand of NZ_JAVAXT010000004.1, from coordinate 102,897 downwards.
CCCGCAGGGACGACTACAATTCGTGGTTTGCAGGCTAACGTTTACGCCCGCGTCCTGGAACGATATCGCTGGAGAGCAACAATAACAATGAACAACCGACATCCTGGAATGAAAAAAGGCCTGATTTTAGCGATGGTTATTGCCGCTGCTGCAGGCGGTTACTACTGGTGGAAGCATCCAGCCCAACCCGCAGGCAACGAAACATCCAGCCAGTCAGAACACGGCAAAAGAGGCAACGGTGGACATAAACCGCTTGCGCCCGTGCAGGCTGCCAGCGCTGTAACAGAAAGTGTGCCGCAATACCTTAGCGGTTTGGGTACGGTGACCGCAGCCAATACCGTCACGGTACGCAGCCGGGTAGATGGTAACCTGGTGGCCATCCATTTCACGGAAGGCCACCAGGTCAAAGCCGGCGATCTGCTGGCAGAGATCGATCCGCGTCCCTATCAGGTCGCCCTGATGCAGGCTCAAGGCCAGCTGGCGCGCGATCAGGCTACGCTTGCGAACGCCCGCCGTGATTTAGCCCGTTACCAGAAGCTGGCGAAAACCTCGCTGGTATCCCAGCAGGATCTGGATACGCAAAACGCGCTGGTCAGTGAAACCCTGGGCACGATTAAGGCCGACGAAGGCAGCGTTGCCAGCGCACAGCTGAACCTGACTTACAGCCGAATTACGTCCCCGATTGCGGGTCGCGTCGGCCTGAAGCAGGTTGATATTGGCAACTACATCACCAGCGGTGATACCAATGGTCTGGTGGTGATTACTCAGACGCATCCGGTGGATGTCGTCTTTAGCGTCGCCGAAAACAATATCAGCCAGATCATGCAGGCGCAGAAAAGTGGCGAACCGTTGCTGGTGGAAGCCTGGGACCGCAGCAATCAACACCTGATTGCGCGCGGAACACTGCTCAGCCTGGATAACCAGATCGACGTCACGACAGGCACCATAAAAATCAAAGCGCGTTTTGATAATCAGGATGACCTGCTTTTCCCTAATCAGTTCGTCAACGCCCGGCTGAAGGTGAATACGTTGCAGGATGCCGTCGTGATTCCGGTAGCCGCGTTACAGATGGGCAACGAAGGCCACTTTGTCTGGGTGATTAACAGCGAAGATAAGGTGAGTAAGAAAACCGTGACCGCCGGTTTCCAGGACAGTCAGAAAGTGGTCATCAATGCCGGACTGAGCGCGGGCGACCGCGTGGTAACGGATGGCCTTGACCGCCTGACAGAGGGGGCAAAAGTGGAAGTGGTTGCAGCACAGAGCAGTGCAACTAAACAGAGCCGCGCCAGCTTGCCATCCAAAGGAGAGTCAGAGTAATGCAGGTTATGCCTCCTGACCGCAGCGGAGGACCGTCACGCCAGTTTATTCTGCGCCCGGTCGCGACGACGTTACTGATGATTGCTATTCTGCTGGCGGGGATTCTGGGTTACCGCTTTTTGCCGGTGTCAGCGTTACCCGAAGTGGACTATCCGACCATTCAGGTTGTTACCCTGTATCCCGGTGCCAGTCCGGATGTGGTGACGTCGTCGATTACAGCGCCTCTTGAACGTCAGTTCGGTCAGATGTCCGGTCTTAAGCAGATGGCCTCGCAAAGTTCTGGCGGCGCCTCGGTGGTGACGCTGCAGTTCCAGCTCTCGCTGCCGCTCGATGTCGCAGAACAGGAAGTGCAGGCGGCGATTAACTCTGCCTCTAACCTGCTGCCCAGCGATTTGCCGAATCCGCCGGTTTACAGCAAAGTTAACCCGGCGGATCCGCCCATCATGACGCTCGCCGTCACCACCACCAGCATGCCCTTAACCCAGGTACAGGACATGGTGGAAACACGCGTCGCGCAGAAAATTTCCCAGGTGACCGGCGTTGGCCTGGTCACGTTGACCGGCGGCCAGCGTCCCGCGGTGCGCGTTAAGATGAACACCCAGGCATTAGCCTCTATGGGCCTGACCAGCGAAATGGTGCGTACGGCGATCACCAACGCCAACGTAAATTCCGCGAAAGGCAGTCTTGATGGTCCGACCCGCTCGGTTACGCTGTCAGCCAACGATCAGATGAAATCGGTCGAGGATTACCGCCAGCTGATCGTCAGTTATAAAAATGGCGCGCCAGTGCGGCTGGCCGATGTAGCTACGATTGAACAGGGTGCCGAAAACAGCTGGCTGGGTGCCTGGTCTAACCGTGACCCCGCCATCGTACTGAATGTGCAGCGCCAGCCGGGTGCCAATATTATTGCAACCGCCGACAATATTCGCGCCATGCTGCCCGGGCTGATTGCCAGCCTGCCCAAATCCGTCGATGTCAAACTGGTCACCGATCGCACCACCAATATCCGCGCGTCCGTCACCGATACGCAGCATGAGCTGATGCTGGCAATGGCGCTCGTGGTGATGATCATCTACCTGTTCTTGCGTAATGTGCCCGCGACCATCATTCCGGCCGTGGCTGTTCCGCTGTCGCTTATTGGCACCTTTGCGGCAATGTATTTCCTGGGCTTTTCCATCAATAATCTGACGCTGATGGCGCTGACCATCGCCACAGGCTTTGTGGTGGACGATGCCATCGTGGTGATTGAGAATATCTCGCGCTATATCGAAAAAGGGGAAAAGCCGATGACAGCGGCCCTGAAAGGGGCAGGCGAAATTGGCTTTACCATTATTTCGTTAACGTTTTCACTGATTGCGGTATTGATTCCGCTGCTGTTCATGGGCGACGTGATTGGTCGCCTGTTTCGCGAATTTGCGGTGACGCTGGCGGTGGCAATTCTGATCTCAGCGGTGGTCTCGCTCACCCTGACGCCGATGATGTGTGCCCGCATGCTCAGCGCCGAGTCACTGCGTAAGCAGAACCGCTTTTCCCGTGCCAGCGAAGCGATGTTCGATCGCATCATTGCCGTTTATGGTCGTGGGCTGCGCCGGGTGCTGAATCACCCCTGGCTGACGCTGTCCGTGGCGCTCGGCACGTTGCTGCTGACGGTTTTGCTGTGGATGGCCATTCCGAAAGGTTTCTTTCCGCAGCAGGACAACGGCATTATCCAGGGAACGCTGGAGGCACCGCAGTCGGTATCCTACGCCAGTATGGCGGAGCGGACACGCGATGTTGCCTCTGTGATTATGAAAGATCCGGCTGTGCAGAGTCTGACCTCATTCGTGGGCGTGGATGGCACCAATCCGTCACTCAACAGTGCCCGGTTGCAGATTAACCTCAAACCGCTGGATATGCGCAGCGAGCGTATTCCGGAGATTCAGCAGCGGCTGCAAGCGCAGATCAGCAAAATTCCTGGCGTCACCTTGTGGTTGCAGGCGGTGCAGGACCTGACAATTGATACCCAGGCCAGCCGTACGCCGTATCAGTTTACTCTGCAGTCCGGTTCGCTGGATTCGCTCAGCACCTGGGTCCCTGCCCTGCTTAACGCCCTGCAGAAACACCCTGCGCTACGTGACGTCAGCAGTGACTGGCAGGACCAGGGGCTGGAAGCCTATATCAAAGTGGACCGCGACAGTGCCAGCCGGCTGGGCATCAGCATGGCGGACGTAGATAACGCGCTGTATGACGCCTTTGGTCAGCGGCTGATCTCCACGATTTATACCCAGGCGAATCAGTACCGCGTGGTGCTGGAACAGGACAACAGCACCATGCCGGGCCTGCAAAGCCTGGACAGTATTCGTCTGAACAGCACTGACGGTGGCAGCGTGCCGTTGAGCGCGATCGCCAGCATTGCCCAGCGCCATGCGCCTTTAACGATTAACCACCTGAGTCAGTTCCCCTCCGCCACATTCTCTTTCAATGTGGCGAAGGGCTATTCGCTGGAAGATGCGACCAAAGCGATCAACCAGGCAGAGACGGAACTGGGGATGCCTTCAGAGGTAATGACGCAGTTCCAGGGCAGCACGCTGGCTTTCGAGGCTGCCCTGACCAGTACCGTCTGGCTGATTGTGGCGGCAGTCGTGGCGATGTATATCGTGCTCGGCGTGCTGTATGAGAGCTTTATCCATCCCATCACCATTCTCTCCACGTTGCCCACGGCGGGCGTCGGTGCGCTGCTGGCGCTGATGATAAGTGGGAATGAGCTGGATATTGTTGCCATCATCGGCATCATTCTGCTCATTGGTATTGTGAAAAAGAACGCCATTATGATGATCGACTTCGCGTTAGCGGCGGAACGTGAACAGGGCATGAAGCCCTATGATGCGATTTATCAGGCCTGCCTGCTGCGTTTCCGACCGATTCTGATGACGACGCTGGCCGCCCTGCTGGGTGCATTACCGCTGATGCTCAGCACTGGCGTGGGTGCAGAGCTGAGGCAGCCGCTGGGGATCGCCATGGTCGGCGGCCTGATTCTGAGCCAGATTCTGACGCTGTTTACCACGCCGGTAATCTACCTGCTGTTTGACCGCCTGGCGCATAACCTGCGTCGTCGCCTGGGTCAGACGGAGGCGCAGCCGTGAAGTTTTTTGCTTTGTTTATTCATCGTCCGGTCGCCACGACGCTACTGACGCTGGCCATTGCGCTGGCGGGCATTCTGGGCTTCCGCCTGCTGCCGGTGGCGCCGCTGCCGCAGGTGGATTTTCCGGTCATTATGGTGTCAGCGTCCCTGCCAGGAGCCTCGCCCGAAACGATGGCGTCTTCGGTCGCCACGCCGCTGGAGCGCTCGCTGGGCCGAATTGCAGGCGTCAGTGAAATGACCTCGACCAGTTCGCTGGGATCGACCCGCATTATTATGGTGTTCGATTTTAATCGTGATATTAACGGCGCGGCACGTGATGTGCAGGCGGCCATTAACGCGGCGCAGAGTCTGCTCCCTACCGGCATGCCGTCGCGTCCGACCTACCGCAAAGCCAACCCGTCTGACGCGCCGATCATGATTATGACGCTGACGTCAGATCTGTACACGCCAGCCCAGCTTTATGATTATGCGTCGACACAGCTGGCACAGAAGCTGTCGCAGATTAATGGCGTGGGCGATGTCACCGTGGGCGGCAGCTCGCTGCCCGCAGTGCGCGTGGCGCTCAATCCGCAGGCGTTATTTAATCAGGGCGTGTCGCTGGATGCGGTGCGTCAGACCATCGCTAACGCTAACCAGCGCCGTCCGCAGGGCGCGCTGGAAGACGGGCAACAGCGCTGGCAGTTACGGACCAACGATGCATTACAAACTGCCCGGGAATACCAGCCGCTGATCGTGCAATACAACAACGGCGCGGCAGTACGGTTGTCCGATGTCGCCACCGTTGAGGACTCCGTGCAGGATGTGCGCAACGCCGGTATGTCGCGGGGCAAACCGGCCGTTTTGCTGGTGATTCGCAAAACGGCGGATGCGAACGTGATTGAGACGGTTGATCGTATTCGCGCTGAACTGCCCGAACTGCACGAAATCATCCCGACGGCGATCGATCTGCAGATTGCCCAGGATCGCTCACCCACCATCCGCGCGTCGCTCGAAGAAGTGGAGCAGTCGCTTATTATCGCCGTTGGCCTGGTCATTCTGGTGGTGTTTGTTTTCCTGCGCTCAGGTCGCGCCACGCTGATTCCGGCGGCAGCCGTGCCGGTCTCGCTGATTGGCACCTTTGCCGCCATGTATTTGTGCGGCTTTAGCCTGAACAATCTGTCGTTGATGGCGCTGACCATCGCCACCGGCTTTGTCGTGGACGATGCCATTGTGGTGCTGGAAAACATTGCCCGTCATGTTGAATCGGGCATGAAACCGCTGGCCGCCGCGCTCAAAGGCGTGCGTGAAGTGGGCTTTACGGTGCTGTCGATGAGCCTGTCGCTGATCGCGGTCTTCCTGCCGCTGCTGATGACAGGCGGACTGATTGGCCGCTTCTTCGCAGAGTTTTCCATCACCCTGTCGGTTGCTATTCTGATCTCGCTGTTTGTGTCCATCACGCTGACGCCCATGATGTGTGCTTACCTGCTGAAACCCCATGCGCCGCGCAGTCAGCCGCGGCGACGGGGCATTGGCCGCCTGCTGCTGGCGGTACAACAGGGTTATGCCCGCTCTCTGAACGTCGTGCTGAACCATGCGCGCTGGGTCATCCTGTTGCTCGTGGGCACTGTCGCCCTGACGGTGTGGCTGTTCATCAGTATTCCTAAAACCTTTTTGCCCGAGCAGGATACCGGCCGCCTGTCCGGTTTTATTTCTGCCGACCAAAGCATTTCGTTTCAGGCGATGCGCGGTAAGTTGCAGGACTTCATGAAAATCGTGGGGGCCGATCCGGATGTCTCAAGCGTGGTGGGCTTTACCGGCGGCATGCGCACCAATATGGGCCTGATGTTTATCTCCCTGAAACCCTTGTCCGAACGCAAAGATAATGCACAGGCGGTGATTGCCCGCCTGCGTACCAAGCTGGCAAAGGAGCCCGGTGCCAACCTGTATCTTAATGCGGTGCAGGATATCCGGGTGGGCGGTCGCGAAGCCAACGCCAGCTATCAGTATTCTCTGTTAACAGACGATCTGGCTGCGCTGCGCACCTGGGAACCGAAAATTCGTCAGGCCTTTACCGCCCTGCCGGAACTGGCCGACGTTAACTCCGATCAGCAGGATCAGGGCAGCGAAATGGCCCTGACGTATGACCGGGCCAGCATGGCGCGGCTGGGCATTAATGTTTCCGAAGCGAATGCGTTGCTCAACGATGCGTTTGGTCAGCGTCAGATTTCCACCATCTATCAGCCGCTGAACCAGTACAAGGTCGTCATGGAAGTGGATCCGCGCTATACCCAGGACATCAGTTCACTGGATCAGATGTTTGTGATTAACAGCGACGGCAAACCCATCCCGCTTTCCTGGTTCGCCAAATGGCAACCGGCCAACGCGCCGCTGTCGGTTAATCATCAGGGCTTGTCTGCCGCGTCAACCCTCTCCTTTAACCTGCCAGAAGGTGTGTCGCTGTCCCAGGCATCCGAGGCGATCGATCGCACTATGACGGCGCTTGGCGTACCGTCCAGCGTGCGCGGCAGCTTTGCCGGCACCGCACAGGCGTTCCAGCAATCGCAAAGCAGTCAACTCTGGTTGATGCTGGCTGCGGTTGCGGCAGTTTATATCGTGCTGGGGATTCTCTACGAAAGCTATGTGCACCCGTTGACCATTCTTTCGACGCTGCCGTCTGCGGGCGTCGGTGCCCTGCTGGCGCTGGAGCTGTTTGATACGCCGTTCAGCCTGATTGCCTTGATCGGGATTCTGTTGTTGATCGGGATAGTAAAAAAGAACGCCATCATGATGGTCGACTTTGCGCTTGACGCAGAACGCAACGGCAACCTGAGCGCCCGCGAGGCGATTTTCCAGGCCTGCCTGTTACGCTTCCGCCCTATCCTGATGACCACGCTGGCGGCCCTGTTTGGCGCGTTACCGCTGGTGCTGACCAGCGGAGACGGCGCCGAGCTGCGTCAGCCGTTGGGCATCACCATTGCCGGCGGCTTGATCATGAGCCAGCTCCTCACGCTGTATACCACGCCGGTGGTGTACTTAATGATGGACAAACTGCGACGTAAAACGCGCACCCAGAGGATGAATGCCACTCAGCATTAAGGGGTAAATATCATGCAGAGCGTCACGTTCCGCTGGCAGTTGTGGATTGTTGCCTTTGGTTTTTTTATGCAGACGCTGGACACCACCATCGTCAACACGGCGATCCCGTCCATGGCGCACGATCTGGGCGTGAGCCCACTGCATATGCATTCGGTGATTGTGGCCTATGTGCTCACGGTGGCGGTGACGCTGCCGCTGAGCGGCTGGCTGGCGGACCGGTTTGGCGTGAGAAATATCTTTTTTAGCGCGATTGTGCTGTTCAGCGTGGGATCGCTGTTGTGCGGCCTGTCAGGCACGCTGAATCAGCTTATCATGGCGCGTGTGATTCAGGGGATTGGCGGGGCCATGATGGTGCCGGTAGGACGACTGACGGTAATGCGCATTGTACCGCGTGACCAGTATATGTCTGCGATGACCTTTGTCACCCTGCCCGGCCAGATTGGGCCGCTGCTGGGGCCCGCACTGGGCGGTGTGCTGGTGGAATATGCCAGCTGGCACTGGATTTTCCTGATTAACATCCCGGTCGGCATCATCGGTGCCGTCGCCACGTTGAAGTTACTGCCGAACTACGCGATGCCGCCGCGACGCTTTGATTTTGTCGGGTTTGTCCTGCTGGCCGCCGGAATGGCTACGTTAACGCTGGCGCTTGACGGTCAACGCAGTAGCGGCGGCTCTGCCTTGTTACTGGCCGCGATGATCCTCATCGGCACCGGCTCTCTTCTGTTTTATCTGCTGCATGCGCGCCAAAACGACAGTGCGCTGTTCAGCCTGAAGCTGTTCGACAACCGCATTTTCTCTATTGGCTTACTCGGTAGTCTGACTGGCCGCATCGGCAGCGGCATGTTGCCCTTTATGACGCCGCTGTTCTTGCAAATCGGCATGGGCTTCAGCCCGTTTCATGCAGGCTTGATGATGATTGCCATGGTGCTGGGCAATATGGGCATGAAGCGTGTGGTTGTCAGCATTGTTAACCTGTTTGGCTATCGCAACGTGCTGGTGGGTTCAACAATAGGCCTGGCGCTGGTGGTCTTGCTGTTTCCACTGGTGGCGATGCTCGGCTGGACAGTCATGCTGCCGCTGGTGCTGTTTCTGCAAGGCATGGTGAATGCGATTCGCTTCTCTTCGATGAACACGCTGACGCTCAAGGATCTACCCGATGACCTGGCCTCCAGCGGCAACAGCCTGTTATCGATGATCATGCAGCTCTCAATGAGTATTGGCGTAACCGTGGCGGGCCTGCTGCTGGGCGCGTTTGGTCATGCAACGTCCGGGGAACAGGGTTTAAGCCATCAGGCGTTTATCTGTGTTTATCTCTGTATGGCGCTGATCATTATTCTGCCTGCGCTGGTGTTCTGGCGGGTTCCGAAAGAGATGAGTAAAAGCGTCGATCTGCGACGTCGGAGAAGTGAATGAGATCGTTCCTGCATTTTGGCATCGGTGCCAAATTATTCATGGCCATATTCTCCACCTGCATGCTGGTCCTGATTACCATGCACTGGGGCGTCCGGCTCAGCTTTGAACATGGCTTTGTCGACTATATTAAACGCGGGAATGAACAGCGGCTGAATTTGCTGGGTGCGGCGCTGGCCGATCAGTATGAACAGCATGGCGACTGGGATTTTCTGCGTAATAACGACCGGCTGATCTTCTCGATGCTGCGCTCGCTGGAGCAAAACCCGGACAGCAGTAACCAGTTACCGCCTCACGGCTGGCGCACCCAGTTCTGGGTACTCGATCAGCACTACAAAGTGATGGTCGGCCCGCGCTCACAGGTTCCCCCGGAAGGGATACGTCACGATATTACGCTCAGTAACGGTAAAGTCGTGGGCTGGATCATCAGCTCGCCGCCAGAGCGCCTGACGCGCAGCACCGATATCAATTTTGATCAGCAGCAGCGACGAACCAGCTGGTATATCGTGGGCCTCTCTACTCTGCTTGCCGCCCTGGTCACCTGGCTGATGGCGCGGGGCTTGCTGGCACCGGTGAAAAGACTGGTAGACGGTACGCATCATCTGGCGGCGGGGAACTTAGCCACACGGGTTAAGGTTGACAGCCAGGACGAACTGGGCCAGCTGGCCCATGACTTTAACCTGCTGGCCAGTTCGCTGGAGAAAAATGAAAGTATGCGTCGGGCCTTTATGGCCGACATCTCGCATGAACTGCGCACGCCACTGGCGATTTTGCGCGGTGAGCTGGAAGCCATGCAGGATGGTGTACGTAAACTCACGCCAGACGCGATTACCTCTCTGCAAAGCGAAGTGGCGCTGCTGACCAAGCTGGTGGATGATCTGCACCAGCTTTCGCTCTCTGACGTCGGCGCACTGGCCTATCGCAAGCAGGCCACCGATTTGGTGCAGCTTATTGAGATCAGCGCAGGCAATTTTACCGAGCGCTACCGCAGCCATGATTTAACCCTGAAGCTCGACATGCCGGATGACGCGCCGTTTTTTGGCGATCCTGACCGGCTGATGCAGTTGTTTATTAACCTGCTGGAAAACAGCCTGCGTTACACCGATGCCGGCGGCGAAGTCCGGGTGCGGCTCTGGTATGACGCGCCCTACTGGCACGTCACCGTAGAGGACAGCGCGCCCGGCGTGGAAGGCGATCAACAGGCACAAATATTTGAGCGTTTTTTCCGCACAGAAGGTTCGCGCAATCGCGCCAGCGGCGGCTCTGGCCTGGGGCTGGCCATCTGTAAAAACATTGTTGATGCCCACGGTGGCAGCATCAGCGCCTCGCATGCGGATTTAGGTGGGCTGAAAATCGCGCTACAATTGCGTTATGTTCCTCCCGTTTAGAAGATTATGAACCAGGAAAACACTTACCCGCTAATCCTTGTGGTTGAAGATGAACCCAAGCTGGCACAGCTGATGATTGATTACCTTGAGGCCTCTAACTATCGCACGCATCATCTGGCGCACGGCAACGCGGTACTGGACTACGTTAAACAGACGCCGCCCGATCTTATCCTGCTGGATTTGATGCTGCCGGGGAAAGATGGGCTGACGCTGTGCCGTGAGATTCGCCGTGATTCCGACTTGCCGATTATTATGGTGACCGCGCGCACGGAAGAAATCGATCGCCTGCTGGGCCTGGAGATTGGTGCGGATGACTATATCTGCAAGCCATTCAGCCCACGCGAAGTGGTAGCGCGGGTCAAAACCATTTTGCGCCGGGTGAAGCGATCTCCCGAAGAAGCGCCCGTCGCGTCTTTGCTGAAAGTTCATGAAAGCCGCTTTCAGGCCAGCTGGCGTGATGAGCCGCTGGATTTAACGCCCGCTGAATTTCGTCTGCTGAAAACGCTGTCCCTTGAACCGGGAAAAGTCTTCTCCCGTGAACAGTTGTTAAACCATCTCTACGACGATTACCGGGTTGTCACCGACCGAACCATTGACAGCCATATCAAGAACCTGCGCAGAAAACTGGAAAGCCTGGACAGCGAACAACCCTTTATCCGCGCGGTATATGGCATGGGCTATCGCTGGGAAGCCGATGTCTGCCAGTTGATTTAGATTGACCCAGATCAATTTACTTCCGTTTTCACCCTGCCTACAATTCCGCACCTTTTGCAGGGTTTCCCCCTGCACATGTCGCCCAGGCGACATGCTGACCTGACATCAGTGAGCACATCATGAAACCCGAATTACTTTCCCCCGCCGGAACGCTGAAAAACATGCGTTACGCGTTTGCCTATGGGGCCGATGCCGTCTATGCCGGCCAGCCGCGCTACAGCCTACGGGTACGCAATAACGAATTCAGCCATGAAAACCTGGCGAAAGGCATTAACGAAGCCCACGCGCTGGGTAAAAAGTTTTATGTGGTGGTGAACATCGCCCCGCATAACGCCAAGCTGAAAACCTTTATTCGCGATTTAACGCCGGTAATTGAGATGCAGCCCGACGCGTTAATCATGTCCGATCCTGGCCTGATCATGCTGGTGCGCGAGGCGTTTCCGGCCATGCCCATCCACTTATCTGTGCAGGCTAACGCCGTAAACTGGGCAACGGTGAAATTCTGGCAGCAAATGGGCTTAAGTCGGGTGATTTTATCCCGCGAGCTGTCGCTGGAGGAGATCGCCGATATTCGCGAGCAGGTGCCGGACATGGAGCTGGAAGTATTTGTGCACGGCGCACTGTGTATGGCGTACTCCGGGCGCTGTCTGCTGTCGGGCTACATGAATAAACGCGATCCTAACCAGGGAACCTGCACCAACGCCTGCCGCTGGGAATATCAGTTGCAGGAAGCCAGACAAGATGACGTCGGCAACATTGTTGAAATTCATCAGCCGGTCAGCGTACAGGACGTGACGCCTACATTGGGCATTGGGCAACCCAGCGACAAGGTGTTTTTGCTGGAGGAGAAAATGAAACCCGGCGAAATGATGAGCGCCTTTGAAGATGAACACGGCACCTACATCATGAACTCGAAAGATCTGCGTGCCGTGGCGCACGTCGAGCGCCTGAGCCAGATGGGCGTTCACTCGCTGAAAATCGAAGGTCGCACCAAATCCTATTATTACTGCGCCCGCACCGCACAGGTTTATCGCAAAGCCATTGACGATGCGGCGGCAGGTAAACCGTTTGATTCTGCCCTGCTGGAAACCCTGGAAGGCCTGGCGCATCGCGGCTATACCGAAGGTTTTTTGCGTCGTCACACCCACGACAGCTACCAGAATTACCAGACCGGCTACTCTGTCTCAGAGCGCCAGCAGTTCGTCGGGGAGTTTAGCGGTGAACAGCGCGAGGGCTGGGCGGAAGTACGGGTAAAGAATAAATTTGTTCTGCATGACAGCCTGGAGATCATGACGCCGTCCGGTAACCTGATCTGCACCCTTGATGCCCTGCAAAACAGCCGTGGAGAACCGACAGAGGTGGCCCCGGGAGACGGGCATCGCGTCTGGATGAAAGTGCCGCCGGAGGTAGATCTGCGGTTTGCCTTGCTGCTGCGTAACTTTGCGCCAGGCCAGAACACTCAGGATCCGCATGCCGCTCACGCCACGGCCTGACAAAATTTGACAAAAGCAAGAACAGGATCACAGACGGCTCGGTTTTACTGAACTATAGTGCTGCCTGCTACCAATGAGTAACAATTATCAGCAGCAGTAACTGGATCCACCTCATTCACCCGCCCGGCTCCCCCGTGCGGGTTTTCTTTTTTCTCCCTTTCGCCAATCATTTTTCTCTTCCGGCTATGCTATAACCACTAACTACGCTTTCGATCTCCAAGGAACAGATAATGGACAAACAATCGCTTACGCTGCTAATCCTGAATGGTAAAGGCGCAGGCAATGACGATCTCCGTGAAGCGATCACGAAGCTGCGCGCCGAGGGCTTTAACATAGCCGTGCGCGTGACGTATGAAAAAGGAGACGGTGAGCGTTACGTGGAAGAAGCCCTTGAACTGCAGGCGGAAACCGTGGTGGCGGGCGGCGGTGACGGCACCGTCAACGAAATCGCTACCGCACTGGCGTCGGTCAACGCGGATGAGCGCCCGGTTCTGGGGATTCTGCCGCTGGGCACAGCGAACGATTTTGCCACCAGCGTCGGCATTCCTGAAGAGATTGAGCACGCCTTGCGCCTGGCTATCCAGGGTAAAGCCTGTGATATCGACCTCGCCCGCGTTAACCAGCATCACTATTTTATTAATATGGCGACCGGAGGATTTGGCACGCGCATTACGACCGAGACGCCGGAAAAACTCAAATCCGCGCTGGGCGGCGTGTCCTATTTTATTCATGGGTTGATGCGCATGGACACGCTAAAACCGGACAGTTGTGAAATTACCGGGCCCGGTTTTAACTGGCAGGGCGATGCGCTGGTCATCGGCATCGGCAACGGTCGTCAGGCCGGAGGCGGTCAGCGTTTATGCCCGTCGGCGTTGATTAACGATGGCCTGCTGGACGTCAGCATTGTTACCGCGCAGGAGTTGCTGCCTACCCTGCTGCATTCCCTGACCGGCGATGAAGAGAATCCCGGCATTATTTCCACTCGCTTATCGTCCCTGACGATTCGCTCACCGCATGAAATGACCTTTAACCTGGATGGCGAACCGCTGACAGGCCAGTCATTTACCATCGATATCATGCCGGGCGCGTTAAGCTGCCGCCTGCCGCCGCAGTGTGCCCTGCTGAGTTAATTCTCACGGGAGCCCTGGCTCCCGGCCTTAATGTAAACAGTTCGTGATTACATTCACAATTCCGCTACTTCAACTTGTATGGTAGTAGCGGGACGCGTAATTTTTCATCCTTAATGCCAGTATATGGCCTGCCGTCCGTCTGCCACAAGGATGCTTTATGCTACACATCGATCACCTTCCTGCGGATGTTCATCTGTCCGCCTATGACCGTCGCCAGCTTAAAACCCGTATAGTGCATATCGGCTTTGGTGCCTTTCATCGCGCCCATCAGGCCTTGTGCACGGATAAACTGGCCGAACAGGGTAGCGACTGGGGAATCTGCGAGGTTAACCTTAACAGCGGCGAGCTGATTCAGGCACTCCGCCAGCAGGACTTTCTCTATACGTTGACCGAAAAAAGTGACGACGCCGTGAAAACCCGGGTCATTGGGGTGGTTACCGCGGCACTGCACGGCAAAACGGACGGCATTGATGCCGTGATTACGGCCCTGTGCCAGCCGGACGTGGCGATTGTGTCGATGACCGTGACGGAAAAAGGCTATTGTCACCTGCCCGCCAGCGGCAATCTCGATCTGCAACATGCGGATATCGTGCATGACCTGGCGCACCCCGCAGAGCCCCGCTCGCTGCCCGGATTGATTGTCGCCGCCATCCGCCGTCGACGCGATCTGGGTTTAGCGCCTTTCAGCGTGATGTCCTGCGATAACATGCCTGAAAATGGCCACGTCACACGGAATGTGGTGACGCAGCTCGCCCGGCAGCATGATGCGTCGCTGGCGGACTATATTCAGCACAACATCACCTTTCCCTCCACCATGGTAGATCGCATTGTTCCGGCGATGAATGAGGCCGCCTTTGACGCGTTACGTGCCCGTATTGGTTCGTCCGATCCGGTGGCCGTTGAGGCTGAACCCTTCTTTCAGTGGGTGATTGAAGACCATTTTGTCAGTGGCCGACCTGACTGGGACAAGGCCGGTGCCGAACTGGTGGAGGATGTGCTGCCGTTTGAGCAAATGAAGTTGCGCATGCTCAATGGCAGCCACTCCTTTCTGGCGTACCTTGGTTACCTTGCGGGTTATGAACACATCAGCGATTGTATGGCTGACGACGCGTTCCGGACGGCCGCACGTGCGCTGATGGTTAACGAACAGGCGCCGACGTTAACCACGCAGGGGGTGGATTTACCGGCTTACGCCGACGCCTTAATCGCTCGCTTTGCCAACCGCGCTATCAGACACCGTACCTACCAGATTGCAACCGATGGCACCCAGAAACTGCCACAACGCTTTCTTGACAGCGTGCGCTGGCATCTCGCTAACGGCACACCCTGCCCGCTGCTGTTGCTGGGCATTGCCGCCTGGATGCGCTATGTCGCTGCGGTCGATGAAAAAGGCGAACCTATAGCGATCCGCGACCCACTTAAAGCGCAGCTGGCCACCTGTGTGGCAGAAAGCGCGGAAGGTCAGGAGCGGGTGCGGGCCTTACTGGGCCTGAAAACCGTTTTCGGCGAGGATCTGGCGGATAATACAGCCTTCGTTGACGCGCTCTCCGCCTGCTATATACAGTTAACGAAAGTGGGGGCACGGGCGGCCGTGCAACAGGCCATCGCACAGGGCTAAGGCGTTTTAACGCGCTGGCGAAATCGGGTTAATGTTAACAGGGACAGAACATGACGCTTTCCTACACCATCACGACAAGTGAACCGGTCAATCAGCAGATTTACCGTTATCTACGCAAAGATATCGTCACCTGCGTCATTCAGCCGGGCGCTTTGCTGTCGGAAAAAGAGGTTTCCGCCCGTTTTCATCTCTCTCGCCAGCCGGTACGTGAGGCGTTCATTAAGCTGGCAGAAGCCGGTCTGGTACAAATCCTTCCACAGCGCGGCACATTTGTGCGTAAGATTTCAGCGAAGCAGGTTGAAGATGGACGCTTTATCCGGGAAGCGGTAGAACTGGCCGTGATACGCCGCGCAGCGCGGGAAACAAGCCAGCGCGGACTGATGGCGCTGGAGCATAATCTGCAGCTCCAGCGCATCACTGCCGCCCGGGGCGACAGCCAGATGTTTCTCAGCCTGGACGATGAATTCCATCGTCTGATTGCGGAGAGTATCGACTGTATGCTGGCATGGGAAACCATTGAAAACATCAAGGCGACGATGGACCGGGTGCGCTATCTCACCCTGAATCAGGTCGCGCCCGCTGAAACGCTGATCGAACAACATGAAGCCGTTTTTGCCGCCCTGAAAGCGCGCGATGCGGACCAGGCAGAAACCGCCCTGCGTCACCATCTGCAGGCAATGATGTTTTCGCTCGCGCCCGTGATCAGGCAAAACCGTGACTGGTTCGAGGCTGAGTAGCGCGCCGTACAATCGCTGAGCGAAGCCGTTACCACCACTGATGAAAATGATGCACAGGTCCAGTCCCGTGGCCCACCTCCAGCGAATCGGCTGCCAGCAGGGCCTGTTGTAGCCAGGTTTTGGCTTCATTAACCGTCTCCGCCCAGTCACTGTGCCGTGGACGCAGGGCCGCCAGCGCAGCAGACAGCGTACAACCGGTACCGTGCGTATGGCGCGTCTTCACCCGAGGCGTGCTGAACCGTTGCCGCCCCGCTGGCGTGATCAGCCAGTCAGGACTTTCGCCATGATCCAGATGTCCGCCCTTAATCAGCACGGCCTGACAACCCAGCGCCAGAAGGGCATCGCCCTGCGTCAGCATCTCGTTCTCATTGCTGGCCATACGGCATTCGAGCAGCGCGGCGGCTTCGGGCAGATTAGGTGTGATCAGTGACACCTGTGGCAACAGGCGCTCGCGGACACAGGCAATGGCATCAGGACTCAGTAAGGCATCGCCGCTCTTGGCCACCATCACCGTGTCCAGCACCACGAACGGGATTGCCCGGCGCTGCAAGCCAACCGCCACCCGCTCCACGATCGCCGCGTCGGACAGCATGCCAATTTTTGCACTGTCGATGCGCACGTCATCAAGAACGGAATCCAGCTGCGCGCTGACAAAATCAGGATCAATACGGTACACCGACTGTACGCCACAGGTATTTTGCGCCACCAGGGCCGTAATCACGCTGGTGCCGTAAGCGCCCAGTGCGGAGAAGGTTTTCAGGTCGGCCTGAATCCCGGCACCGCCGCTGGGATCGGTACCGGCAATCGTTAAAGCATTGATGCGTTTCACAGGGCGGCCTCCAGTGTCCAGAGCGCGTCCAGAAACGCCGGTGCAAAGCTGCCCGGCCCGGTTGATGCCTGTGCGGCTTTCTCTCCGGCCAGTGCCATCACCCGACAGGCGCTGGCGATATTCACCAGTCTGTCACCCGGCAGGCTGGCAAAGGCGGCGACGACCGCAGACAGCGCACAGCCGGTGCCGACCACCCGCGTCATTAAGGGCGATCCGCCGACGATCGACAGGGTACGCATTCCGTCGGTGGCATAATCCACCTCGCCAGTGACCACCACACAGGTCTGATACTCACGCGCCAGTTGTTGGGCGGCCAGCAGGGCGCTTTCGGCGGCGTGCAGACTGTCCACGCCACGTCCGCCGTCAGCCTGCTGGGCCAGCGCCAGAATCTCGGAAGCATTGCCGCGAATCACGGCAGGCGACTGCATCAGCACCTGCTGGCAAAACCGGGTACGCAACGTCAGTGCGCCCACCGCTACCGGGTCCAGCGTCCAGGGCGTGCCTGCCAGATTAGCCGCCTCGATTGCCGCGGCCATGGCCTGCTGGCGTTCGTGCGTTAATGTGCCGACATTGATTAACAGTGCATCCGCGATACCGCTGAACTGCGGCGCTTCCTCGCGATCGATGACCATGGCAGGTGACGCGTTCAGAGCAAGCAGGACATTAGCCGTGAGCATTTGCACCACATCATTGGTCATGCAGTGCACGAGCGGTGACTGACGGCGAAACTGTTGCAGGATGGGCGCGCATTGCGCATCAGAAAGATGGTGCGGTTGATGTGTCATCAGAACTCCCAACCGGCGGACAAGAAGGCGAATGCGGTCAGGCATCAGACTTCCCTACGCTGGCATTATCCAGATCAGGTAATACGGGTTTTTCTCAGCCTTCACAAAGAAGGGCACCCCGAGTCGTGTTACGCAAAGAAGAATAAGTAAGCCCCTAAATTTAAGCAAGGTGCTTATTCTTTTTTCAACCTGGCGGGCAAGACTTTTACATGATCCCGATCAACTCCCCACCGCACGAAAAAAGGCTTAATGCTGCGGGCTTAAAATTTGCACGTCAGAGCAGTAAAGGTATTTACGCGAGTAAATTATATCCTTCACCATTATCAGAATGCCCAGCAATAACAAACACCTGCCTACAACATCGCAACAATAAATCTTCATATCACGTAGTTAAAAATTACCAGAACACTTCATACTTGACAGGAAGCATGATGCGATTTTTAGCGCTTATCCCTCATCGTCACCGATGGACTGACATCACCATTACCCGTCAGGGTGCCCTTTCTCCTTCTGGCCGACACTATTATTCCACTTATCTTTCTGCCCGTTGTCAGCGTTGCGATGCGGTTATCCATCGGGTGTATTATCGCGATATCAGTGATGACCAGGCGCGCCGCTGGCTGGGGTAAATTCGCGGGTCGGGTACACGTTTTGCCAGGTTACGCGGCCGACGCAATTTGGTAGTCTTGCCCTTACTGAGTCACTGGACTGCTTACGCTTATGCCCTTCCTGCTGGATACATTAGGACACCAGATTTACCTGTCAGCCCCGCTGTTTATTCTTATTTTCCTGGGTTATTGCCTGACGAAATGGGGCAAATGGCCGCTGAGCATCAGCGAAGGCATGAACCGGTTTGTCTTTAACGTTGCCCTGCCCTGCATGCTGTTTCGCATCATGAGTGACTTTTACAACAGTCCCGCAGTCGATGTGCGCCTGCTTCTGGCATTCTTTGGCAGTTGTCTGCTGGTGTTTATCGTGGGCCGAATCCTTGCCTCGCGTCTGTTTCATCTGGATGGCGTGGCCGGTTCGGTCTTTGCCCTGGGCGGAGTCTTTTCAAATAACGTTATGCTGGGTATTCCGGTCGCTACCGTCCTGCTGGGCCCCGGTGCCTTGCCATCGGTTGCGCTGGTGCTGGTGTTTAACAGTCTGATCCTCTGGACATTACTCACCGTCTCGGTGGAATGGTCGAAACAGGGCAGTTTTTCCCTTCAGGGCTTTAAGCGCACCTTGATTAGCGTGCTCAGAAATCCGTTAATTATTGGCATCTTATCAGGCACCGCCTGGAGCCTGTTGCAGCGGCCGCTTCCCGCCATCGCCGCTGAACCGCTGCGCATGCTGGCGTCCATCGCCGCACCCTTATCGTTGGTCACTCTCGGCATGAGCCTGGCGCACTACCGGGTGCGGGAAGGCCTGAAAGAGAGTTACACGATTTGTGCGTTGAAACTGATTCTGCAGCCGCTGTGTGTCTGGGCGATCGCCTGGCTGACGGGTCTGCCTGCGCTGGAAAGTAAAGTGGTGGTGCTGCTGGGGTCGATGGCGGTCGGTGTGAATGTTTACCTGATGTCGCAGAAATTTAACGTGATTACCGGCCCCACGGCCGCCAGTATGCTGCTTTCCACCCTTTTTGCCGCGATAACCACGCCGCTGTGGATGATGTTAATGACGCTGGCCGGATACTAAGAAGCCCTGTAACACAGGTTACAGGGCTGGCTTTTGCACCGAAATTAGTGTGCAGGTTGGGTGCGAATCAGGTAATCAAAAGCGCTCAGCGAGGCTTTTGCCCCTTCACCGCTGGCAATGATAATTTGCTTGTAAGGCACCGTGGTGCAGTCGCCTGCTGCGAAAACGCCTTTCAGGCTGGTTTCGCATTTTGCATCGATGATGATTTCACCCATCTTGTTGCGCTCAACCGCCCCTTCCAGCCAGGTGGTGTTAGGGAGCAGGCCAATCTGAACAAAAATGCCTGACAGCGCCAGTTCATGGGTTGTCTGGTTGGTGCGATCCAGATATTGCAGGCCGGTAACTTTGCTGCCGTCGCCTTTCACTTCGGTGGTTTGTGCATTCAGGATCACATCCACGTTTTTCAGGCTGCGCAGTTTGTCCTGCAGCACTTTGTCTGCACGCATTTCGCTGGCAAATTCCAGCAATGTGACGTGTTCAACGATACCAGCCAGATCGATAGCCGCTTCCACGCCGGAGTTACCGCCACCGATGACGGCAGTGCGTTTACCTTTGAACAGCGGACCGTCACAGTGCGGGCAATAGGTCACACCTTTAGTACGGTACTGCTCTTCCCCCGGCACGCCCATGTTGCGCCAGCGCGCGCCGGTCGCCAGGATGATGCTACGGGATTTCAGTACGGCACCTGACGCCGTTTCAATGGCGTGCAGGCCGCCTTTCGCCGCAGACGGAATCAGTTTAATCGCGCTCTGACTGTCAATCACATCAACACTGTAATCGTCAACGTGGGCACGCAGTGCGCCAGCCAGTTTGGCCCCTTCCGTTTTCTGCACGGAAATATAGTTTTCGATATCAACGGTATCCAGTACCTGTCCGCCGAAACGCTCACCCATCAGGGCGGTGCGGATGCCTTTACGGGCAGAATAGATGGCGGCCGCTGCGCCAGCGGGACCGCTGCCAATAATCAGCACATCATAGGCTTCGCGTTTATTCAGCGCTTCTGCTGCGCGCTTGTCAGCATTGGTGTCGACTTTACTGACGATCTCCGCCAGGCTCATGCGGCCCTGACCAAACTCTTTGCCGTTCAGGAAAACCGCCGGCACGCCCATGACATTCCGTTCCTGAATTTCGTTCTGGAACAGGCCACCGTCAATCGCGGTGTGGCTGATGCGTGGGTTCAGGACCGCCATCAGGTTCAGAGCCTGTACCACATCCGGACAGTTGTGGCAGGACAGCGAATAATAGGTTTCGAAATGGAAATCCCCATCCAGCGCCGCAATCTGATCAAGCAGATTTTGTGCTTCTTTGGACGGGTGCCCACCGGTCTGTAACAGC
This sequence comes from Pantoea sp. BR_17, assembly GCF_041955125.1. Taxonomy (NCBI): domain Bacteria; kingdom Pseudomonadati; phylum Pseudomonadota; class Gammaproteobacteria; order Enterobacterales; family Erwiniaceae; genus Pantoea; species Pantoea sp. BR_17. Next base: position 82,265 of record NZ_JAVAXT010000004.1, on the reverse strand, counting down.
GCCAGCACCAGTGAGGTAAATTCATGACCCAGCGGCGAACCCGCAAAACGTGGGCCGTGATCCGCACCAGGGTTAGTGATTAAAAATGAGGGTTTACGCACCTGACGATCGTTCTCTTCACGAAAGCTGACCTTGTCAGACAGGCTCGCGATATCGACCAACAGATTGCGAATCTCGGTTGATTTTGCGCCATCATCCAGCGTTGCAATCAACTCCACAGGCTTGGTGAGTTTCTCAAGATAAGCTTTGAGCTGCGTTTTTAAATTGGTATCAAGCATAGTGAGTTCCTGGTCAAAAAATCGGGTGCCGAAGCACCCGATGAGAAAATGATCGACGTTGCGATGTGGAAATTAGATTTTGCCAACCAGGTCCAGCGAAGGCGCCAGAGTCGCATCACCTTCTTTCCATTTGGCCGGGCACACTTCACCAGGGTGAGAAGCCACGTACTGCGCCGCTTTCACTTTGCGCAGCAGGTCAGACGCATCACGGCCAATACCTTCAGCGGTGATTTCTACAGCCTGGATAACACCCTGTGGGTCAACGATGAATGTACCACGGTCAGCCAGACCTTCATCTTCGCGCATGATGTCGAAGTTGCGGGTCAGCGCGCCAGTTGGGTCACCGATCATCGCATATTTGATTTTTGCGATGGTGTCAGAAGAGCCGTGCCAGGCTTTGTGGGTAAAGTGGGTATCAGTAGACACTGAGTAGATGTCCACGCCCAGTTTCTGGAACTCTTCATAGTGATCCGCGACGTCGCCCAGTTCGGTTGGGCAAACAAAGGTGAAGTCAGCCGGATAAAAGAAGAAAACACTCCATTTACCTTCAACGTCTTTCTCGGTTACTTCGATAAACTGGCCGTCTTTAAATGCACTGTTTTTGAACGGCTTAATTTTGGTGTTGATAATGGACATGTGATGGCCTCCTTTAAAATATGTGATGCAGCTTACAAATTTTCCGGGCCAACATCTAATAAGCCCTCGTTATCAATAAAATAAACGAAAGCTATCAAACGCCGATCGCGTTGATCGTTAAGGGAAAAAACCGCTTTTCTTACCTTCATTTACCCGCAAAAAGATATATTGCGTGCTTCCAGGCAATAACCCCTGTGCGTTAACTGAAGGCCGTTTGCTGTTTTCCCATAAGGCACCGTCGGGCAGTGTACAAGGAAAGTGATGACATTTGTTCTGCTTTTACTTTTTTGAGAATCCCTGCCAGGGTTGTTAAAAGATGTTTAACGGAGCTTGATGTGCATATTCGATTATTTGCAGAGGCCGACCGTCCTTTCCTGCGGACGTTGTTTCTGGCGGCCCGTCGGCATAACTGGGACTGGATCGCCAACGATGACTGGCAACTGGAAGACTTCGATCAGGTGATACTCGGCGAAACCGTTTTAGTGGCTGAGCTGGACGGGCATCGGGCAGGATTCGCGGGTCTGATGGAAAACGATAATTTCTTACACAGCCTGTATGTGGACCCTGATTATCAGGGGCGCGGCGTGGGCAGTGCACTGCTTGAGGCCGTCCAGTCACGCTTTACATCAACCGGCGCGCTGAAGTGTCTGCAAATGAACAAGGCCGCCCAGACGTTTTACCTGCAACATGGCTGGAAAGTGATTTCCCAGGGTGAAAGCGAGCAAGGCGGCTATCTGTTAATGCATTATCCCCAGGCGTCGCACTATGAGAGCGACGCGCAGAAGGGTTAAAGCGCGCGGAAGGCGATATCGCCGGGAATCACCTCGCCCTGCCAGTAAAGCTGGGCGGCCACACGTCCGGCGAGCTGACGGTACAGCATTGCAAATTCACTGTCCGGCCGACGAATCACCGTTGGCTCGCCATCATCCAGATCTTCACGCAGATGAATATGCAGGGGAAGCTGTGCCAGCAGCCGCGTGCCATAGTCGTCCACCAGCCGTTGCGCTCCGCCGGTACCAAAAATCGGCTCATGGTGACCGCACTGGCTGCAGACGTGGATACTCATGTTCTCCACCACGCCCAGCACCGGGACGTTAACCTTTTCGAACATGACCATGCCTTTGCGTGCATCGATGAGCGCGATGTCCTGTGGCGTAGTGACCACCAGCGCACCGGTGACGGGCACACTCTGCGCGAGCGTTAACTGGATATCTCCGGTTCCTGGCGGCATATCCAGCACCAGATAATCCAGGTCGGGCCACTGGGTTTCGGTAAGTAACTGCATCAGCGCTTTGCTGGCCATAGGGCCGCGCCACACCATCGCGTTATCGTCGGTCACCAGATAGCCGATGGAATTGGTTGCCAGACCATGGGACATGATCGGCGCCATATGGGTGCCGTCAGGCGAGGTCGGGCGCTCTTTTTCACAGCCCAGCATGTTGGGCACGGACGGGCCATAAATATCGGCATCCAGAATACCCACACGTGCGCCTTCGGCCAGCAATGCCAGCGCCATATTAACTGCGGTACTCGATTTGCCCACGCCGCCTTTACCCGAGCTGACCGCGATAATGTTCTTCACGCCGTTAACACCAGGGTGATTTTTCACGCGTTTCAACGTAGCAATCTCGTGACTTAACCGCCAGTCGATGGCCTGCGCGCCGCTCAGACGCAGTAGCTCAGCGCTGGTGTCTGCTTTTAAGGTCTCAAACGCGCTGTGCCAGGCAAAAGGCATCCGCAGTTCAATATGCAACGTCCCATCCAGCAGCGCCACATGATGCAGCGCCTTCAGGGTAATAAGGTTACATTGCAGCGTCGGATGCTCAAAGCTGTTCAGAACGCCGGCCACCACGGCGCGTAAGGCTTCTGGTGTATGTGGTTCCCGGGATTGCGCTGTCATCCCCACTCCTTTTCTGCTGTGCTTATGCTGTTTTTCAACGATGTAGTAACAATACTATCAGATGCCGATCGTTTCACGGGCCGCGCGGCGGGAAATCCCTTATGTTTACGCGGCTGTGCCCATCGGTTACCATCTAAGCCCGTTTTTTTACTTAACTGAAAGCTACGCAAACTATGACTCAAGTCGCAAAAAAAATTCTGGTAACCTGCGCCCTGCCTTACGCTAACGGCTCAATTCATCTCGGCCACATGCTCGAGCATATCCAGGCGGACATTTGGGTGCGTTATCAGCGAATGCGTGGCAATCAGGTTTACTTCATCTGCGCCGATGACGCCCACGGCACGCCGATCATGCTGAAGGCTCAGCAGTTGGGCATTGCGCCGGAACAGATGATTGCTGAAATGAAACACGAGCACGAAACAGATTTTGCCGGTTTTAACATCAGCTATGATAACTATCACTCAACGCACGGCGACGAGAACCGTGAGCTGGCTGGGCTCATCTATGGTCGCCTGAAAGAGAACGGTTTCATTAAGAACCGCACGATTTCTCAGCTGTACGATCCGGAAAAAGGCATGTTCCTGCCTGACCGTTTCGTGAAAGGCACCTGCCCGAAATGTAAAACGCCTGACCAGTACGGCGACAATTGCGAGGTGTGCAGCGCGACCTACAGCCCGACCGAACTGATCGATCCGAAATCTGTGGTGTCCGGTGCAACCCCTGTGCTGCGTGATTCCGAGCACTTCTTCTTTGACCTGCCGTCGTTCAGCGAAATGCTGCGCGCCTGGACGCGTTCTGGCGCACTGCAGGAGCAGGTCGCCAATAAAATGCAGGAGTGGTTCGAATCCGGTCTGCAACAGTGGGATATCTCCCGTGATGCGCCGTACTTTGGCTTCGAAATTCCTGGCGCGCCGGGCAAATACTTCTACGTCTGGCTGGATGCGCCGATCGGCTATATGGGCGCGTTTAAGAACCTGTGTGACAAACGCGGCGACATCAGTTTTGACGAATTCTGGCAGCAGGATTCCACCACAGAGCTGTACCACTTCATTGGTAAAGACATCGTCTACTTCCACAGCCTGTTCTGGCCTGCCATGCTGGAAGGCAGCGGCTTCCGCAAACCCAACAACCTGTTTGTGCATGGCTATGTGACCGTAAATGGCGCAAAAATGTCGAAGTCGCGCGGAACCTTTATCAAAGCCAGTACCTGGTTACAGCATCTGGATGCCGACAGCCTGCGCTATTACTATGCGGCCAAGCTTTCTTCGCGTATTGATGACATCGACCTGAATCTGGAAGATTTTGTTCAGCGCGTCAACGCCGACATTGTGAACAAAGTGGTCAACCTGGCGTCACGTAATGCCGGTTTTATCACCAAACGCTTTGACGGCAAGCTGTCCGCAGAACTGGCCGATCCGGCGCTTTATCAAACCTTCCTGGACGCATCCGAAAAAATTGGCGAGGCCTGGGCAAGCCGTGAATTTGGCCGGGCGATTCGTGAAATTATGGCGCTGGCCGATCTGGCCAACCGTTATGTTGACGAGCAGGCACCGTGGGTGGTGGCGAAGCAGGAAGGCCGTGATGCCGATCTGCAGGCTATTTGCTCCATGGGCATTAACCTGTTCCGTGTGCTGATGACCTGGCTGAAGCCTGTGCTGCCGTCGCTGAGCGAGCGAGCCGAAGCTTTCCTGAACAGCGAACTCAGCTGGGACGCCATTCAGCAGCCGCTGCTCGACCATCAGGTTGCGCCGTTTAAAGCCCTGTATGGTCGCATTGAGATGGCGAAAGTCGAGGGCCTGATTGAAGCGTCGAAAGCCGACGCGGCTGAAGCCAGTAAACCGACGGTCAGCGGCCCACTGGCGGATGCGCCGATTGGCGATACCATCACGATTGATGACTTTGCCAAAGTTGATATGCGTGTGGCACTGATTGAGAAAGCGGAACTGGTGGACGGCTCAGACAAACTGCTGCGTCTGGAGTTGGATCTGGGCGGCGAGAAGCGCCAGATTTTCTCTGGTATCCGTGCAGCCTATCCTGACCCGGCCGTACTCGTTGGCAAAATGACCATTATCGTGGCGAACCTGGCACCACGTAAAATGCGCTTTGGCGTCTCGGAAGGCATGGTGCTGTCTGCGGGGCCGGGCGGCAAAGACCTGTTCGTGTTGTCTGTCGACAGTGGCGCAGTGCCGGGTATGCCCGTTAAATAAGGCGTTCGCCCTTCCTGCATCTGATGGCAGGAAGGGCCGTTCTGCCTTACGCTGACAGCTGGCACGCCAGATCGTCAGTGCGTAGGATCACGCTCGTTGGAAACAGGAGCCTGTCATGCACACCGTGCTAGCGATAAGTTGGCGTTATCTGCGCGCTTTTACCCTTCTCTATCTCTGTTTATATGCCGGAAACGGCGTAGCAAGGTTGCTGCCCATTACGCTGCCCGGCAGCATTATTGGCATGCTGATTTTGTTTACCCTGCTCGCGTCTCAGATCGTGCCGGTCCACTGGGTTAAGCCCGGTTGTCATCTTATTATTCGCTATATGGCGCTGCTGTTCGTTCCCATCAGCGTGGGCGTCATGAATTACACCGATCTGCTGACCGCGCAGTTTGGCCCTATCGTGGTCTCGTGTCTTGTCAGTACCTTCGCTGTCCTGAGCATCGTGGGGTTAAGCGCCCACAAGCTGCATTCGCGCGCGCCGACGAAAGAGGTGAAGGATGAGTGATATCTGGTGGTCATTGCCACTGACGCTGGGCGCATTTTTCCTGGCGCGCAGACTGGCTGCCGCGCTGAAGATTGCCCTGCTGAACCCCTTGCTGGTTTCGATGGCGATCATCATTCCCATCCTGCTGTTACTGCAACTGCCCTATACACGTTACTTTGCCGGAAGCCAGGTGCTTAATGACCTGCTACAGCCCGCCGTGGTCGCACTGGCGCTGCCGCTGTATGAGCAGATGCATCAAATTCGCGCCCGCTGGAAATCCATTATCGGCGTATGCCTGATCGGCAGCCTGACGGCAATGACCTCCGGCACAGCGATCGCCCTGTGGATGGGGGCAACGCCGGAAATCGCCGCCACGATTTTACCTAAATCCGTCACCACACCGATCGCGATGGCAGTATCCGGCTCTCTGCACGGCATTCCCGCTATCAGTGCGATTTGTGTGCTGATAGCCGGTGTGCTCGGTGCGGTATTTGGCCATATGGTGCTGAATCTGTTGGGCGTGAAAAGTAAAGCGGCACGCGGTCTGGCGATTGGTAATGCGTCCCATGCGCTGGGAACCGCCCGGGCGGCGGAACTGGACTTCCAGGAAGGGGCATTTAGTTCGCTGGCACTGGTGATCTGCGGCATCGTAACGTCGTTACTGGCACCCTTTGTTTTTCCGCTGCTACTGCACTGGTTTGGCTAAAACTTTGGGAGAGATCTCGCAAAGTTGAAAACTCTAAGACACGTTGCATTGTCAGAGCGACAGAGATCACATATAAACCGATGTCTGGCACATTGCCTGAAGATTGAATGAGGCTTCCATGCATCCACGTTTCCACTCTGCCTTTGAATTACTGCCGGCTCCCCTGCAAACCGCGCTTCGTCCGGTGCTGAGTGAGCCGGGATTTGACGCGATGCTGCGGGCCGATCAGGTCACCCTCCTGCAACAGCAAACCCAACTGGATGCGGACGCCCTCGCCCTGGCGCTGCTTCCGGTCGCGGCGGCCTGCGCGGTCGCCTCGCTGTCCCGTTTCAACGTCGGTGCCATTGCACGCGGGATAAGCGGTAACTGGTATTTCGGTGCCAATATGGAGTTTGCCGGTGCCACCATGCAGCAAACCGTGCATGCAGAACAAAGCGCCGTTACGCACGCCTGGCTGCGCGGCGAAGCGCGCCTGGAGACCATCACCGTCAACTACACGCCGTGCGGGCATTGCCGCCAGTTCATGAATGAGCTTAACAGCGGCACGGCGATGCGTATCAGCCTGCCCCAGCGCCCGGTGCAGACGTTAGCGCACTATCTGCCTGACGCTTTCGGTCCTGGCGACCTGCACATCACCGAACGGCTGATGGATAAGGTGGATCATGGCTTTGTTGTCACGGGCGATGCGCTGTCGCAGGCGGCCATTGACGCGGCCAACCAGAGTCATGCCCCTTACAGCCGCGCGTTCAGTGGCGTTGCAGTGCAAACCGCCTCAGGCCGTATTTTTAGCGGTCGCTATGCGGAAAATGCGGCCTTCAATCCCAGCCTGCCTCCGCTTCAGGCCGCACTGATTTTGCTGAACATGGCCGGCGAATCCTGCGAGGCGATTCAGGCAGCGGCGCTGGCCCAGCCCCGACAGCCTGCGTTAGATCAGTATTCAGCGACGCAGGCAACACTGCGCGCGCTGGGTTGCGACAACCTCAGCGTTATCGAGCTGGCGTAAAGCGTAATGCGGGGCACGGTTTTAAACAGTTTCTAAATCTTTTATTTACAAAAGCTGTACATCCGCGAGAAATTTCATAGGATCTGACGCCAGGCCTTCTTTATCAAAATAAACTGGCGTCCTCTACCCTCTTATTGCGCCAGGAACACTCGCAACCGGAGCATTACTGCATGGAACTCGAATACGAAAGTAAACGCCCGCTCTATATTCCCTACGCTGGCCCTATTCTGCTGGAATTTCCCCTGCTGAATAAGGGCAGCGCCTTCAGCATCGAAGAGCGTAACGAATTCAATCTCAACGGCTTACTGCCCGAAGCGGTCGAAACCATTGAAGAGCAGGCGAAACGCGCATGGCGTCAGTTTCAGGACTTCAAAAATAATAACGACAAGCACGTCTACCTGCGCAATATTCAGGACACCAACGAAACCCTGTTCTACCGTCTGCTGGACAATCATCTTGAAGAGATGATGCCAATTATTTATACGCCAACCGTCGGCGCAGCCTGCGAACACTTCTCTGAAATTTATCGCCGCGCCCGCGGTGTGTTCATCTCATATCCCAACCGTGAACACATCGAAGACATGCTGCAAAACGCCACCAAACAGAACGTTAAAGTCATCGTGGTGACCGACGGTGAGCGTATTCTGGGCCTGGGTGACCAGGGCATCGGCGGCATGGGTATTCCGATTGGTAAACTGTCGCTGTATACCGCGTGCGGCGGCATCAGTCCGGCTTACACCTTACCGGTGGTGCTGGATGTCGGTACCAATAACCAGCAACTGCTGAACGATCCGCTTTATATGGGCTGGCGTCACCCACGTATCACCGGCGAAGAGTACGATGAATTCGTTAATGAATTTATCCAGGCCGTGAAACGCCGCTGGCCGAAAGTGCTGCTGCAGTTTGAAGACTTTGCGCAGAAAAACGCAATGCCGCTGCTGGAGCGCTATCGCGATGAAGTGTGCTGCTTCAACGATGATATTCAGGGCACCGCTGCTGTCACCGTGGGCACTCTGATTGCCGCCAGTCGTGCTGCCGGAAGCCGTTTGTGCGAACAAAAAGTGGTGTTCCTGGGGGCAGGTTCAGCCGGCTGCGGTATCGCAGAGCAAATCATTGCGCAGATGAAGTCGGAAGGTCTGAGCGATGAAGAGGCGCGTAGCCGCGTAATGATGGTCGACCGCTTTGGCCTGCTCACTGATAAGTTGCCTAACCTGCTCGATTTCCAGAGCAAGCTGGTGCAGAAAAGCGACAACCTCAAAGACTGGGATACGGCCAGTGATGCGATTTCGCTGCTGGACGTAGTGCGCAACGCCAAACCCGATATTCTGATTGGGGTTTCAGGGCAGCCCGGACTGTTCACCGAAGAGATCATCCGCGAGATGCACAAGCACTGCAAACGTCCTATTGTGATGCCGCTCTCTAACCCCACCTCGCGCGTTGAAGCCACGCCAGCGGATATTATCGCCTGGACCGATGGTGCTGCACTGGTCGCGACCGGGAGCCCGTTCTCACCGGTTTCATGGAACGGTAAAACCTATCCGATCGCGCAGTGTAACAACTCCTATATCTTCCCGGGCATCGGTTTAGGGGTGATTGCCTCGGGCGCATCACGCGTAACCGATACCATGCTGATGACAGCCAGCCGCGCACTGGCAGACTGCTCGCCGCTGGTCAACGATGGTGAAGGGCCGGTACTGCCTGAAATCAAAGATATTCAGGGCGTGTCGAAAGTGATCGCAATGGAAGTAGGCAAAGCCGCGCAACTGGCGGGCGTTGCCGTGGTGACCTCGGAAGACGTGCTGTCACAGTCTATTTCGAATAACTTCTGGCTGCCGCAATACCGTCATTATCGCCGTACCTCGATCTAAAAAGGTCTGCGCTGGATCATCCTCCGATCCAGCGCTGCTTAAAATAGCACCAGCCAGACGGGGTAAACTTGCTTCGCGAGGGTTGCTCAAGTAGCCTTGTCCCACCAAAACCTCTCATCTCGAGTGCTCAGGCGCATGTTGAAACGCGTTTTCATTGCTCTGCTTTTCATCATCTTAACGATGGTGGCGACGGCGCTTGGCCTGGATCGCTGGATAAGCTGGAAAACCGCCCCCTATATTTACGACAATCTGGCCTCACTGCCCCATCGTCAGGTCGGTGTTGTGCTGGGCACGGCAAAATATTACCGCACCGGGGTGATTAATCAGTACTACCTGTACCGGATGCAGGGCGCGCTTAACGCCTATAACAGCGGCAAGATTAACTATTTACTGCTGAGCGGAGACAATGCGCAGCAGAGCTATAACGAACCCATGACCATGCGGCGCGATTTAATCAAAGGTGGCGTCGATCCGGCGGATATCGTACTGGATTACGCGGGCTTTCGGACGCTGGATTCCATTGTCCGCACGCGCAAGGTATTCGATACCAACGATTTTATTATCATCACCCAGCGCTTCCACTGTGAGCGGGCGCTGTTTATCGCCCTGCACCTTGGCATTCAGGCTCAGTGCTACGCTGTGCCCTCGCCGAAAAATATGCTGACAGTGCGCATGCGTGAGGTCGGTGCACGTCTTGGCGCGCTGGTAGATTTGTACCTCCTCAAGCGTGAACCGCGCTTCCTCGGGCCTCTGGTGCCCATTCCCGCCGTACATGATGTGCCGGAGGATGCGCAAAGCTATCCTGCTGTCACCCCTGAGCAACTGCTGGAACTGGAACAAAAACGCCATCAGTAAGCCGCCTTTGTCTGGCTGACAGCCCGCTGACCCTGGCGTGAAGATAGACTGTGAGAACGGATGATAACGCCGGCGCGGCAGGCTCCACCTTTCTGACAGGAGTGCATCGCCGACGCGTAGCATCCTTGCTATGGCGAAACAAGGCTTAGCGCGGGACTTTGCGATGGCGACAGGGCTTATCACGCATCGTTACCAAGGATGACGGTCAGTCCAGCGCGGCGGATTTGCTGCTTCTTTACCTTACTGACCTGCTGACCTACTGACCTGCTGACCTGCTGACCTGCTGACCTGCTGACCTGCTGACCTGCTGACCTGCTGACTCAGGATTTTGCGTCCACAGGACAGCTTTCTGTTCCTGATTAAAGTCAATTCGAACGCGCACTCTCATAGCGGGCATCCTGCTGGCTCGCCGTGAATCCGCGTTCTTTCCTGCTTCCGGGCGCAGGCTGGCGGCTTCCGTGCCATAAAAAAAGCGGCCCGCAGGCCGCTTAGCTTACATGATGACTTCTGCCGTTATTTTTTACGTGCGTACTTCAGCGAGTCGAGCGCCACAGCAAAAATAATGATGCCGCCCTTGATGATGTACTGCCAGTACGGGTTAATGCCGATATAGGTCAAGCCGTAGTTGATGACGGTGAAGATCAACACACCGGTCACGACACCGGCCACCGTTCCCACACCACCGGCAAAAGACACACCACCGACGACGCAGGCCGCGATAGCATCCAGCTCGTACATAAAGCCAAGGTTGTTCGTTGCCGAGCCGATACGGCCCGCTTCCAGCATGCCGCCGAAAGCATAGAACACGCCTGAAAGGGCATAAATCAGAATCAGGTTCAGGTTGACGTTTACGCCGGAGACTTTTGCCGCTTCCGGGTTACCACCGATGGCAAAAATGTTTTTACCGAAACGCGTTTTGTTCCACAGAATCCAGACGAACACGATCGCAATCACCGCATAGAAGGTGATGTAGGACAGCTTAAAATCCCCGAAACGCAGGAAGCCTTGCGTAAAGGTTGAGAAGCCGTCATAGAAGCCTGCAATTGGTGATGCTCCTACGAAGTCGTAATACAGCGAGTTGATACCGTAAACGATAATCATGGTACCCAACGTAGTGATAAACGGCGTCACTTTCAGATAAGCAATGATCACGCCGTTCACCAGGCCAATAACGGCACCAATCGCACAAACAATCAGGATCACCACAGGAATCGGTACGGTTTCCAGATGGGGGAACACTTTGTTTGGGTTATCCATAGCCTGCAGCAGCGAAGCGGCCACGATAGCGGCAAGGCCAACCTGACGACCGGCTGACAGGTCTGTCCCCTGAGTCACAATCAGTCCCGCAACGCCCAGCGCGATGATAATACGCACCGAGGATTGGGTCAGAATGTTACTCAGATTCATTAAACTTAAGAACGTCGGATCCTGGAAAATAATAATCGCCAGCAGTACCAGTAGCACGACATAAATGCCACCCTCTTTCAGCCAGGTTAGCGCATTCTTTTTTGTAGTCGCTTTCATGTTAACAGCCCTTACTTCATTAAAGGTGTAATGACGCTAAACGCAATATTTCGTTCTGCGTAGTCGTTTTTGTATCAACAATGCCAGCGACCAGACCGTTACTCATGACCAGAATACGATCGGTGATGCCTAACAGCTCTGGCATTTCGGAAGAGATAATAATGATGCCCTTTTCTTTTTTTGCCAGCTCAGCCATCAGCTGGTAAATCTCGAATTTGGCCCCCACATCAATACCGCGAGTGGGTTCATCGAGCATCAATATTTCGGGCTGCGTCAGCAACCAGCGTCCAATAATCACCTTCTGTTGGTTACCACCTGAAAGCGAACCAATTTGGGTGTGGTGGCCTGGCGTTTTTACCCGCATGGAGTCGATAACCCATTGGGTATCACTCTTCATACGCTTATTATCCAGCAGACCAATGTTGTTCTTATATTTTTTGATATTGGAGATGAGAGAATTAAAACCAATATCCAGAAACGCATAAATACCGGTAGAGCGACGTTCTTCCGTCACAAGAGCAAAGCCATGATTGATGGCTTCATTCGCCGTGTGATTATTAATCGTTTTACCGTGCAGTTTAATTGTGCCGCCCGATTTTTCGCGAATGCCAAACAGCGTTTCGACGATATCCGTACGTTTTGCACCGACCAACCCGGCAATACCGAGTATCTCCCCTTTACGCAAATCAAACGAAATATCACGAATAGAAGGCTGACGCAGAGAGGTTAAATTGCGCACCTCAAGAATGGTCTCGCCCGGCACATTAACGCGATCCGGGAAGCGCTGGCTTAATGAACGCCCCACCATCATGGCGATGATCTTATCCATGTCCAGCCCTTCGAGCGGCTGGGTTGCAATCCACTGACCGTCACGCAGAACCGTAATTTCATCACACAACTGGAAGATCTCTTCCATTTTATGTGAAATATAAACAATGCCGCAGCCGCGATCTTTCAGCTTACGGATAATCGTGAACAGATGATTAACTTCTTTTTCCGTCAACGAGGATGTCGGTTCATCCATGATCACGATTTTGGCGTCATAAGAAAACGCTTTGGCAATCTCAATCATCTGCATTTGCGAGACGGAGAGATGCGCGACTTTGTCACGGGGATCGATGTTAATATCCAGCTCGTCAAAAATCGCTTTGGTATCACGGTACATTTTTTCCTGATCGACAAAGAAGCCTTTGCGTGGATAACGCCCAAGCCACATGTTGTCCATCACGGTACGCTGTAATACCAGGTTTAATTCCTGGTGAACCATTGACACGCCATTTTCCAGCGCCTCTTTGGAGCTTTTAAAATCTATTTCCTGCCCTTGAAAAAGAATACTTCCGGTATCTTTTTTGTAGATACCAAATAAACATTTTAACAACGTTGATTTACCAGCGCCGTTCTCACCCATCAGTGCATGAACGGAGTGAGGCCGCACTTTTAAATTTACGTTGTCGAGAGCTTTAACGCCGGGAAATGATTTACTGACGTTGGTCATTTCCAGCAGATATTCGCGCTGCGCGGTCGTATTATCACTGGCCATAATTTACCTGGCTAAAAAACGGTGATGACATAAAAAAGGCGCAGCAGCCGCCGCGCCCGTTTGCACATAATTATTTCTGGAACTGAGACAGGTTTTCCTGATCAACCGGTACGTAGGGTACGCGTACGATCTTATCGACCATCTTGAAGTTGGTGCCTTCGGTGGCCGGTTTACCATCGGCAAGGTTCTTCGCCATATCGATGGTGGCTTTCGCCTGGTTTTCCGCATCGTTCAGCACCGTACCGGCCATCGCGCCAGATTTAACCAGCGCCAGCGCCTCAGGTAAGGCATCCACACCAAATACCGGGATAGAAGACATGTTGTGTGCCTTCAGCGCTTCAACAGCCCCCATCGCCATCGCATCGTTGTTCGCGATTACCACTTCGATTTTCTTGGCGTTAGGGCCTGACAGCCAGGCGTCCATTTTGTCTTTAGCCTGTGCGGTATCCCACATCGCCGTATCCATCGCTAACTGCTGGGTTTTCACGCCATCTTTGTTCAGCGTATCGATAACATATTTAGTACGCGCTTCGGCATCAGGATGGCCTGGTTCGCCTTTCAGCAGCACATACTGGATCACACCGTCTTTGTTCAGATCCCAGGCCGGGGTCGCTTTCCAGTGCTTCTCAATCAGTTTGCCCTGAATCACGCCAGACTCTTTCGAATCAGTACCGACATAGTAGGCTTTATCGTAGCTGGCCAGCACTTTGGCGTTAGGTTCTTTGTTGAAGAACACAACCGGGATATCGTTCGCACGGGCTTTCTGTACCACGACGGCCGCTGCAGCCGGGTCGACCAGGTTGATGGCTAACGCTTTCACGCCTTTTGCCATCAGCACGTCAATTTGATCGTTTTGTTTTGACTGATCGTTCTGCGAGTCATTCATCAGCAGTTGGATGCCGCCCAGCGTTTTGGCTTCTTTCTCGATGTCTTTACGTACCATCGACATAAAGTTGTCGTCGTACTTATAAATAGTCACGCCGATACGGGTATCAGCGGCGTGGGCTACTGCACCAAACATCATGCTGGCAACCAGTGCTGTGAGCGTGAAAACCTTCTTATTCATGGTATCTCCGGTTTTTCTGTAGGGTCTTTTTATGTTCTGCTGCGTCAAGCCGCGGAAGAACATCGGGTAAGAATTATCCGGCGAGGCAAGATGCGCTCTAAATCAGACTGAGCCACTGCTGTGCCGTGCCAAACTCGACTTCCATGTAGGTCAATGCGTCCGTAAAGCGTGTGTTATAAGCCTGAACCAACGATGCTGTCGGTGCCCTCAACGGGAGAGTGGCGTTACATAATGTTTCAGTACTGTAAGACGTTGCCATCATAGTGATAGCAATGTTAATTAACTGTGAATACAATCACAGATTGAAAACGGTTACATCGCGGAATCGCCTGAATTAGTGACGGACTCCACACTTTGCTTTTGCGCGACGGAATGGCGGCGAACGAGGGTGGGCATAAAGATATGTTTCGCCGTAGTGTCAAGACAGCCTGCCGCGCCCTGCAGGGCCAGTTCAGTGGCAAGTTTTGCCATAGAAACAATAGGATAACGGACTGTGGTAAGTTGAGGATCGGTGTACCGCGAAACCGGAATATCATCGAAGCCGACGACAGAAAAATGGTGCGGCACCTGAATGCCATTGTCTTTCAGAGCGGTAAGGGCACCGGCCGCCATACCATCGTTATAGGCGAAAATGGCGCTGAGATTCAGATTGCGTCCCAGCAGTTCCACCATTGCGGCTTCGCCCCCTTGCATATCCGGCTCTGCGCTGGCTATCCAGCTTTCCTGTGGGCGGATTCCCTGCTCTGCCATCGCCTGTAACCAGCCTTCACGCCGTTGATCCACATCTTCAATGGGATGACTGGAACAGAGATAGCCGATGCGGGAATGCCCCTGTTGCAGCAGCATGCGTGAGGCCATTAACGCCCCGGTCACATTATCCAGACTGACGCAACGGGCCTCATAACCCGGTATGCTGCGGTTGATAACCACCATACCTGGCACCTGACTCATAAAGCCCGCCAGCTCTGCGTCTGAAAGCGTTTTCGCATGGACAACCAGCGCATTGCACCGTTGCCGTATCAACACTTCGATAGCGTGACGCTCTTTTTCTTCCTGATGCCAGGAGTTGCTGATCAGTACATGTTTCTGGACGCGCTGTGCCACGGTGTCCACCGCTTTGACCAGCGCGCCAAAAAAGGGATCGGAGACATCCATGACGACGACGCCGATCGTATCGCTCACCTGGGTTGCCAGCGCCTGAGCATTGGCATTTGGGCGATAGCCCAGAGCGTCAACCGCCTGTAACACGACGTCACGTGTTTCAGCGGTGACCGCGCTGCTGTTATTTAGTACGCGCGAGACAGTCGCTACGGACACGCCCGCCTGACGCGCAACATCTCGAATGGTTATCATGCAGCACTTCCAGAGAGAAAAGGCATTACGCCGGTTATGGCACCGGCGCTATTCTGTCAGGGAAGTGCACGGGACAGCGTGAATTGCGTCACATCAATGAAAACGGTTACATACAATTCTGCAACCTTTGTGATGACCGTCATTATCTTTCTGAGGATGACGTGGGGTGCGGCGTGGCAAGAAAGCGTGTCAGACGACGCCAGATCCATTCCACCGGCCCCTGCGGGAAATAGCGTAGCCACAGCACGGAAAACAGCAGGTTAATACACCATATGCCTGGCACCATCATGACCAGTTGCCCGCGCGTAAAGTGCATAAAAAGCCCGAAGCGGTAGAACAGCGTAGTGCCGATCAGGGACTGCAGCAGATAGTTACTGAGCGCCATACGGCCCACGCACTGGATAGCATAACTCATCCGCCAGCGCTGAATGGCTGGCCAAAATCCAAAGCAGAGTGCGGCATAGCCGATACTGATTAACGGGCTGGCAAGATCACGCGGCAGTTGTAAATAGAACGCACTCCAGCGTGCATCCCAGTCCACAAACCATTGCGCGGCCACACCTGCCGTCGCTATCCCCAGCCCAATCGGCAGTAACATCCGCGCAACGCGCCGGTAATGGGACACGGGAAACGTTCCTTTCAGCCAGCCGCTACGTAACAAGGCCGCGCCCAGCAGCATCAGTCCGGCCAGTTGCCAGCCATACTGCGCCACCAGTGCCATTAAACTGGAGGAGAGGTTATCCAGGCGGATGCGTACCGCCGCCAGCCCGCTGTTGACCTTCCAGAACTGTTCATACTGAATGTCTGCGGCGCCGGGCAACCACGAGCGTGACGGCTCGGCGCTGCTAATCAGGGCAAAGATCAGCAACAGCGCACAGCCCACCAGATAAAGTAAAATCCCGGTATTGATTAGCCCACGCGTGGACGGCGCATCGCGCAGCATCCGCCAGACGATCAGGCCGATAATGCCGTAATCCAGCAGGATATCGCCTTCCCAGATAAAAATGCTGTGAAGAAACCCCAGCAGCACCAGTAATGACAGACGGGCGGACAGCCAGCGACTTCCGCGCGGCAGTTGCAGTTGCAACCCCGCGCCAAACAGCAGCGCAAAGAGCGTCAGAAATTTAAGCTGCGCGAAGATATCGGACAGCGCCCATGTCCAGGCATCAGACAAGGTGACGCTGCCCTGCCAGGCAGGATTGAGATAGGCCGCAGAAGGTAAGCCAAAACCAATAATATTCAGCAACAGGATGCCGAGAATGGCACAGCCGCGAATAAAATCCAGCGCAAGGTAGCGTTGCATAGCGGCTCCTGACGGACCCGGCAGGCGCATCTGCGCCCACCTGTCGATATTAACTGTGACGCACCGCGCGCAGAAATTCCTGACGGGTATTCTGGCTGGATTTAAACAGACCGCCCAGGGAAGTGGTCGTGGTGGCACTGGTGGCATCTTTCACACCGCGTGCTTTTACACAGTAGTGGACGGCATCAATGGAAACAGCAACGTTATTGGTGCCTAACAATGTTTGCAGCGCCAGCAGCACCTGCTGAGTCAGACGCTCCTGCACCTGAGGTCGCTGGGCAAAAAACTGCACGATGCGGTTAATTTTGGACAAACCAATCACTTTGTCTTTGGGAATATAGGCGACGGTGGCTTTGCCATCGATAATCACAAAGTGATGTTCACAGGTGCTGGTCAGCGTAATGTCGCGTACCGTGACCATCTCGTCCACCTTCATCTTGTTTTCGATAAGGGTGATTTTGGGGAAATTGGCGTAATCGAGACCGGAAAAGACCTCATCGACATACATTTTGGCAATGCGGTGCGGGGTTTCCATCAGGCTGTCATCTTCAAGATCCAGATTCAGCAGCTGCATGATTTCCGTCATATGGCCTGCAATCAGGCTTTTGCGCGTTTCATCGTCCATTTCACGCGTAGGTGCACGCAGCGGCGTTTCCAGCCCACGCGCCAGCAGCGCTTCGTGAACCAGTGCAGCTTCCTGACTTAAGGTACTCATCTTACTCTTCTCCGGCAGGTGTTGCGCCCGCAGTCTGTTACCTGCGGGTCATATTACTGAGCGCGTATTGTGAGACTTTCTGTGCAGGGAATCCAGCAATCAATCTGATTGGAGATGAAAGCTTTTCACGCGACCCGCCGCCACACTAACAGGCCCGCCCAGACCAGACTGGCGCCTGCTACCCATAACGCAGGCTCAAGGTGGTGCAGAAACAGGGTTGAAAGTGAGGAAAGTAAGGGGCCAGCCAGTTGCCCAATCGCATAGCCGGTGGTCAGTAAGCCCGCCATATAGCGCGTATGCTGCGGAGCCAGTTCACGCGCGCAAAGCAGCGACAACTGCACGACACTCAAAAAGCCCCCGCCCACCAGCAGCGCACCGAGTAACAAACCACCGAAACCCGGCAACAAGGCGGCCGCCAGCACGCCCAGCGCCTGGGCCCAGAGCGTGATGGCCAGGCGGACATGCGCCTGGCCCATTCGACGCGTCACAATACCGATGACGATGCCCAGCATCGCCGCCCCGCCAAATACCGGCCAGACCAGCTGCGCCAGCGCACTGCCCGGAAAACGGGCTGCCGCCATTTGCGACAAAAAGGTGGCAGGCAAAATATAGCCAAACCCCGCCAGGCTGTAGCTCAGAACCAGCCGCCGCAGGTTGGGCGTCAGCGTCAGCGGCGCTGGTACCTGCCCTGCCCGGTGCAGCGCCCCCGTACGCGGCAGGTTGCGGCAGATGGCCGCCACCAGCACGGCGGCCAGCACAGCGTAAATGCCCCACGCCAGTGTCACAGAGACCTGTAAACTGTGTAAGATGACCGCCAGCAGGCCGCTGATGAAAATGCCAGCGCCGGGACCGGCAAAGACCGCCGCCGACAGACCAGGACGACCGTGATGATGCAGTTGCTCATTGCTCCACGCGGCCACCAGCACCATGGCCCAGCCGCTGGCCCAGCCAATCACAAAGCGAATGATCCCGTGCAGCCAGGGGCCCCCGGCACAGGCTGACAACGCGGTTAACACCACCGCGCCCCAAACCCCCAGATGCAGCCGCCACTCCACACGCTGCTGCGCGCGCATCGCGTCAAAGGAGCCGCACAGGTAACCCAGATAGTTTAATGCTGCGACCACACTGGCACTGGTCAGGGTTAACTGATCAGCCTGAATCAGTAAAGGCACCTGGGGCGTAAACGCAAAACGGCCGATGCCCATGACGACAAACAAGGTCAAAAACGCACTTATCGCGACGCGAAATGCCATTGGGCACCTCAGTTTTTTAAATTGAAACTTGCGTACAGCATGAACGATGCTTAGAATCACGAAAAGTGAATAATCTTAACTAACTTGTTTACAGGAAGAGAACACATGGATTTAGTCCAGCTACGTATGTTCTGTTCCGTGGCAGAGAGTGGTTCTCTTGCCCGTGCTGCGGAACAACTGCATCGGGTGCCTTCTAACCTCACCACGCGCCTGCGCCAGTTGGAAGAGGAACTGGGTGCCGATCTGTTCATTCGGGAAAAACAGCGCATTCGCTTATCCCCGATGGGCCATAACTTTCTTAACTATGCGCAGCGCATTCTGGCCTTGAGCGATGAAGCCTTAAGTATGGCGCGCACCGGTAAGCCTGGCGGGAATTTTGCGCTGGGCTCGATGGAAAGTACGGCGGCAACGCGCCTGCCTGGCCTGCTGGCTGCCTATCATCAGCGTTTTCCGGCGGTCGCCTTATCGCTGATCACCGGCACCTCCGGTGAAATTATCGATCGGGTTCGCGAAGGAACACTGGCCGCGGCGTTGGTCGACGGGCCGGTTCAGCACGACGATCTGAATGGCTGTATTGCGTTCCGTGAAGAGATGGTGCTCATCACTGACCTTGACCACATCCCGGTGACGAGCGCACGCGATACTCAGGAAGATACGTTGTTTGCGTTCCGCAACAGCTGCTCTTACCGGGTGAAACTGGAAGCCTGGTATCGCGACAGCCAGGCCGCGCCAGACAGCGTCATGGAGATTCAGTCTTATCATGCCATGCTGGCCTGTGTCGCAGGCGGTGCAGGTGTGGCGATGATTCCGGCGTCGGTCCTGAAACAGATGCCAGAGCGCGCACGGGTTCAGGTACACAGCCTGCCAGCGAAGTATCGTGATACTGCGACCTGGCTGATGTGGCGACGGGACGCCTTCACGCCCAATGTTGAGGCACTCAAGTACCTCATTATCGAACAGTTTCACGATCGTCCGCTCAACGATGAGCTGATGCATCCTTTACAGGCGGCGGAATAAGATTTCCGCGCTATTTTTAATGAATCACGACCATCCAGACGCCATAACGCGTCACAATCTGACTGGAAGAGGGATTGCATGAACATGATCAAAACCCGTGCCGCTGTCGCCTGGGCCGCTGGCGAACCACTGAAAATTGAAGAAGTGGATTTAATGCCGCCGCAAAAAGGGGAAGTGCTGGTCCGTATCGTTGCCACTGGCGTTTGTCATACGGATGCTTATACGCTGTCAGGTAGCGATCCGGAAGGCGTGTTCCCGGCGATTCTGGGTCACGAAGGCGGCGGTATCGTTGAAGCGGTCGGCGAAGGCGTCACCAGCGTGGAAGTGGGCGATCATGTTATCCCGCTTTACACGCCGGAATGTGGTAAATGTAAGTT
The DNA here is from genome assembly GCF_041955125.1 of Pantoea sp. BR_17. NCBI lineage: Bacteria > Pseudomonadati > Pseudomonadota > Gammaproteobacteria > Enterobacterales > Erwiniaceae > Pantoea > Pantoea sp. BR_17. The sequence continues at coordinate 62,177 of NZ_JAVAXT010000004.1, read as the reverse complement.
CTGTCTGTCAGGCAAAACCAATCTGTGCCAGGCCATCCGCACCACACAAGGTAAAGGCCTGATGCCTGACGGCACGACGCGTTTCTTTAAAGACGGTAAACCCATTTTTCACTATATGGGCACGTCAACCTTCTCCGAATATACCGTCGTCCCGGAAATCTCTCTGGCTAAAATCAGTAAAGAAGCGCCACTGGAAGAAGTGTGCCTGCTGGGCTGCGGCGTAACCACCGGTATGGGCGCGGTGATGAACACCGCTAAAGTTAAAGAAGGCGATACCGTTGCCATCTTTGGTCTGGGCGGCATTGGTTTGTCAGCGATTATCGGCGCGAAAATGGCGAAGGCCGGCCGCATCATTGGTATTGATATCAATACCAGCAAATTCGACCTGGCCCGTAAACTTGGTGCGACCGATCTGATCAACCCTAAGGATTACGATAAACCTATCCAGGACGTGATTGTTGAACTCACCGACGGCGGCGTGGATTTCTCCTTTGAATGTATCGGTAACGTCAACGTGATGCGTTCTGCCCTGGAGTGCTGCCATAAAGGCTGGGGCGAGTCGGTGATCATCGGCGTCGCCGGTGCAGGCCAGGAAATCTCTACGCGTCCGTTCCAGTTAGTCACAGGGCGCGTCTGGCGTGGCTCTGCGTTTGGTGGCGTAAAAGGTCGCTCGCAGCTGCCTGGGATTGTGCAGGATTACCTCGATGGTAAATTTGCGTTGAACGACTTCATTACGCATACCATGCCGCTGGAAGAGATAAACGACGCCTTTGATTTGATGCACGAAGGGAAGTCGATCCGCTCCGTCGTTCACTTCAATAAGTAATCGGGGGCGCTATGACATCTTCTCTTGAGTTACTGGAAGAACACCGTATTTTTGGCGGCTGGCAGCAGCGCTGGCGTCATCCCTCTCAGGTGCTGAACTGCCCGATGACGTTCAGCATCTATTTGCCCCGTCCGCGCGGGGATTCGCCCCCGCCGGTGGTGTGGTTTCTGGCAGGCCTGACCTGCAATGACGAAAACTTTACCACCAAAGCGGGTGCGCAGCGCGTCGCCGCTGAACTGGGGCTGGTGCTGATCATGCCCGATACCAGCCCGCGCGGTGAGGCGGTGGCCAATGACGAGGGCTATGATCTGGGCCAGGGCGCGGGCTTTTATCTCAATGCGACGCAGCAGCCCTGGGCGAGCCACTATCGGATGTTCGACTACCTTAGTGAGGAGCTGCCTGCGCTGATTGCCGATAACTTTAAGGTCAGTGAACGTCAGTCGATCATGGGGCACTCTATGGGCGGACACGGCGCGCTGATGCTGGCGTTACGCCTGGCAAACCGCTTTGCCTCCGCCTCCGCCTTTGCGCCCATTGTGAATCCCGCCGATGTGCCCTGGGGACAAAAGGCGTTCACCGCTTATCTGGGAGAGGATCGCCAGGCCTGGCGGGCATACGACAGCTGTCAGCTGATGCGCGAGGTTCAGCATCGCCTGCCGTTATTGATCGATCAGGGCGACAGCGATCAGTTTTTGGCGGATCAGCTTCAGCCGGAGCGATTAGAGGCAGTGGCGCAGGAGATGGATTTCCCGTTAACTCTGCGTATTCAGCCAGGCTACGATCACAGTTACTTCTTTATCGCCAGCTTCGTGGAAGATCATCTGCGCTTTCATGCGCAGCACTTGTTGGTGGGATAACACAACCGGGGATGGCCTGCGCCATCCCCGTTTTTTTACATCAGCCCTTCCCGGACTAATCCGTCAATCATGACCTGCGGCATTCCGCGGGAACAGTGCTCAATGCGGCCCTGCACGCCATAAACCTGCGCCAGCGTAGTGGGCGTGATCACGCTATCCGGTGCGCCTTCTGCGATTAACCGTCCCGCTTTGAGCATCAGCGCATGCTGCGCGTGACGTAAAGCGATATTGATATCGTGGACCACGACCACCGTCACCATATTGCGTAGCGCCGTCTCACGCCGCACTAAATCCATAACGTGGAACTGGTAGTTTAAATCCAGCGCACTCAGCGGTTCATCCAGCAGTAACAGCGCAGGCCGGCGAATCAACGACTGGGCCAGGCCAACAAGCTGCTTTTGTCCACCCGAGAGCTGATCCAGATACCGCATAGCCAGATGGGCAATGCCCAGTTGATCCAGCAGTCTCATGACATCGGCTTCACTGGCGGGACTGTGCAGGCCCGATGACGCACGCTGCGCGACGATAATGGACTCCAGCACATGCAGATGCACCCCCGCGGGCAACGATTGCGGCAGGTACACAACCTGTCTGGCCCGGCGGGCAAACGGCTGAGTCATCAGATCTTCGCCGTTTAACCACAGTTCGCCCTGCCCTTTATTCAGCCCGGCCAGCGCACGCAGTAAGGTGGATTTACCGCAGCCGTTCGGTCCCAGCAGGACCGTGATTTCGCCACGCGGTAACGGCTCGACGTGGAGGTTATCAATGACCTGACGTTTAGGATAACCGGTGGTGAAGCCGCGCAGGCGTAATCCCTGTTTCATTACACATGCCCTCGGTGACGCAAAATGATACTCAGGAAAAACGGCACCCCAATGAGCGAGGTCACTATCCCGACCGGGATGATGGCTCCGGGAATCAGGTTTTTGGAAGCCACTGAGGCCAGCGACAGCACAAGGGCACCGGTCAGCGCACTGGCCGGTAGATAGAAGCGATGATCTTCGCCAAACATCATACGGGCGATGTGCGGTGCGACCAGGCCAATAAAACCAATCGGGCCGACAAAGGCGACCGCTAAGGCGGATAGCACACTAATACGCAGCAAAGTCGCCAGGCGCAGACGGCGCACGTCGATACCAAAACTCACGGCCCGGTCTTCCCCCAGGCGCAGTGCGGTCAGTTTCCAGCTACTGAGCAGGGAAAACGGCACCAACAGCACAAAAGCCGCGCTCAGTACGCCCAGTTTTTCCCAGGACGCACGCGCCAGGCTGCCCATGGTCCAGAACACCAGCCCCTGTAACGTATCTTCACTGGCGATAAACTGCATCATCGACACCAGCGCATTAAAGGTAAACACCAGGGCAATACCAAATAACACCACGCCAGATGACGAGACCTGCGTCCAGCGCGTAATGCCGTCCAGCATTAAGGCGGCCAGCAGGGCAAAGATAAACGCATTGGCTGAGATAAACCACTGACCGGAGATCCCCGGAATCCCTACACCTAAAATAATGGCCAGTGCGGCGCCGAACGCCGCCGCCGAGGAAACGCCCAGCGTAAACGGACTGGCAAGCGGGTTATTAAGGATGGTTTGCATTTCTGCGCCGGCAAGGCCCAGTGCAAGGCCGACCACGATGGCCATGAGCGCATAAGGCAGGCGGATATCCCAGACAATGACGCGCGTGCCTGCATCAACGCTCTCGGGTGAGAGCAGCGTGTGCCACAACGTCGATAGCGAAAGTCCGGCCGGGCCGAGCGTAAAGTCCAGAACCAGTGACGCAAGGATCGCCACCAGCAACGCCCCTATCCATAACAGGCGACGGCGCAAAACCTGATGATAATTTTTCAGTATGGGCTGATGGCCTGCTTCAGCACCAATCAACGAGGATTCCGTTGTCATGGTTCAATCCAGTAATGGCTCCAAAATTAAAAACGCAGCCACAATAGTGCAGGTGATAATAATTATCAATTCATGGAATGTTAATAGTGATGACGTAACGTAAAAGCGCACGGCGTTTACCGTGCGCTTTTAACCCGTTATGAGCGGGGAAATTCCATCTCACTGTATTTCACAATGCGTCCGCCCCGCACCAGCCTGTAACCCAGCCAGATCAGCAGGAACAAGGGCAGGCCAATATAGGTCGCTGCAACGCTGTACCAGTCAATGGTGTCCTGCAGGAAGGCCTGGTAATTCTGACCGAGCGTAATAATCAGACAGAGTACAAAGGCAAAAATGGGCCCCAGTGGGAAGAAGCCTGAGCGGTACGGCAAGTCGCTCAGATCGCGCCCCTGCGCCACATAACCGCGACGGAAACGATAGTGACTGATGGCAATCCCTAACCAAGCGATAAAGCCTGTCATACCGGAGGTATTCAGCAGCCAGAGATAGACTTCCTGATTACCAAATTTTGAGGTTAAAAAGCACAAACCCGCGACGACGGTGGTGGCCCATAACGCATTACGCGGTACGCCGCCTTTTGACAGCCGGGCAAAAATGCGCGGCGCTTTACCTTCACACGCCAGGTTATACAACATGCGCGTTGAGGCATACATCCCGGAGTTACCCGCCGACAGTACCGCCGTTAAAATCACCGCGTTCATGACCGCCGCCGCAGACAGCAGGCCGGCATTCTGGAACACCAGGGTAAACGGACTCACGCTGATATCTTTAATATCATTGTGCAGCAGTTGCGGATCGGTATAGGGCAGAATCAGACTGATAATCAGAATGGCCAGCACATAAAACAGCAGGATGCGCCAGAACACCTGACGCACGGCGCGCGGAATGTTTTTCGCCGGATCTTCAGATTCACCCGCCGCTATGCCAATGAGTTCAGTCCCCTGGAAAGAAAAGCCGACAATCATCGCAACACCGATCATCGCCGCGAAGCCTCCGGCAAACGGCGCATCGCCTACCTGCCAGTTATGCCAGCCTGCATTTTCCGCGCCACGCATAATGCCCACAATCATCAACACGCCCACCACGATAAAGATCACGACGGTGGCGACTTTGATCAAGGAGAACCAGTATTCGGTTTCGCCAAAGCCTTTGACTGAAATGTAATTGATCAGGAACATCAGGCTCAGGAACAGTGCGCTCCAGATCCAGCCCGGCGTGTCGGGGAACCAGTAATTCATAACCAGTTGCGATGCCACCAGGTCGACAGCAATGGTGACCGCCCAGTTGTACCAGTAATTCCAGCCCAGGGCGAAACCAAAGCCCTCTTCCACGTATTTGGCACCGTAGGTGGCGAAGGAGCCGGAAACCGGCATAAAGGCAGCCAGTTCGCCGAGGCTGGTCATCAGGAAATAGACCATTAAGCCAATTAAGGCATATGAGAGTAATGCCCCGCCGGGGCCAGCTTGAGAGATGGTGGCACCGGATGCCACAAACAGACCTGTACCGATTGATCCGCCAATGGCGATCATGGTGAGATGGCGTGCTTTTAGATCGCGTCGTAACGCAGGTTGTTGTGTTGTATTTGTATCATTATGCATGTGTAAACATTACGCTGGGTAAAAATAAGGCGCGATTGTAGCAGCAAAGGCCACGCTGTATAGCGAATGCTACGCTGTTATTAGTTACCTTCATGATTGGCGCGAAATTATTAGCGGCGCCGCCTGTTTCCCTGAAATTCAAGGGGTTGAACCGCTGATTAAACCACCATTCATCGGGCGTTTACGTTTCCCGGCAGTACGATAAAAACCGCGACAGGGCTTTTGAGATGTGTTTTTGTCGATGGTGGATGCGATAAAGCGTGCGCGTCAGATTCGGCAAAGGCGTTTTCAGCTCAATCAGCGTCCCGGCGCTCAACTGCTCGGCAATCACCCGACGTGATAAGCAACTGATGCCCATCCCGTGTCGCACGGCATGCTTTATCGCTTCGGAGTTGCCCAGCTCCATGCCCAACTGAAATGTCGGCAAATGGGACAACAGCAGATAATCGACAATCTCGCGCGTACCTGAGCCGCGCTCGCGGAGAATCCAGGTGGCCTCAGCCAGCGAGGTCAGCGTGACGGGCTGCTGCAAAATGGCGGCGTCCGGTGCGGCAAAGACCACCAGTTCATCTTCCAGCCAGGGCTCGCTGACCAGTTCTGTCATATGGCACGGCCCCTCAATTAATCCCACATCGACGCGAAAATCGGAAACGGCTGTGATCACGTCCTGACTGTTTCCCACGCTCAGCTCTAAAGGCAACGTGGGGAAATCACGGCGGTAACCGGCAATCATCCCCGGCAGCAGATAATTTCCGATGGTGCTGCTGGCATAAATACGAATAGCCCCGTTATCTTCTTTAAATAACTGTTCGATTTCTGTGGCCTGTTCGAGCAGGCCAACGGCACGGGGATAAAGTAACCGGCCATGTTCGTTGAGCACTAGCCGCTTTCCTACCCGATCGAAAAGCTGCACACCTAACTGGTTTTCCAGATCAGCCAGGGCGGCACTGACAGCAGACTGGGAGAGCGCCAGCACCTGAGAAGCCTGGGTGGTAGAGCCGCTTTTAAGCACCTCGGTAAACACTTCAATTTGTCGCAGGGTAATATGCATGAAAACTCCGGAATCACTTAGCGCGCGACAAGGTAAACGATCAGGGCGATCCACAGCAGAAAAATCACACCCAGTACACCCAATACTTTTTTACCGCGTGCACGCTGTTGCTGCGCACGCGCGACGCTGCGGGCCCGAACCTCGCGCGGCAGCATTTTCAGCAGTAACATGACACCGGCAGGGATAATGACGGCATCGTCTACTAATCCCACAACCGGGATAACATCCGGAATCAAATCGATCGGACTTATGCCGTACGCCAGCAACCCGGCGGCCAGGCCTTTACACCACAGCGGTGTTTGAGGATCGCGACAGGCAAAGGCGAGCGTCAGCACATCGCGTTTGATGAGCGTGATTAAGCGTTTCAGTCGTGCAAACAGCATAGTTCCTGCCTTATCACTTATAGCGGTAGATTATAAATATATAATCAATTTCACTTTTAACAAGCCCCGCATGATGATGAGCGCTCAACCAGGAGCGTAATCATGGCAGACATCACCCTCTCAAAAAATCCTTTCGTTCAGCAGTGGCTACCCGGCCTGTTGTTATGCGGCCTGATCGCCAGCGTGACTGCCGCTGTGGCCCAGGTGCCAGGCATCGCTCGTCTGGGTCTGGGATCATTAACTCTGGCGATTATGCTGGGCATCATCGTCGGTAACAGCGTTTACTCTCCTCTTGCCGGCCAGTGTGACGCGGGCGTACAGCTGGCAAAACAAAAACTGCTCAGGCTCGGTGTGATTCTGTTTGGCTTTCGCATCACCTTGCAGCAAATCACCGACGTGGGATTAAGCGGTCTGCTGATTGATGTGCTGACCCTGAGCAGTACGTTCTTTGTGACCTGCCTGCTGGGCCGACGTCTGCTGAAGCTTGACCGCGAAACTGTATGGTTAATTGGTGCAGGCAGCAGCATCTGTGGCGCCGCGGCGGTGCTGGCCACGGAACCGGTGGTCAAAGCGGCGCCGTCAAAAGTGGCCGTTGCCGTCGCTACGGTGGTGCTGTTTGGTACCCTGGCGATTTTTATTTATCCCGTTTTGTGGCCACTGGTGCATGACTTTTTTCCCCGTGTCACGCTGACGCAGTTTGGCATTTTTACCGGTTCAACCATTCATGAGGTGGCGCAGGTCGTTGCTGCCGGACACAGCATTGCGCCCGAAACCGAAAGCAGCGCCGTTATCGCGAAAATGCTGCGCGTCATGCTGCTGGCGCCGTTTTTACTGTTGCTGAGCGGCGTCCTGCGACGTGAGCAGGCAGAACAGCAGAGCGCAAAGCCGGTGACGTTTCCATGGTTTGCCCTGATGTTTGTCGTTGTCGCCTTGTTCAACTCGCTGCACTGGCTGCCGGCCGGATGGGTGAATATGTTCAACACGCTGGGAGGAATATTGCTGACCATGGCAATGGCGGCACTGGGTCTGACCACCCGTTTCACTGCCCTGCGTGCAGCGGGCTATAAACCTGTGCTGTTGGGGGCACTGGTCTTTGGCTGGCTGGTGCTGGGCGGCGGCACGATTAACCTGCTGGTTCAGCGTTTTATCGCGTAAGGCACGTTCATGTCTTTATTAAACCGGCCGCATGCAGGCCGGTTAGCCCGTTTGCTCGCGTGCTGAAGGTGTTCATCTCACCCCAACGTTGCGAGAAGCGCCGTAAATTAAGCCATTGTTATTAGGTAAGATCCTCCCGTAGCTCTATTGTAGACCGGTGATTTTTACGAGCCGGAACTGATGAAGAGAACGTCCCCAACACCGACACCTCACGACGCGCTGTTCCGACAGTTTCTGACCGAACCGGACGTGGCGCGGGATTTTATGGCGATCCACCTGCCACAAGCGTTGCGCGCCCTGTGCGATCTGACCACGCTTAAGCTGGAATCGGGTTCCTTTGTCGAGGACGACCTGCGGCAGTACTATAGCGATGTGCTGTACAGCGTGAAAACCGCGTCCGGCGAAGGCTATATCCACGTCCTTATTGAACACCAGTCTGGTCCGGATAAACACATGGCCTTCAGGTTAATGCGCTATGCGGTGGCCGCCATGCATCGCCATCTGCAAGCCGGACATCAAACGCTGCCGTTAGTCATTCCCGTCTTGTTCTACACCGGTAAACGTAGCCCCTATCCCTATTCTCTCTGCTGGCTGGATGGCTTTGCGTTACCGGATCAGGCGGGCAAACTTTACACGGCGGCTTTCCCTTTGGTTGACGTAACGCGTATCCCTGACGACGAGATCCTGCACCACCGCCGTATGGCCGCCTTAACGTTACTTCAGAAGCACATCCATCAGCGTAATCTGACCGTGATGCTTGACAGGCTGGTGGCTATTCTCACAAATGAATATCTCTCTTCATCACAGGTTATCTCGCTGGTAAACTACATGGTGCAGGCGGGCGAGGTGTCGGATGCGCATGCCTTAATCCATAAGCTGGCACAGCGGGTGCCGCAACACGGAGACGCACTGATGACCATTGCAGAACAGCTGGAACAAAAAGGGATTGAGAAAGGTATCCGTTTGGGCGAACAGCGTGGTCTTGAGAAAGGCAGAAAGGAAGAAGCGCTGAAGATTGCCCGGGTCATGTTAACTAACGGCTTTGACCGCCCTACCGTCATCAAAATGACCGGCCTGAGCGAAAAAGATATCGCGCAACTCCGCCACTGACAGGTTTGCCCAACCTTTTTAGTCCCCGCATCATTCTGTTGCAGACGCTTGCCAGCTCGCCATGCTGGCAGCCTGTCCTTTCTGACGCCGCTCTGTTCTGCGGGGCAGCAGATATTATCCTGTCGCGCTGCTGTTTGCCTGCCTAATCCGGGTGTAAAAATTTCCGCCGCGCTGCGTTTTGCCCCAGTGTCATCGTGTATCATGCCGTTCAGACTGAGTTGAACCCTTCAGGAGAACGGCATGAAGTATATTGGCGCGCACGTCAGCGCATCGGGTGGCGTGGATCAGGCAGTGATCCGCGCGCATGAACTGGAAGCCACGGCGTTTGCGCTGTTCACCAAAAATCAGCGCCAGTGGAAAGCCGCCCCGCTCTCGGATGAGACCATTGCTGCCTTTCGCGCTGCCTGCGAGAAATACCACTTTTCATCAGATCAGATTCTGCCTCATGACAGCTATCTGATTAATCTGGGGCATCCGGTTATGGAAGCCCTGCAGAAATCCCGCGATGCCTTCGTGGATGAAATGCAGCGTGCAGAGCAACTGGGCCTGACACTGTTGAATTTTCATCCGGGTAGCCATTTACAGCAGATTGACGAGCTGACCTGTTTAAAACGTATCGCTGAGTCCATCAATATCGCACTGGATCAGACCCGCAACGTCACCGCCGTGATTGAAAACACCGCCGGACAGGGCAGTAATCTGGGCTTTCGCTTTGAGCATCTCGCGACCATTATCGAACACGTTGAAGATAAATCTCGCGTAGGTGTTTGTATTGATACCTGCCATGCTTTCGCCGGCGGATATGACCTGTGCAGCGAAGCCGCCTGTACTGAAACCTTTGCCGAGTTTGATCGCATAGTCGGATTTAATTATCTGCGTGGCATGCACCTGAATGATGCCAAAAGTACGCTGGGCAGCCGGGTTGACCGTCACCACAGCCTGGGAGAAGGCAATATCGGTAAAACCGTATTTAGCTGGATAATGAAGGATTCGCGCTTCGATGGTATTCCACTGATTCTGGAGACCATCAATCCGGATATCTGGAAAGATGAAATAGCCTGGCTCAAATCAGAGCAACGTTAAAAAAAGGAGCCTGGCGGCTCCTTTTTCCTTTTAAGATCAGGCTTTCGCCAGTTCTTCTTCCGGGCGTTTCAGCACCGCATACCCTAATCCGGCAATGGCTGTGCCGATAACAATCGACAGCAGGTAACCCAGTACCGGGGTAATTGCACCTGGAATCAACAGCACGAACAGGCCGCCGTGCGGTGCCATCAGTTTGGCACCAATCGCCATAGAAGTGGCACCGGTCACCGCACCGCCGACGATACAGCATGGCAGGACGCGCATGGGGTCACGAGCGGCAAACGGAATCGCACCTTCTGAGATAAAGCACAGGCCCAGAACCAGCGCGGCTTTACCTCCTTCCTGCTGACCTTTATTGAATTTACGACGGGCAACCAGCGTCGCCAGGCCCATTGCCAGCGGTGGCACCATACCCGCAGCCATAATGGCGGCCATCGGTGCATAGGTTTGTGAACTCAGCAGACCGACACCGAAAGCGTAGGCAACTTTGTTAACAGGACCACCCATGTCGGTACACATCATACCGCCGAGGATAGCACCCAGCAGGATAGCGTTAGCCGTTCCCATGTGAGCCAGCCAACTGGTCAAACCGCTCATGATGCCCGCGACGGGTTTACCGACCACATAAATCATCAGCAAGCCGGTGATCAGGCTGGCAAACAGCGGAATGATCAGGATAGGTTTTAACGCTTCCATACTTTGTGGCAGCTTCACTTTGCCGCTAATGAGTTTGGCTGCATACCCCGCAATAAAGCCCGCGATGATGCCGCCAAGGAAGCCCGCGTTGATGCTGGTGGCGATCATCCCGCCAATCAGGCCCGGCGTCAGGCCCGGACGGTCCGCGATAGAGAACGCGATAAAACCCGCCAGTACCGGCACCATCAGGGCAAACGCGCTACCGCCACCGATTTGCATCAGCGCAGCCGCCAGCGTACCCGGCTCTTTAAACGCCGTAATACCAAACGCAAACGACAGCGCGATACTCAGACCACCAGCCACCACCATCGGCAGCATGTAAGACACGCCTGTTAACAGATGACGGTAAGCGCCTGCACCGCCCTCTTTTTTCTCTTCCTGATTGCTGTTTTGCGCGCCGGACGGTTTAAACGGCTTCGCTTCAGCAACGGCTTTATCCAGTTCCTGAGCGGTCTTCTTCAGCGCCAGGCCGGTTGAGGTACGGTACATCGGCTTACCCGCAAACTTCGCCAGGTCCACTTCGATATCCGCCGCCACGATCACCAGATCGGCCGCCGCCACTTCTTCTGGCGTAATCGCGTTACCTGCACCAACAGAGCCACGGGTTTCAACTTTTACCCACCAGCCGCGTTTGGTCGCTTCAGCCTGAATAGCTTCAGCCGCCATAAACGTATGTGCTACACCCGTTGGACAGGCCGTTACGGCAACCACGCGTTTTGGTCCGTTAGCTGACGCTGTTGCAGGGGTTGCAGCCGGAGCGGCTGCGCGGGCCTGCCAGGGTTTCGCTTCGGCTTTCGCACGGTTCAGGAACTGTTCTGGCTCACTGACCGCCTGTTGAACATCGCCCAGCCAGACGGATTTTCCGTTCAGCGCAGCATCGTCAGGCACATGTTGACCGGTGACAATCACCAGTTCGGCTTCCGCCGGGTTTTCTGTTAGCGTCAAACCCGCCTGCGCAGCCGCAGCAGCCAGACGTTGTTTTGCCATGTAGGCAGAGGCCAGTCCTGTTGAAGGATCTTTTATCAGCAGCGTTTTCACTATCGCTCTCCTGCTGTTAGTTAACGGGTTGTAAGTCGACGCGCGCCATCATTGCGGCCAACTGGGTACGATCGGTAACGCCAACGTTGCTCTGGCTCACGGCCATCGCGGCTACCGCAGTAGCCAGACGTAACGTATGTTCACTGGATTCACGCATTAACAGGCCATAAATCAGGCCACCTACCATGGAGTCACCTGCCCCAACGGTGCTGACAACCTCGCACACCGGCGGTTTAGCAATCCATTCACCTGAGGCATTGACCCAAAGTGCGCCTTCTGCACCCAGAGAAATCACCACATGTGCAATGCCCTGCTCACGCAACTCGTGCGCTGCGTTAATCACATCCTGCAACGTAGGGAGTTTACGTCCCGCCCAGATTTCCAGCTCGCGACGGTTGGGTTTGACCAGCCATGGTGCGGCCTTCAGGCCTGCGACCAGCGCTTCACGGCTGCTGTCGAAGATAATGCATGGGCAATGGGTGCGCAGTTCGGTCATCCAGCGGGTAAAGGCGTCAGGATCGACACCTTCCGGCAGGCTGCCACTAACGCAAACCATGTCGAACTGACCCAGCCAGGTTAATGAATCGCTGGTAAAACGATCCCAGTCCTGCGCGGTCACCCTGAAGCCGGAAAAGTTGAGATCGGTGACGTCCCCGTTTTGCTCGGTGAGCTTGACGTTGATGCGGGTACGGCCATTGACTACCTGAAAGCGGTTAGCAATCCCCAGTTCACTGAACAGCTGTTGGAAACCATCCTGGTTATCTTTCCCCAGAAAGCCCCCTACGGTGACATCAATCCCCAGATCTTTCAGCACTTTGGCAACATTGATGCCTTTACCGGCAGCATGCAATCCGGTGGTCTTCACCAGGTTCACTTCACCGCGCTCAATTTCAGGCGTATAGCCGACCAGGTCGTACGCAGGATTCAACGTGATAGTTGCCACACGTCTGGTCATGCTGCCCCCTCACCTAATCCGCTGTTGATTGCTTCTTCGATGGCGTCTAATGCCTGCTGTGCATCATCACCACTGGCAGTGAAACGCAGGCGATGGCCTTTTTTCACGCCCAGCGCGACCACTTTCATCAGGCTGCGTCCGTTCGCCGGTTTGCCGCTGCCGTCGAGGTTCGTAATCGTGATCTCACTGTTAAACTGCTTGATAACGCTCACCAGTGCCGTACCCGGACGCGCATGTAAGCCATGCTCGTTGCGGATCGTGAATTCTGCAGTCAGTTGGTCCGCCTGCTCGTCGACTTCGCTGGTCAGCAGAGCATAAACACCTGCCGCATCCGCTTTTAATAAACGATCGGCCTTATTACTCTGCAGCAGAGCGCTGAGGTAGCCCAGCACGTCCAGAGGACGCTCATCAACGGCTGCCACGCTTATCAGCATGTTGACCGGTTCGCCCTGGTGCTCAAACGCGCTCGCTACGCGGCTGACGGCTACGCCGCTTTGCAGATTGCCTTTACCGCTGTCACTGAGCCAGATGCCCTGTCCCAGACTCAGAGGATGGCGGGACACCACATCCGCGACATAGCTGGCATCAACCACGCCCGCCGCCTGTAAACGCCCGGCATTTAAGGCCTGCAACGTCATCAAATCACGTGCATTGACGTCGAGGGTAATCAGGGAGGTGTCAAAGCTGAACGCTGCGGGCTGCTTCTCACCCATCAGCAGCGCACGCAGATCTTCCGCTGAGGCCGTTTTAAGCTGTTCGGCAACAGAGTCATCACTCAGCACATGCGTAAGCTGACGTAACAAGGCTAGGTGTTCATCGGATTTGGCCGCAATACCAATCGCGACATAGGCGGTCTGATCGTCGCCCCAGGCAATGCCCTGCGGAAACTGAAAGACCTGCACGCCGGTTTTCAGCACCAGATCGCGCGTGTCGGTGGTGCCGTGAGGAATGGCAATACCATTACCCAAAAAGGTAGAGGTCTGCTGCTCACGTGCCAGCATACCGTTGACATAACCTTCCGCCACGTTACCTGCAGCAGTAAGTGCCGCCGCAACCTGACGAATCGCATCTTCTTTATTTTGGGCGCTGGCTCCGGTATGGATGGCCTGCAATTCGAGCTGGAACATAATTCTCCTCGCTTGCTGATTGAATCGTTTCAGCTTACTGGTGTCGAATCTTGCTGTTCGTGCCACTAAAGGCCGCTACAGCAACGCTGAAACGTTTCAAGAATTGTGCTGAACATGCGTGTCACTGGCAAGAAAATGCGTCAACGACGTAGCAGATCTTTGACGTTACGCACAATTCAGTGAGATCAGAGGATAATCTTAAAAAGCGTGCTGAAGTCTGGGTGACATGAGGTCGATTAACAGGAGGGGAATTTCAGCAACGTCAGCTCCTTGCCATTAATCGCATGCCTCTGCTCTGCTTCAGCGTCAGCGTCAGCAAACACTTTCACAAAGATACGAACAAATTCAGGACGCCATGCAGGCAGGGAGCGATTAACATGCACCAGAGGATAAATTATGCCGTCGACAATACAGCCAGAAATGCGGCGTTTTTAAACGGTGATGATGTCTCAAAAGACAACAAACGCAGCGAAGACGGGAACCTGCACCGGGGAAATCAGGGGGCGGTACTTTGCTCAAGGTGAATAAGATAATCCATCGCATAATGACGGTTACTACCGCACATCTCAACCGATGGCTGTAGTCCGGCGCACACTTTCGGACGCAGAGGCGATCCAAAAATTTTACAGAGGTTATTATCCGCAAGCTGAACGCACCGGGTATTAGCGGGTTTGCCCTGTGGCATTCCCGGAATGGGCGAGGAAATGCTCGGGGCAATACAACATGCGCCACAGTCTGTACGACATTCCATCTTTTACCTCCTCGAACCGCTAAAGCGCGCACGATAACAGAACGTGCCTTACCCTGACATCACCTTTACAGAGAAACAGGCCAGGCGCCGATCGCCGGTCATGCTGTGATGTCGCCTTTGCAACGCCAATGACGTCATGATCCATGATGTATACTGAGGTGGCTTTATCCTGTTAGTCGCCATCAGGCACAAAATTTTTCGCGCTGTCTTGCCTGTTCACGTCCGCGCGAGTAACGTTGCGCGCACTATCACTTTGACAGCGAGAACCGCAATGCCAAAAGCGAACGAAATCAAAAAAGGAATGGCCGTCACCCATAACGGCAAACTGCTGCTGGTGAAAGACATTGATGTCCAGAGCCCAAGCGCCCGGGGCGCGGCAACGCTGTATAAAATGCGCTTTACCGATGTGCGCACCGGCATGAAAGTAGAAGAACGCTTCAAAGGCGATGAAATTATTGATGCCATTTCGCTGAGCCGCCGCAGCGTCACCTTCTCTTATATTGATGGTGATGAATACGTCTTCATGGACGATGAAGATTACACGCCTTACGCCTTCAAAAAAGAGCAAATAGAAGAAGAACTGCTGTTTATCCCTGAAGGGGGCATTCCCGGTATCCAGGTGCTCACCATGGACGGACAGGTGCTGGCGCTTGAACTGCCTCAGACGGTTGACATGGAAATTGTGGACACCTCGCCCGGAATTAAAGGCGCGTCGGCCAGCGCACGCACAAAGCCTGCCGGGATGAGTACAGGCCTGGTCGTGCAGGTGCCCGAATATCTCAGTAACGGTGAGCGCATTCGCATCCATGTGGCAGAGCGCCGCTATATGGGACGCGCCGACTGATCCAGACTGGCGCGTGCGGCAGGCGAATATTGTTATACTATAACAATATTCGCATAATGCTTTGCAGGAGCTTCAGGCATGACACGTGTTAACCTCCTTACCGGATTTTTAGGCAGCGGAAAGACCACTACGCTGCTTCACCTGTTAGCGCATAAGCCCGCCGGGGAAAACTGGGCTGTACTGGTCAATGAATTCGGTGAGATTGGTATTGATGGCGCATTACTTGCCAACCGCGGCGCCACGCTAAAAGAGATTCCCGGCGGCTGTATGTGTTGCGTTAACGGACTGCCCATGCAAATTGGGTTGAACAGGCTGTTAAAGCAGACTAAACCCGACCGTTTATTAATCGAACCCACTGGACTCGGCCATCCCCGCCAGCTCCTGACCATGCTGACCTCGCCTGCCTATGAGCCCTGGCTCACGCTTCAGGCGACACTGACGCTGCTGGATGCGCGCCAGCTTGCCGACCCACGTATCCTCAATAATGAAAACTTTCGCGATCAACTCCTCGCCGCCGACATCATCATTGGCAATAAACGCGATCGCTGGAGTGACCATGATAAGCAGCGCCTGGCACAATGGCGGACAGCGCATCAGGCCGATCGCCCGTTTGTGGCTACGGAATTTGGCCGTATCCCTCCAGCCTTGCTGGACAAACCGCGAGGCGCGCCGCGCGACATTCCGCATCCTGCACATCACTCTCATTCAACGCCCCCGGGCAGTGGTATTGCGGCAATGCGTCTTGACGGGCAGAGCGCGTGGCGTCGGGCGCTCAATCAGGGCCAGGGTTATGTCGCCTGCGGCTGGCTTTTTGACAATGAAACGGTGTTTGACGCTCAGCCCCTGCTTGAATGGGCGCGGCTTGCCCCTGTAGATCGGGTCAAAGGCTTCCTGCGAATAAAGGAAGGCTCAGTCAGTATCAATCGTCAGGGGGAGGATTTTCATTATGCATTGCTGGACACAACGCCGCCAGACAGCCGTGTTGAGATGATTCATTCCGCACCTGCCGACTGGAATAGTTTACAATCCGCCTTGTTGAAGATTCGTTTAAGCTGACATGGTTATGGTCGGCGGTTATTTTTTTACTGGGGCAGATTTATGCACGCAACACGTCTTGTCACCATCCTCCTGCTTAATGCACTGGGGATGATGCTGTTTTTTTCTTGGTACTTACCGCCTCATCACGGGTTTTGGTTTGAAATTGATAAAGGGATTTTTTTCGCCTTCAATAATGAGATGGTTGCTCACCCGGCGTTTGCCCTGCTGGTTGCCATCACTAATTTTCGCGGCTTTGATGCCGTGTCCTTGCTGGCAATGGGCTTGCTCTATCTGTGGCTGTGGTACCGCGAAACGCCCACCGGTCGACGTCGTATGCTGGCCATTGGCATTACCATGCTTGTGACTGCGGTCGTTCTGAATCAGGCCGGCCATCTGTTGCCGGTCAAACACGCCAGCCCGACGCTGTTTTTTGACGGCGTGCATCGTGTCAGTGAGCTGACCGGCATTCCCGCCAAAGATGCGTCAAAGGACAGTTTTCCCGGCGATCATGGCATGATGCTGATGATCTTTGCGGCATTTATGTGGCGTTATTTTGGCTTTCGCCCGTTTTTAGTCGGCGTGGTAATTGTCGCTTTATTCGCTTTGCCGCGCGTGATGGCTGGCGCGCACTGGTTTACGGATATTACGGTAGGTTCGCTTTCTGTTGTTCTGGTGGGATTGAGCTGGTGGTTATTAACACCGGCAAGTGATTATCTGGTTAATTGGTTTTATCACAAATTACCGGGCAAAAATAAACCCCAAGGGTAATTAATTAGCGAGGGCGGGTTAATGATTAAATTTTAAACCGCCCTTACTTATAAAAAACTTAAAGTAACAATTAGCACGCTAACAAAAAATCACACTGAAGCCGATGATATTACAGGATTTATCCTGTCTGATGAAAGCCAGCCGCGCCGCCGCCCTCCCCGTAACCCGCACTATGCCTGGAATTAGCGTCTGTTTTCCCCTTTCATCCTGTTATTACACTTGCATTCCTGTTGATAAAGTGAACAAGTCATTTAAGTTTGATAAGTATCAAAAAAACCTATCAGAATTTGATTAAAAGCACTCGCCACGGCCTCGGGAATCGGTTAATCTCGGTCGCAGTGAGAAAGAAGTCGCGGTATTAAGCATTCTTTAACAGATAAATTGTGGTGATTTACACATTTTTATAATTAAAGCGTTGTCTTGTTCTGGCTGGCTTATTAATCTCATTCCGTTTTGTCATCTGGCTGGCGACAATCTTGTCGTAAGGACTTCGAAGGAAAACCCGAATAATGGTCAAGTCTCAACCAATACTGAGATATATCTGGCGGATAGCGCCCGCTCTGGCGCTGGCAACACTCCTCTCAGCTTGTAGCAGTACCCATAACGCAAAAATCGAGAATCATGAAGTTAACAACCAGAATGGTTTTTTACTTCAAGCGTCTCAGGATGAGTTCGAAGAGATGGTGCGTAATGTCGATGTTAAGACACGCATCATGGATCAATACGCGAGCTGGAAAGGTGTACGTTACCGTCTTGGCGGTGATACTAAACGCGGCATTGATTGTTCCGCTTTCGTACAGCGTACTTTTCGTGAACAATTTGGATTAGATCTTCCTCGTTCGACCTCCGAACAGCAGGGAACAGGGAAAGAAATCGCACGCAGCAGATTGCGCCCGGGTGACTTAGTCCTCTTCCGTGCAGGTTCCACCGGCCGTCATGTTGGTATCTATCTTGGCAACGACAACTTTGTTCATGCCTCGACCAGCAACGGCGTGATGATCTCCAGCCTTAATGAAGATTACTGGAAAAAACGTTATCGCGAAGCACGTCGGGTATTAAGTCGAAATCCGAGCTAGTGTAGAACGAACGTCCTCTCAGCCAGAGAAAAAAGAACGCTGCCTATGCAGCGTTTTTTTTTCTGAATCCAGCGAATCAACTTAAAAAATACTTGTTTATCAAAATAATAACGAGACATTACTAACTGACTCGTTATATTCTCAAACGCGAAAATGTGTGCGATTGTGCATCATTTAGTTTTGTATTTTGATCAGGGGAAGCACTTCATGCCATTGTCGCGGGCGCTGATACGCCAGGCAACTTATCCTCGTCGCATCGCGTGGAAGAGCGCGATTGTTGGTAGTTTGTTTTTCTTGTTGTTAACGTCTGTTTTGCTTATTCAGACCCAGCACCATCGCAAGCAACAACACAAGCAGTTGCTCATCGACAGCAGCACCGATTTTCAGCACAGCGTGAACGCCCTTATTTCAGATACCCTCATTCCGCTGCTTCCCTTAGTTAAGTCTGAATGCTACATCGTTAATCACGAATTAACCGCGCGTGCAGCCTTTGCGGGTGACATACGCGCCATTATCCTGGTTAAAGACGGTAATGCCTTTTGCTCCTCGGCGACGGGGAGTTTCTTTCAGCCGCTCAGCGCGCTCTCACCGCGCACCGATCCTACACGTGAACGGGATATTCGTTTACTGCCCGGAACGCCAATGCAGCCAACAAAACCGGCGCTGGCGATCTGGATCAAACAACCCGGTACCCAGCAGTCAGGCCTGTTTGTCACGCTGAATGTCAGCCTGTCACCTTATCAACTCAAAGCGTCATCTCACCCCGAAATTACCGGTATCGCGTTACTTGCGCATAATACTGCCCTGACAAGCTGGCAGCCCACGCTGGTGCGAAATCACCTGATCCCCTCACCCCTTATGCAGACGCCAATGGACGGATTGCCGTTTCAGTTTGCACTTTATGGTTCAACCTTATCGGCGAGCGACTACCAAACGATCATGCTGATTAGCCTGTTGTTTGCGTTAATTGTCAGCGGGATGAGCTGGGTGTTACTGTCCCGGGTGCGCCGTCCCGGTAAAGAAATCACGATGGGCATTCGACGTGGCGAGTTTCATGTTGAATATCAGCCCATCATCACAGCAGCAGACAGGCAATCGTACGGCATTGAGGCGCTGCTTCGCTGGACGCACCCTTCAGGCGAAGCAATCTCACCCGACATTTTTATCAGTTATGCCGAAGCGCAAAACCAAATCATTCCCCTGACCCGGCACCTTTTTGAGCTGGTTGCACGTGATGCACATCTACTGCGCCACACGCTGCCGAAAGGAACCTGCATCAGTCTTAATATTTCGCCGCTGCATCTGGGTGCCTGCAGCTTTCGCGATGATGTGCTGTACTGGCAAGACAGCATGCCGCACGATCACTTTCAGTACGTTTTTGAGATTACTGAACGTGCTGTGGTGGAAAACAGTAACGCGGCCGCACTGTTTGACTGGCTTCATCAGCGCGGAATTAAAATTGCGGTAGATGATTTCGGTACCGGGCACAGTGCATTAATCTATCTTGAAAAGTATGCGTTTGATTATCTGAAGATTGACCGTGGGTTTGTTCAAAGTATTGGCACCGAAACGATTACCTCGCCCGTACTGGATACAGTCTTACAGCTGTCAAAGAAACTGAATCTGATGAGCGTGGCGGAAGGCGTTGAGACGGATGAGCAGGCAAGCTGGCTGATCAACCGTGGCGTGACACATTTGCAGGGCTATCTGTTTAGCCGCCCGCTACCGCCCGAACAGGTCAAGGCGTTCTTTCTGCGCCAGACCAGCCAGTCCATCAGCCTGTAACACCGCTGCGGTGTCAAAACGTTCAGGAGACCGCCCTCTTTATGCCGTTCCGCTATGTTGTTTTGCTGCTGTGCTGCTGGTTGACCAGCCCGCTGCACGCCAGCCCGGTGCAGGTCAGTTACACGTTTGCTCAGTTGGGCACGCCGAAGTATGCCGTGGACTTTCATCATTACGACTATGTGAACCCTGACGCGCCGAAGGGCGGCAAAATTGTTCAGGCTGTGCCCGGCACCTACGACAATTTCAACCGCTACGCATCGCGCGGCAATCCGGCGGCGGGCACCGGCACACTGTATGACAGCTTATTTACCACGTCGGATGATGAACCCGGCAGTTACTATCCGCTGATTGCCGAATCCGCCCGTCATCCCGCTGATTTTCGCTGGATGGAGATCACCCTTAACCCGCGTGCGCGATTTCACGATGGCTCTGCCATTACCGCTGAGGATGTCGCGTTTACGTTTCACACATTCATGACCGAAGGCGTACCCCAGTTTCGTCTCTATTATCGCGGCGTGACGATGGAGGCGGTTAATCGTCTGACGGTGCGTATTACGTTACCGGCACCCGACAAAGATTTGATGCTGAGCTTACTATCGCTGCCGGTGATATCGCATACCTTCTGGCAGAATAAAAAGTTTAACGAACCGCTCAGTCAGCCTCCTCTGTCGAGCGGACCTTACCGCATCAGCCGCTGGAAGCTGGGCCAGTTTATTGAGTACAGTCGCGTGAAGGACTACTGGGCAGCTGATTTGCCGGTCAACCGCGGTCGCTTTAATTTTGACGTCATGCGTTACGACTATTACCTGGATGACAACGTGGCGTTTGAGGCGTTTAAGGCCGGCGCTTTCGACCTGCGAGAAGAGACGTCCGCGAAAAAATGGGCAACGCAGTACCGTGGCCGTCACTTTGACGATCAGCAGATTGTGAAAGAATCTATGCCCAATACCGCGTCAATTGATACGCGCTGGCTGGCGCTCAATAATCAAAAACCCCTGTTTCAGGATCGACGGGTACGCCAGGCGATGGCGCTGGCCTTTGATTTTGAATGGATGAATAAAACGCTGTTCTATCATGCCTTTAAACGTACCAGCAGCTATTTCCAGAATACAAACTATGCTGCAAAGGGCCAACCTGATGCCGCACAGCAACGGCTACTCACCCCTTTCCGTGCGCAGTTACCGCCGGACATCTTTACCGACACCTGGGCACCCCCGACAACCCATGGCAGCGGTTACGATCGCACGAACCTGCTTAAAGCCATGTCCCTGCTGAACCAGGCTGGCTGGCATGTTAAAAACCAACGCCTGGTGAACGATAAGAACGGAAAACCCTTTACGGCAGAGCTGCTGTTGCCCGGTGGCACCAACAGCGAATGGGCCCTTCCCTACCAGCATAACCTTTCCCGCCTGGGGATCACCTTAACGCTGCGTCAGATTGACAGCTCTCAGTATCTGCGTCGCCTGCGCAGCGGCGACTATGATATGGTCAGCACGGTGTATCTCGCGATGCCAACGCCCTCACGTAACCTGCAGGCTAGCTGGCAGTCGGACTATATTCAGTCCTCGTGGAACCACGCCAGGGTTCAGGATCCCGTCGTTGATCACTTCGTTAAAGCGATTGTCGACCATCAGGGTGACGCCGACGCCTTGCTGCCACTGGGGCAGGCGCTGGACCGCATTTTGCTGTGGAATGCGTACATGATCCCGATGTGGTACAGCGCCGACCAGCGCCTTGCCTTTTGGAATAAATTTTCCCATCCTGCGAGGAAACCTGATTACAGTACGGGACTGGATAACTGGTGGTATGACGTCAGTAAAGCCGGCCGCCTGCCCGCTAACCGACGCTAAGGACATCCTGTGGCAATGTACTTTTTTCGCAGACTGTTACTGATCATTCCGACCTTGTGGGCCATTATCACACTCAACTTTTTCATTGTGCAGATCGCGCCCGGCGGCCCGGTTGATCAGGCGCTGGCGAACATTCAGTTTGGCCAGACCAGCGGCATGCCCGGCGCAGGCGGCGCTGACAGCAGCGGAACGCGGTCCAGCCTGAATCGCTCAACGCCTGGCGATAATCAGTATCGCGGCGCACGTGGTCTGGACCCGGAAGTGATCGCCGAAATTGAAAAGCGTTATGGTTTCGACAAACCCATCGGGCAGCGCTATCTTTCGATGCTGTGGAACTACCTGCGCTTTGACTTTGGTGACAGCCTGTTTCGCAGTGCGTCTGTGTTGCAACTGATTAAAGAGAGTTTACCGGTATCCATCAGCCTCGGCCTGTGGAGCACACTGATTATCTATCTGGTGTCGATTCCGTTAGGGATAAAAAAGGCCGTGCGGAATGGTAGCCCGTTTGATATCTGGAGCAGCACGTTCATCATCATTGGCTACTCGGTGCCTGCTTTTCTGTTCGGTATTATGCTGATAGTCCTGTTTGCCGGCGGCAGCTATTTCGACTGGTTTCCCCTGCGCGGGCTGACCTCGCCGCAGTTTGCCACCCTGCCCTGGTACGGCAAGGTGGAGGATTATCTCTGGCATATTGCGCTTCCGGTGCTGGCTACGGTCATTGGCGGTTTTGCTACTTTAACCATGCTGACCAAAAATGCGTTTCTTGATGAGATTCGCAAACATTACGTCGTCACCGCCCGGGCTAAGGGGGTTTCCGAGCGCCGTATCCTGTAC
The DNA here is from genome assembly GCF_041955125.1 of Pantoea sp. BR_17. Taxonomy (NCBI): domain Bacteria; kingdom Pseudomonadati; phylum Pseudomonadota; class Gammaproteobacteria; order Enterobacterales; family Erwiniaceae; genus Pantoea; species Pantoea sp. BR_17. The sequence continues at coordinate 39,452 of NZ_JAVAXT010000004.1, read as the reverse complement.
CACCACGTGTTCCGCAATGCGATGCTGCTGGTGATAGCCAGCTTCCCCGCCACCTTTATCAGTATGTTTTTTACCAGCTCGGTCCTGATTGAGGTGATGTTCTCGCTGAATGGTTTAGGTCTGCTGGGATTTGATGCTACCGTCCAGCGGGATTATCCGGTGATGTTTGGTACCCTGTATATTTTCACCCTGATTGGGTTGCTGATGAATATCCTGAGTGATTTGACCTACACGCTGGTTGATCCTCGTATTGATTTTGAGAGGCGATAATGCAGATTTCGCGTTTAAACCAGCAACGCTGGCAGCGCTTCCGGCATCATCGACGCGGCTACTGGTCGCTGTGGATTTTTCTGTTTATCTTTGTTCTTTCCCTGTGTGCCGAGCTGGTTGCCAACGACAAGCCGCTGCTGGTGCACTATCAGCACCGCTGGTACGCGCCCCTGTTTTTTAACTACAGCGAAACTGACTTCGGCGGCGACTTTGCGACGGCAGCCGATTATCAGGATCCCTGGCTGCAACAGCGGCTGGAAAAAGCGGGTTGGGCGCTCTGGGCACCCATTCGCTTTGGAGCCAATACCCTCAATTTTGCGTCACAGGTGCCTTTCCCTTCACCTCCCTCGCGACAAAACTGGCTGGGTACTGACGCCAACGGTGGCGACGTGCTGGCGCGGTTGCTGTACGGTCTGCGTATTTCGCTTCTGTTCGGTCTGCTGCTTACGCTGTTTTCCAGCGTCATCGGTATCGTCATTGGCGCAATACAGGGCTACTTTGGCGGCAGAACAGATCTGATAGGACAACGACTTACAGAAGTCTGGTCCGGTATGCCTTCGCTGTTTTTACTGATTCTGCTGTCCAGCGTGGTTCAGCCCAGCTTCTGGTGGCTGCTGCTGGTGACCGTGCTGTTTGGCTGGATGAGCCTGGTCAGCGTGGTCCGAGCCGAATTTTTGCGTACCCGCAACTTTGACTATATTCGCGCGGCGCAGGCGCTGGGCGTCAACGACGCACGCATCATGCTGCGGCATATGCTGCCGAATGCGATGGTCGCTACGCTGACCTTTCTGCCTTTTATACTGTGCGGTTCGATTACCACGCTGACGTCCCTCGATTTTCTAGGTTTTGGCTTGCCCATCGGTTCGCCTTCGCTGGGTGAACTGCTGCTGCAGGGAAAAAATAATTTGCAGGCACCGTGGCTGGGTTTATCTGGCTTTTTTACGCTGGCGATACTGCTGTCGCTGCTGATTTTCATTGGTGAAGCCGTACGCGACGCCTTCGATCCCAGTAAAGGAGTCTGAATGGACGCGCCGCTGCTTGCCGTTAATCACCTTTCCATCGCCTTTCGTCAGGGCAAACAGCTGCATCAGGTCGTGAAGGATGTTTCACTGTGCGTTGAGGCGGGAGAAACGCTGGCGCTGGTAGGCGAATCCGGCTCGGGAAAAAGCGTCACGGCCCTGTCAGTCATGCGGCTCCTGCATGAGGCCGCCGTCGTCTATCCGCAGGGAGAGATTCTGTTCGCCGGTGAGAACCTGTTAACGGCATCAGAGCAGCGCCTTCGCGGACTGCGTGGCAATCAAATGGCGATGATTTTTCAGGAACCCATGGTTTCTCTCAATCCGCTGCACAGCATCGAAAAACAGCTGTACGAAGTTCTGTCTTTGCATCGCGGGCTGCGGCGGGAAGCGGCACGGGCAGAGATTATTCGCTGTCTGGATCGCGTCGGTATTCGCCAGCCCGCCTCGCGACTCAATGATTTTCCGCATCAGCTCTCCGGCGGTGAACGCCAGCGCGTCATGATCGCCATGGCGCTGCTTACCCAACCGAAGCTGTTGATTGCCGATGAACCGACGACCGCACTGGATGTCACGGTACAGGCGCAAATCCTTACCCTGCTGCGTGAACTGCAACAGGAACTGAATATGGGGATGCTGTTTATTACGCATAACCTGAACATCGTTCGTCAGCTGGCGGATAACGTGAGCGTCATGCGCGCCGGTCAGGTGGTGGAGCACAACCGCAGCGCGGTTCTGCTTCGTCAGCCGCAGCACGCTTACACTCAGCAACTCCTTGCGGCCAATCCGGAAGGCCGCGCCGTGCCGCTCGCGGCCGAATCTCCTGTGATGCTGAACGTGGCGCATTTGCGCGTCACTTTCCCTCTGCATCAGGGGCTGTTTAAGCGTAAAACGGGCGAAAAGATTGCCGTCAACTCGATCAGTTTTCGCCTGAAACGCGGGGAAAGCCTGGGGCTGGTGGGCGAATCCGGTTCGGGGAAAAGCACCACCGGGCTGGCCCTGCTGCGACTGATAGCCGCTCAGGGCGAAGTCTGGTTTGATCATCAGCCGCTGCATCAACTGTCACGTAAACAGCTGTTGCCGCTTCGCCGCCGTATTCAGGTAGTGTTTCAGGATCCTGACTCTGCGCTTAATCCACGCATGACCGTCCTGCAAATTATCGCCGAAGGGCTGGCGGTGCATTTTCCGCAGTTGAGTGCGGCACAGCAGGAAGAGCGGGTTATCGCGGTGATGGCAGAAGTCGGGCTGGACACGGAGAGCCGCCATCGTTATCCGGCAGAGTTTTCGGGCGGACAGCGGCAGCGAATCGCCATTGCACGCGCACTGATTCTGGAGCCTGAACTGCTGTTGCTGGATGAACCCACATCATCGCTGGATCGCTCGGTCCAAAAACAGATTCTGGATCTGCTGCGTGGGCTGCAACAGCAACGTCAGCTCAGCTATGTGTTTATCAGCCACGATCTGGAAGTGGTTCGCTCGCTCTGCCATCAGCTGATCGTCCTGCGACAGGGAGAGGTGGTGGAACAAGGTGACTGTGAAACGTTATTCGCCGCCCCACAGCAAGCCTATACTCGCGAGCTGCTCAGGTCAGTGGCGCTCAGCGACCAATAAAGGTCTCCGCAATCGCAACGCCCTGGTTTTTCAGACAGCAGTTCGTGGCGCTTTCATCACAACGGCGGATAAAAAGACAGGGTTGCCCTTCGCACTCGGCAATTTTGCCGTCGACCTGAATGGCGGCCAGCATGTCTTTCAGTTCATGCAAAATCTCCCAGGCGGGCACGCCATCATGGCTTATCAGACGAAGCGCGATAACATCGTGCTCTTCTGAATCCGTATCGTCAGTCTCAATCACGCTATGACGATCGCTCAACCAGCGAAACCGCTGGGGTAAACGATGCACCACCGAAAGTTGCAACATAGTGATCAGTATCTCCAGAGAATGCAGCCAATTCACCACTAACGGTATCAGCATCGCGCGCCGAACCTGTCATGCGCGTTATCAGCCAAATTGCGAGTTGAATCTCATTTTGGGCTATATGTACCGCGTTTAATGATAACTAACAATCATTTTAGACCCAATGTGATTACTTTATTTGCTATTTTTTTTCACAAATAAGAAACATTATTGTCTTTGCAGGTCAGGACAGGCGACAGCGAAGGCTGCCGCCTGCTTAGCGGGCGGCAGAATGCGGACGTGACGCGTAGAGAAAGAGCGCAACGGAGAGCGTTGCACAGAGCGCAATGGTGCCCACCATAGGCCAGGCACTGTTAAAGCTGAACAGGGAGAGCAGCGCACCGGCCAGTGCGCCTACGCCGAAACGTAGCGTGCCCGCCAGTGAAGACGCCGTACCGGCCATGTGCGGAAATTCATCCAGAATTACCGCCATGGCATTTGATGACACCATGGACACACAGCCGATAAACATGGCGATACCGAAGACCAGCGGCAAGAACCCCAGATCAAACGCGCTGACCACCAGCAACCAGACGCCCATCGCAAACTGCACCAGTAACCCAAAACGGAACAGGGTGACAGGGCCAAAACGGCGCACCGCGCGGCTGTTAATCAGGGTCATGATGAACAAAAACACGATATTCAGGCCAAAATAATAGCCAAAGCTTTGCGGCGAAATATGATTGAGCTCGATGTAAACAAACGGGCCCGCATTGAGAAAGGTAAACAGTCCCGCAAAGGAGAACCCGCTCGACAGCATATAGCTGAACGCCCGTTTATGGCGAAATAAAGCCACAAAATTCCCTAGCGTCGTGCGCAGATGAAAACGCTGGCGCTGCGCAGGCTTCAGCGTTTCCCGAATCTGAGTCGCGACCAGAACGGTGGTAATCAGCGCGGCTATCGAGAGTGTCCAGAAAATGGCGTGCCAGCTCCAGAGCAACAGCAGCCAGCCACCGATAATGGGGGCCAGCAGCGGCGCAATGGTGGTGATTAACATCACGAAGGACATCATGCGCGAAAACTCCTCTTTCGAGTAGCTGTCGCGCATCAGGGCATTTATCACGACACTGGCAGCCGCAGCGGACAGGCCGTGCAAAAAACGCATCGCGATAAGCTGTTCTATTGACTGAGAAAGCGCGCAGGCTGCCGCCGCACAGGCAAATATCAGGGTGCCCAGCGTTATCACCGGTTTGCGACCATAGCTGTCGGCCAGCGGACCGTAGATCAACTGCCCAATGGCGAACCCCAGAATATAAAGATTGAGCGTCATCTGTACGCTGCCTGCGGATACCGCAAACTGACGCGCAATTTGTGGCATGGCAGGCAGATACATATCTATCGACAATGGCATCAACATCGCTAACAGGCCGAGAATGATCACCAACCCCATTGGCGAATTTTTTTCCTTGCGCACCGGCTTTCTCGCTATTTCTGTTTCAGTTCGTCAGGCAAGCCAATGCTGGCTATCTCTTCTTCTGTTAACGGGCGGTATTCTCCCGGTTCCAGGTCCTCGTCCAGGACGATGGCGCCAATGCGCTCACGGTGTAACTCCACCACCCGATTCCCCACGGCGGCGAACATGCGTTTGACCTGGTGATAGCGCCCTTCGCTGATCGTCAGCAGGACTTCCGTCGGTGTGATGATCTCAAGCTGTGCGGGTTTGGTCAGGCTCTTTTCGTTATGCAGTTGTACACCTGCGCTGAACTGCGCAGCGGTATCGTCGCTTACCGGCGCTTCAAGCGTCACACGGTAGGTTTTCTCACAATGGTGACGCGGTGAAGTGATACGGTGCGACCACTGTCCGTCGTCCGTCAGCAGCACTAATCCGGTCGTATCAATATCCAACCGGCCTGCGGCGTGCAGTTTGAATGCCATCGGTTCTTCGATGAAATAGACGATGGTAGGATGATCGGGATCGTCCGTGGAGCAGACATAGCCCTGCGGTTTATTCAGCATGAAATAGCGCGGCCCGGTCTGCATCTGAAGCACGTTGCCGTCATACTCGACCTCGTGATCGGGCTGGAGTTTGAACGCGGTATCGCGCACCACCTCACCATTAACGGTGACACGTTGACCACGGATTTCACGTCCGGCGATAGCACGGCTGATTTCCAGTTGCTGAGAAATGAATTTGTCGAGTCGCATGAATGTGTTTTGCCTGTTACTGCGGAGGGAAACTAAAACGGCGTTATTAACCGTTGAAAAAGTCTGGGAAGTATAGCCTGAACGGCGTCTCTCTGACAGCGCGTTTATAGACGATTCGTGGCATAATTGCAGCAGGTTTTCCAAAAGTGAGCAGCATGTCTTTTACTTTACGTCCCTATCAACAGGAAGCGGTGGATGCCACCGTCGCCCACTTCCGTCGTCATCATGACCCTGCCGTGATAGTGCTGCCCACCGGGGCCGGAAAAAGCCTGGTGATCGCGGAACTGGCACGCTTGGCCCGCGGCCGGGTGCTGGTGCTGGCGCATGTCAAAGAGCTGGTGGCGCAAAATCACAGCAAGTATCAGGCTTACGGCCTGGAGGCTGATATCTTTGCGGCAGGCTTACAGCGTAAAGAGAGTCAGCGAAAAGTCGTGTTTGGCAGCGTGCAGTCCGTTGCGCGAAACCTCAGCCTGTTTGACAGCGCCTTTTCGCTGGTGATCGTGGATGAGTGTCACCGCATTGGTGACGACAAAGAGAGCCAGTATCAACAGATTTTTACGCATCTGCGTCAGCACAATCCCAACCTGCGTTTACTGGGCTTAACGGCCACACCGTTCCGTCTGGGCAAGGGCTGGATATACCGTTTTCATTATCACGGAATGGTGCGTGGCGACGAAAAAGCCCTGTTCCGCGACTGCATCTATGAACTGCCCCTGCGCTATATGATTAAGCACCAGTTTCTGGTGCCCCCTGAACGGCTGGATATGCCGGTGGTGCAGTATGATTTCAGCCGCCTGACCGCGCAGGCGAATGGCCTGTTTAGCGAAGCCGATCTGAACCGGGAACTTAAACAGCAGCAGCGTATTACCCCACAGATCATTCGTCAGGTTGTGGAATTTGCCGACGATCGCCAGGGCGTGATGATTTTTGCTTCCACGGTCGAACACGCACGGGAAATTCTGAGCCTGCTGCCGGAAAACAGCGCGCTGGTCTCGGCGGAAACCCATGCCAAAGACCGCGACGCCCTGATCGCCGCCTTTAAAGCCCAGCAGCTTAAATTTCTGGTGAACGTCGCCGTGTTAACGACCGGCTTCGATGCGCCGCATGTGGACCTGATCGCCATCCTGCGTCCCACGGAATCGGTCAGCCTGTATCAACAGATTGTGGGGCGTGGTCTACGCTTGTCTCCCGGCAAGAAGGACTGCCTGATTCTGGACTATGCCGGTAATCCCCACGATTTGTTTACGCCCGAAGTGGGGACGCCAAAAGGGAAAAGCGACAATCAGCCCGTGCAGGTGTTTTGCCCTGCCTGCGGTTTCGCCAACACCTTCTGGGGCAAAGCCACAAGCGATGGCATGGTGATTGAGCACTTCGGCCGGCGATGCCAGGGCGTTTTAGAGGACGACGAGGGCGAGCGTGAACAGTGCGACTACCGTTTCCGCTTTAAAAACTGTCCGGAGTGCAACGCAGAGAACGACATTGCCGCGCGTCGCTGCCGCGAATGCGACAAGATTCTGGTCGATCCTGACGATATGCTCAAAGCCGCCCTGAAACTGAAAGATGCCCGGGTTCTGCGCTGCGGTGGCATGACCCTGGAACAGGGCCGCGATGAAAAAGGCGAATGGCTCAACGCTACCTACTTCGATGAAGACGGCACCAGCGTCAGCGAGCGCTTTCGCCTGCAAACCCCTGCACAGCGCAAGGCCTTCGAACAGCTCTTTATGCGCCCGCACCAGCGCGCACCCGGCGTGCCGCTGGGCTGGCAAACCGCCGCCGATGTGCTGGCCTTACAGCCGCTGCTGCGTCATCCCGATTTTGTTGTGGCGCGCGCCAAAGGCCGCTTCTGGCAGATTCGCGAGAAGCTGTTTGACTATCAGGGCCGTTTCCGCCGGGCCAATGAACTCCGCTAGGTCGTATTAGCGTTTGCCCCGGTGGGGGATTACGGCTATAATGCCGCCCGCTTTTGCATGTGCATCAGCGGTGTTGAATAACCCTTCTGTTACTGGGTCGCCTGTAGCAGAAATTATAAAGAGACGTATTAATGTTCACTATCAATGCAGTAGAACGTAAAGAGCAGGGTAAGGGTGCGAGCCGCCGCCTGCGCGCAGCAAACCGTTTCCCGGCCATCATCTATGGTGGTTCAGAAGCGGCTGTTTCTATCGACCTTGACCACGACCAGGTAATGAACCTGCAAGCGAAGCCAGGCTTCTACGAAGAAGTTCTGACGCTGGTTGTTGATGGTAAAGAAACCAAAGTTAAAGTGCAGGCTGTTCAGCGTCACCCGTTCAAGCCAAAACTGCACCACATCGACTTCGTTCGCGCTTAATCGCCGGGTGAGTTGAAAGTAGAAGGGCCGGTTGCGAAACCGGCCCTTTTATTTTGTCTGCGGTCAGCCGGAACGTCATGTCCGGCTCGCCATTACTTACTGCTGGTACGGCGCTGTAGCTGTTCGCGCAGGTTGGGCGGCGTGCCCTTGATGGTCAGGGTATCCGTCACCGGGTCCCAGAAAATGCGCTCGCCAAGCAGCATGGCATCAAAATTTAGCGTCAGCCCCCCGCCGCTCCCGGCAAATTTGGTTAACTGACGTAAGGTGCTGCGGTCGGCCGGGAAATGTTCTTCCAGTTCATAGCCCTGCTCCTGGGTAAAGGCTTCAAACGTTTTATCCCCCAGCGGTGGCAGTTCGCCAGACAGCGCCTTCAGCGCAATCTCTTCGCCTGCCTGAAGTTGCTCATTACAGTAGCTGTAAACCTGCTGGCGATAATTTTGCCGCTCATTTTTATCCAGATTCGACTCGTCACAATAATCATCTACCGCCTGTAACAGGCCACGGTTTTGTGCTTTGGTATCCAGACCGACTTCCGCGCCCAGGAAATCCATAAAGAAATCGGCCACTTTACGCCCGACCCGGCCGCGCAAAAAAGTCAGGTAACGGGTGGATTCCGGATTGGTTTCCCATTCGGTGAGATCGATACGTGCCACGATATCCGCATGATTGATATCCAGATAGTGCGTGCTACTGATATCCATTTGTTCGTTGACGCGCATACTGGACTGGCTGTTCAATACCGCCACCAGTAAATACTCTACCGCCAGGTAACGATACTGAATAAACAGCACCACGCCGCCTTCTGCAAAGGGATATTTTGCCAGTTCATCACGCAGGCGTCCGGTCGCCGCCCGGCTAAAGGCGAGGAAATCATCATGTCCTTTGCGACAGTTACGCAGCGCCTCGGCCAGTTCGCTTTCCGCATTAAACAGCCCGTAAGCTTTACTCTTCGCACTGTAAACACGGTGCAACTCTTCCGCCATTGCTTCGACCGTGCTGGTGGCCGGCAGTAACGAATCACGCAACACCAGCTCTAGCTGATTTTCATCACGTTTAATTAACTGATGCAAGGCAATCTGGTCGATATCCAGACTCATGGTAAACTCCTCCTGGTAGCACAGGCGCGTATTCAAACACCGCCAGCAGCAGCTTTCAACTCTCTGCATAACGCAGACCGGATGCTTTCGATAAATTTGCGGAAAAAAGTGCGTTGTTCCGGTACTATATCGCCTTTTGAGACGAGATAAGTTTTCGCTATGCCACAATCATCCCGTTACAGCGACCAACGCGTTGAACAACTCCTCGCGGAAATGGCGCAGGTTTTGCAAAAAGACCAGGCTCCCACCGATCTCTCCCTGATGGTTCTGGGGAACATGGTAACCAACCTGATTAACAGCGATGTTGCGCCTGCGCAACGCCGCGCTCTGGCTCGTTCTTTTGCTGATGCGCTACAGGCGTCGGTAGACGACAGTACTCATTAATTTGCCGGTCTGACGTAAAACTATGGTAACCAACCGACAGCGCTACCGCGAAAAAGTCTCCCAGATGATTAGCTGGGGACACTGGTTTGCTCTGTTTAATATCTTTTTCGCGCTCATTTTGGGTAGCCGCTATTTGTTGGTTGCCGACTGGCCTGCCTCCCTGGCGGGACGTATCTATGCGTACAGCAGTTGGATTGGCCACTTCAGCTTTATTGTCTTTGCCGCCTATTTACTGATTATTTTTCCGCTGACGTTCGTCGTTATGTCGCAACGTCTGATGCGGGTCCTGTCGTCGGTGGTGGCCACGGCAGGGCTGACACTGCTGATGGTCGACAGCGCGGTATTTAACCGTTTCCATCTTCACCTTAATCCGGTGGTATGGGAACTGGTGATCAATCCTGATCAAAGTGAAATGGCGCGCGACTGGCAGTTGATGTTTATCGGCGTGCCGCTGATTTTTCTGGTGGAGATTTTGTTTGCCACCTGGAGCTGGCAGAAGCTACGTAGCCTGAACCGCCGCTCTTTTGGCAAACCGCTGGCGGCCCTGTTTATCTGCGCCTTCTTTGCCAGCCACCTGATGTATATCTGGGCGGACGCCAACTTCTACCGCCCTATTACTATGCAACGCGCCAATCTGCCGCTCTCCTACCCGATGACCGCGCGACGTTTCCTGGAGCGCCACGGCTTACTGGATGCGCAGGAATATCAACGCCGCCTGGTACAGCAAGGCGATCCCGAAGCGGCGGCCGTGCAGTATCCGCTGAGCGATATCACCTTTGCGGATAAAGGTACGCGCGATAACCTGTTAGTGATCACGGTGGATGGCCTGAACAGCGCCAACACCGACACGGCGCTGCCCGCGCTAGGCGCGTTTGCCCGTCAGAACGTGCGTTTCACGCAGCACTTCAGCGCAGGGGATAACGCTGAAAGGGGGCTGTTTGGCCTGTTCTACGGTATTTCACCCAGTTATATGAACGGCGTGCTGGCGCAACGTACGCCTTCTGCCCTGCTGACGGCGCTGAGTACGCAGGGCTATCAGTTTGGTTTGTTCTCTTCTGACGGCTTCAACCAGCCGTTGTACCGTCAGGCGCTGTTGTCAGATTACTCGCTGCCTGCCAGCGGCGATCAGCCCAATGCCAGCACCGTATCGCAATGGCAAAACTGGCTGAGCACGCAAAAAGTTGACGGCACGCCATGGTTCTCCTGGCTGGCCCTGAACGGACCGGATATCAGCGGCAACAATGACAAAACCCGCCAGCGCAGCTATCTGCGCCAGGCACCGGCACTAAATGAACAGATTCAGGCGATCCTCACCACGCTACAGCAGCGTGATTTGCTGAAAAACACCGTGGTCGTGATTACCGCACAGCACGGTATCGCGCTGGAGGGCGATCCGGATAACGAGGGAAATCGCCAAAACCTGCAGGTGCCGCTGGTGATTCACTGGCCGGACACGCCCGCACAGACGGTGACGCGCCTTTCCGATCATCAGGACGTGATGGTGACGCTGATGCAGCGCTTGCTGCATGTGCGAACGAATCCGGTGAATTATGCGCAGGGTGAAGATCTGTTTGCGGCACAGCGCCGTCATGACTGGGTGACCAGTAGCGAAGACAATAAGCTGGTCATCACCACGCCGAAAGTCACGCTGGTGCTCAACAATAACGGTAGCTATCGCGCCTACGACGCAGACGGCAATACGTTGAAGGATCATAAACCCGAGCTGGCGCTATTGTTGCAGGTGCTCACAGAAGAGAAGCGTTTTATCGCTAACTGATTAATAATAAGGCAGTTAGGCGTTGGAACGCTTGCATTCGTGCTGATAATCAGTAGACTAGCTCTCCAAAGTTCGGCACGTAGCGCAGCCTGGTAGCGCACTGTCATGGGGTGTCAGGGGTCGGAGGTTCAAATCCTCTCGTGCCGACCAAATTATCCCGAAAAAACCAACCTTTACGGTTGGTTTTTTTATGTCTGTCTCCGGGCCCGCCAACCTGGCCGGCCCGACCTGTATTCAACCCCGCAGATCAATCAGCACCCGGTTCCAGCTCAGCGGCGGCAACGCCACCTGCATCTGACGACGTTCAGCCTCAGTGAGCGTGCGTGACGTTGGCACCACGTTGTCGGGCTGAGCAAAAGTGTTTTTTGCGTCCAGCGCATGACCTGCCAGTATGCTGTGTTCGGCTATCGTCCCTTCACCAAAGCCATCAAGCATAAAGGCCACATCCGCTGCATCATGCTCGTGCATATTGAGCGCGAAGAAGGCAATTTGCTGTTTCTCTTCGTTGTACACCGCCGCGCTCTGTATCTGCCGGGTTTCGCCATGCACCGTCTTCAGGGTAGGAACATTGGCAAAATAGCGTAACGCATGCCCTCGCCCGGAATGGCTCACCATCTGGAAAGGCCAGTAGATCGTCTGGCGAATGGCCTCCCCTCCCGGACGGGTAAAGATGGGGGCAATCACATTAACTAACTGGGCCAGAGAAGCCATTTTTACGCGGTCACAGTGATTGAGTAACGAGCACATCAGCCCGCCAAACGTCAGCGCGTCAAGGAAGGTGTAAGACTGTTCAAGTAACGGCGGTGCTTCCTGGTAGCGATTAGCGGGATCGGTGAAGTAATCCTGCCAGGGCTCGCCTTCGATGGACCAGATATTCCATTCATCAAACGACAGCATCATTTTTTTATCGCTACGCAGTTTGGCTTTCACATAGTCGGCTGTGGCCGTGATGGTATGAATAAAATCATCCATTCGCTGGAAAGACGCCAGGAAGTCCTGCGCATTGCCGGTGCTGTTTTCAAAATAATGGTGGCAGGAAAGGTAATCGATCTGGTGATAAAGCCCTTCCAGAACGATGCGATCCCATTCCGGATAACTGGCCTGTAACGAGTTTGAACTGCCACAGGCGACCAGCCTGATATCCTGATCGACCCAGCGCATGATTTTTGCCGTTTCACGGGCTTTTTTCACGTAATCTTCTGCACTCAGTTGCCCGGTTTGCCAGTCACCGTCCATCTCGTTACCCAGGCACCAGAATTTGAAATTGTACGGCGCTGCCCGACCATGCTGGATACGCAAATCGCTCAGCGCGGTCCCCGATGCCACATTACAGTACTCAATAAAGTAACCGGCCTCCTGCGGCGTGCCGTTGCCAAGATTTACGGCAATCATGGGCGTCAGCCCATAGCTTTCACACCAGGTCGCGAACTCATCAATGCCAAACTGATTGCTCTCTTTGGTAAGCCATGCGTAATCCAGCCGCACCGGACGCTCAGCTTGCGGCCCAATACCGTCTCGCCAGTTGTAACCGGAGACAAAGTTGCCACCAGGATAGCGTACGGTGTTAATCCCCAGATCCTGCACCAGGGCCCCCACATCCTGACGAAAACCGTGCCGATCCGCCGTGACATGACCGGGTTCATAAATACCGCTGTAGACCGCACGTCCAAGATGTTCCACAAAAGAACCGTACAGCGCGTCATTGACCTGGCCGATGTAGTTTTGTTTTTGAAAAAAGTACTTAATCATTTTCTCCCCTTCTGTCTTCTCTGTGGCGAACGCGCAGAGGCTCACTCAGAATGCGTCGATAACAGGTCGTCTTCGATGGTTTTCATTTTGGCCGTGGTCAGTATGTAGCGCGTGCGGACCAGCCACACAGAAAGCAGATAACCCACGACCGGAATCCAGACCATCAGCGTATAAATGCCCGCAATCGCGCTAGCTTTTTGAATGGCGACATTGGCCTGATAACCGGTAACCGACAGCACTGCCCCCACCATCGCGCCACTGACGGCCAGCGCAATTTTGAGTGAAAACAGGTTACCGGAGGCACAGATGCCGGACAGACGTTTACCCGTTTTCCAGTCGCCATAGTCATCCACATCGCCAATAAACGACCACAGAATGGGCGCGCCAATTTGATGAATCACTGACAGAACAAAGAACCAGACAAAGATCACCAGCACACTCTGCGCGGGCAGAAAAAAGAACCCGACAGACATCATCAGCGCGATAGCTTTGCATGCCTGGTAAACGGTGACTTTGCACCAGCGGTTGGTGAAATACGGTGTGATATAGGAACCCAGAATCCCGGCGACAATCCCGGTGCTCAGAAATAGCGTGGCATAATAATCGTTTAGCCCCATCACGTATTTGGCAAAATAAATACACGCGGCCCCGCGCACAAACGATGGAATACAATCCAGGAACATGGCAAAGACACAGACGACCCACTGATCGTTTTTCATGATTTGCCGGATAATGTTAAAGATGGAATCCCCGGCGTTGCTTTTGGGGATCACGCGCTCCCGTGTCGTAGCCACGCAAAAGACAAACAGGAACAGGGAAATCACGGCAAAAATCGTAATGACCCAAAAGAAGCCCATTTGCCGGTTGCCGTTACCGAAGAAAGCCACCATCGGCAACAATGTCAGAGTACAGAATAAGCTGGCAAAGCCAGCGCCCATAAAACGAAACTGCTGACAGGACACCCGCTCCTGCGCATTGGTGGTGATAACACCGCCTAGCGAGCAGTACGGAATATTCACACCGGAATACAGCAGTGACAAAATCAGATAGGTAATAAACGCATACAGGATCTTTGCATTGCCCTGCAAATCGGGCGTGTAAAACATCACCATACAACTCATCGCAAACGGTACGGCGAAGCCAATGATCCACGGACGAAAGCGCCCCCAGCGTGTGATGGTTTTATCAATCCAGGCGCCATAAAAAGGATCAAAAATCGCATCTGCAAAACGGACAACAAGAAAGATGGTCGCCACCACACCCGGAGCCAGACCAAATATATCCGTATAAAAAAATGACAGGAACAGGGTTATCGGGTTGAACAACATATTACAGGCTGCATCACCGGCCCCAAATCCGGCCTTCTCAATAAAGCCTACACGACCCGAGCGGTCTGACTGAACAGCGTAATCGGCATGAATGGTTGACGTTATGTGCGTTTTCATTTTCCACCTTCCTGAAAAGAGGTGGCGATAAGCATATGTTTTAGAGGTATTTTTAACCTACGATAACGCTCTCATAAGCAAAATAATAACCATATATTCCATGTATTCAGCGTATATGGGCATATATTCAGCCATTATCTCGCCTGGGATAAAACCGACAGCAGCCTGGTTAATACGCGTCAGTCACCATCAAAAATTTAATTTTCTGCAAGTATAAAACCCGACGCTAATCACCTTCCCTGTGCAAAGGAGAAAAACGCCGACGATATTATCCCTTCTCTGATTCGCCTCTTCTCTGTCTTTATCTGCAATGCGGTTTGCTGCGATGGAGACCTCCGCGCGTTACCCGCACTCACCTTCATGAGACAATGCGATGCATCGACAAAACATCGTGGTTAACGACCCGCGCTGGAACAGATAGCCGCGCACGTCAACAACAGCAGGGTCACCACCTCCGGGCTGACGGCCCGTGCCGCGCGGCTTACATTCAGGCACAAACAACATTTATTTAACCGCGGTCGCGCGAAGAGCAGGCGCACGCTACGCTTATCGCCATCAACAGGTTTGTGGTTGAATACCAGCAACATTTCCAGGCTTACGATTAACATGAATTATTTGAACGACATACAACACTTTATCGAGAATAAACCCGCCCTTTCTATTGCTGTTAACCTCCTGGTGTTGATTGTCGCGGGCCTGGTAGCCCATCTGGTATGCAAATTTTTTGTGGTCAGAGTGGTGCGTAAAGTGTTCTTCAGCAGTCACAAGAATCAGGTGCCGCTGGATAAAGATGTCAGATTGTCTGAAAAACTATCCAATTTTATTCCGGTCATCACGGTCTACTTCCTGTTGCAGTTTATGCCGGACCTGCCCGAGCACCTGTTAATCGCCATAAAAACCATTTGCGGCATTTTATTTATGGTTTATCTGTCGCTGTTTTTTAATGAAGTACTGGAGATTGTGAACATCTCCTATGTCAAAAAATCAAAACGTAAAAATCATTCAATCAAGGGCTATATTCAGGTCGGTAAGATTCTGGTCCACATTATCTCTGCGATAATGATCCTGGCCATTATGTCGAATAAGTCGCCAGCCATTATCATCTCCAGTCTGGGTGCCGTGGCAGCGGTTCTGATGCTGGTCTTTCAGCACACCTTGTTATCACTGGTGGCGAATATTCAGCTCTCATCGAATGACGTGCTACAGCTTGGCGACTGGATTGAGCTGCCCGCGAATAATATCAGTGGCGAGGTCATTGATATTGCGCTGCACACCATCACCATTCGTAACTGGGACAATACACTTTCGCGTGTGCCCACAAAAACCTTTCTGACCGAAACGTACACCAACTGGCAGGCAATGTTTTCCTCCGGTGCACGACGCATTATGCGGAGTTTCTACCTTGATCAAACGTCAATACGCTTTGTAGATCATGCCATGCTGGAGCCGATGGTCCAGGTCCGCGGCATCAGCGAACAACTGTCAAAGCTGATGGATGGTCGGGAACTGAGCGCGGTTGGTGACCGTTGGTTTGTTGAAAACGGCATGACTAACCTGATGGTCTTTCGTCACTATCTTACTGCCTGGCTGACACAGCGGGAGGATATCCACAAAGACATGTATATCGTGGTGAGATCGCTGAAACCGTCAGCCGAAGGCTTACCGATTGAGATCTACTGCTTTACCTCCTCCGTACTCTGGGTGGACTATGAAAATACGCAGTCGGCAATCTTTGAATATATCTATGCAATCGCTAACGTTTTTTCATTACGTATTTATCAGCGTCCATCCGGCAGCGATCTCAGTTTTCTGTCGCAGGGGCCTGTCCGGTCAGCAACTGAAAGTGAACCCCAACCGTGAAAGCGGAAAACGCAGAACAGATAGCATGGCAGTGAGCGGATAGTGAGTCGGGCCACGCTGAGGCGGTTTCCCTCTGGCTTGCCAGAAAAAGGCCTGAAAGGGAGATTCAGGAAAAAAGTCATTGGGTTAACGTGACATGCAAAGTGTTTGTGGCTTCACAAAACGGGCAAATATGACAGCCATTCATGAAATTGAAACAATTTGTAATAAAAATAACTTGTTCTGTTTCTTCCTGAAATCGAGGATACAGATATGGTCATCAAAGCTAAGAACCTGAAGGATGCAGAAGACTTACTGCATTCAGGCATCAGTAAGGTGGAGCTGGCATACGACATCGGTTGTGACGATTTCTTCCGTCTGGCAAGTCAGTGGTGCGATCGCGGTGCGCGCATCAGTAAAGGCCAACACCACTTTGTCGTGTCCCTGAAAAACTTTGCCATCCCACCCAATGATTGATTATCTCAAGCGACCAACCCACCGTTGTTGGCTCTGGCACTGTCAGGCCTGAGTGGAAGCTGAAAACGCCAACCCAACATTGAAAAGCCGCTGATTTGAGCGGCTTTATCTTTTGTCTTATTTCCGTTAATCGTCGATGCGCCGGCAACGGCTGCCACGCGTCTACAAGCCGGTATCGGTAAGCTTTATCGCATCCTGCGTGGCCCGCTCGCGCTCACTGTCGGTTAACTCATACAGCCTGCCATCGCGCATCTCCAGCAGACGATCGGCATGAATGAAGTAGTGATCATCATGGCTGATTGCAAAGACGGTTTTGCCCGCCGCCTGCAACGCAGGCAGCAGTTCGCGGTAAAACACCCGGCGGAAATGCGGGTCCTGATCGGCGGCCCACTCATCCAGCAGCAAGACGTCGCGTTGTTCCGCCACCGCCAACAGTAACGCCAGTCTTTTGCTCTGCCCCTTCGACAGTTGCAGATTAAGTATCTTATTCCCCTCAATCTTCAGCTTGTCCTGCATTTTTAGCTTTTCAAGCCATAGCTGGACACGGGCAGGCGAAGCCGGTTCGCCCTGACTGTCAATCAGGCGATCAAACAGGTGCACATCGGTAAAGACGGCTGAAAAATGCTGCCGCCAGGCATCCCGGTCGCCAGCATCGACCGGCTGACCGTCGATCACCAGACAACCGGACTGGGGCTGATACAGACCTGTCAGCAGCATCGCCAGCGTCGACTTACCGCTGCCGTTACCGCCAATCAAAAACACCAGTTCGCCACGACGAAGCGTCAGGTTGATCGGCCCCACCCGAAACCCGTTTTCACCGTAATGAAAGGTGACGTCGCGCAACTCAAGCGTTTGCCACGGAGTTGTTGCTGCGGGGACAGGAAAATCAGGTTGATAAGGTGCAAGTTCAAACAGCGCGAGTTTGCGAAAGGCCACCTGCGCGCTGAGCAATGTCGGCAAGGCCCCTACCGCCGACAGCAGCGGCGTGCGCAGAAACAGCAGCGTCAGGGAAAACGTTGCTGCGACAGCCGTATTCGCCCAGCCCAGACTGTTTGCCATGAAAAAGACCATGCCGATGGCACCCAGCGTCATGATATTGGACCAGTTGACGGCACTGAGGTGGAAAGTATCGGCGCGCACAATGTGGTGCCGGTAAGCGCGGGCATCCTGCTGATAAACCGTGTCATAAATCAGTCGGGCACGCGCGCGGTTAAGCTGCAGCTCTTTACGTCCTTCAATCACCGTCTGGTAGTCACGGTAAAGGTTGTCTTCAACTTCACGCAGTTTCGCCATGTGCTGATAAACCCGGGAAACCAGCATCCAGCCGCCCACCAACGTCACAGCCAGCCAGCCGCTGGTCACCAGCAACATTTTCGGCGACAGCCAGGCAAGATAGAGCGTTGAACCCAGCGTGATAATGATGCCCTGAATCAGCTCCGGCAGACGCACAAACGCAAGGGTAATGGCCCGGATATCGCTGGTTAATCCTGCCAGCAGTTGCGCACTGCCTGTTTGCTCGATGCGCTCCACGCGTGTATCCAGAATACGTTTGATAAATTCGCCGCGCAGCCGCCAGACAAACTGATGCCCCAGCCAGGTCAGCGACAGCTGTGAGGCCAGGGTCACCGCCATCAGCAGCGCGACCTGAGCCAGAAAAGCCGGCAACACGCTTAGCGAGGTATTCACCGCAACAATCATCTGGCTGTTAATAAACGCAATCATGCCTAATCCCAATGCCGCACTCAGCAGGGTGAGCAAAATCACACCAATAAACGGCCAGCGATACTGATTAAAAACAACCTGTAACAACGCCATAAAACCTTACCCGGCAATCCAGTGAGCCTGCAGTGTAAAGTGATGGCAAATGATAGCAATAGTTATTCGCACTAACTTGCGCACGTTAAAACGCCCGGCGAAATGTCAGGTTATAGCGGAACGCGCCAGTCAGCGGATGAATACCGGCTTTCAGCGGCAATATTCCATGGTAACGCAGGCGAGACGGGCCGCCCCAGACCACCACATCGCCGTGTTCAAGTAGCACCCGCTGCGCCTGATCGCTGCGTTCAAAACCACCAAACTGAAATACAGCAGGCAACCCCAGCGACACAGAAACGATCGGCTGACGCAGATCCTTCTCGTCTTTATCCTGATGCAAAGTCAGTTTTGCCCCAGGTTCATAGCGGTTGATCAGGCAGGCATCCGGATTAAACGCCGGAAAGCCCGCCTCTTCTGCCGCCTGACGGGCCAGTAGCCGGAACGTCTCCGGCATCGCAGGCCACTGGCGTTGATGTGTGCTGTCCTGCTCACTGTAACGGTAGCCGCGCGCATCCGTGGACCAGCCAAAATCACCACAGTTGGTCATGGCGACGGACATGCGGTGTCCTCCCGGCGTAATACGGTGTTCAAACGGATTGCTCTTCGCAATCGTCATGATCGCCTCATACAGTGCATCGGCCTGATCGCGGGCACGTCGCCGCAATATCACGGCGCCGTCCGCCAGCGGTTCCTGCCAGGGTGAAGCGTCACTAAACAGATCCAGCATGCGTTTCTCTCTGTCAGTCAGATGGAATAATGAAAGAGGTAAATTGTGGCGACATCCAGCTCACAAATTTGTCCCCTTCCTTCGTAATCAGGTACACCGCCAGCTTCTCTTTCAGAGCCAGCGCTTTGGCTTTTTCTGTGCCTAGCACCATAAGCCCGGTATCCCAGCCGTCGGCTTCCATCGCGGTCGTGGCAATCACGGTTGCCGAAACCAGCTTGTGATCGACAGGCCGGCCTGTGGCCGGATCAATAATGTGGGAGAGGCGTTTACCGTCCAGTTCATAATAGTTGCGATAGCTCCCCGACGTACTGATCCCATGGCCCTGCAGATCGACTCTGGCCTGAACCGCATTTTCTCTGTCAGTCGGTTTTTGAATCGCAACCCGCCACGGCTGGTTCTGTGCATTCATTCCACGGGATAAGACGGCTCCCCCGACCGACACCAGATAGTTATTGATGCCTTCCTGCTCCATCAGGCGAGCCAGATGATCGGTGGCAAATCCTTCGCCCATAGTGGAGAGGTCGACATACAAGCCTGGCAGATCTTTCTGCAGCCATTGTCCGTTGCTGCCCTGTATGACGCGCAAATGCTGTAAGCCGGTCAACGCTCTGGCCGCAGCAATCTGTTGATCATCGGGAATATGCACGGGCTGTTTATCCGGCCCAAACCCCCATAAATTCACCAGCGGTCCCACCGTAATATCCATGGCACCTGCTGTTTTTTTACCGATACGTAAAGCCATCGTCACAATATCAGCCATGTTTTCACTCACCGGCTGCGGCGTGGTGGCGCGGCTCTGATTAAAGCGAGAGAGCACGGAGGTAGCCTTCCAGGTTGAAAGTTCGGCATCGTCGGCATCCAGTTGTTGCTGAATGCGCTGCTGCAGATCGGCTTTACGCGTTTCATCCACGCCCGCCAGGCTCACCCGCCACACCGTTCCCATCGTTTTCCCTTCCAGCACCATTCCGTCTTTGGTTTTTGATGCGGGATGATCACATCCTGCTACCAGCAGGACCGCCGCCACTAACAGCAGATTAATCTTACTTCTCATCATTATTCATCCATAACGGGCGTTTTATGCCTGTTTCAAAGCATAAACATTAAGTAAATTAAATTAAAACTGGTTGATAAAGCTGAGTGAGTCGCACAGACTGGATCGTTCTCCTCAATACTGAGGGCGTAAGCATAAGGAGCAACAGATGATTTATATAATCCTTGCCGTTGCGCTGGGCCTGTTCGTTATTGGCAGTTATAAAACCTGGCAACAACGCCGTCACCGCCACATGGTTACGACTTATCTGCGCCGTCGTTGATCACGTCTGCACCATCAAAGGTCATTCTCTTCCCCTGAATCGCCGGCCATTGTAGCAAAACGGGCGAGATGTCCGTGGCTATGAGAGCGGTCGGACTGGCATGAATCCTGCACGTGTAATGCTATCTGCGTTGCCGGGAGAGAGAGGATGGAAAAGCCAGAAATCGGAATGACGGCGTTACAACGCTGGTTGAGTTACGCCGCGTTTACCTTGTCAGGTGTGGCGTTTGAAGGGGCGAGATACGGCAACGTTCTTGTGCCGTCAGACGAAAACCATCCGCCAGCCTCGGTGGGTGAGGAATAACGCAGGGAGCGCATAGCGCTCCCTGCTTTTATCAGAACTGGTAAACCAGTCCTACGCCCACCACATCGTCGGTATTGATACCGGCCGCTTTGGTAAAGTCATTATCGTCCAGCAGGTTGATTTTATAATCAACATAGGTCGACATGTTTTTGTTGAAGTAGTAAGTCGCCCCTACGTCGACGTATTTCTTCAGATTTTGTTTGCCCCAGTTCTGGACATCAGTACCGCGTGAGTTGATGTACGCCAGAGACGGACGCAGACCGAAATCAAACTGGTACTGCGCCACCAGTTCCCAGTTGTCGGCTTTATCGGCGTATCCGTAAGCGGTGTTCGCCTGGTTGCCGCTGGTGCTGTCGCCAAAGCTGATGGCGTTATAGGCGCGCGTGTACATCGCGGCCAGGTAAATATTGTTGGCGTCGTATTTCAGGCCACCGGTATAGGCTGCAGCTTTATCACCGCGTCCCAGAATGCCTGGCGCATTGCCATTTTGGTTATTAGTACGATCGGACTGGAAGGTCGCGGCACCGATGCCGAAGCCCGATCCCAGATCGTACGTGGTGCTCAGGCCCCAGCCGTCGCCGTTCTCACCCAACACATCACGACCGCCTGACTTTTCAGTGGGGTTATCGTTCTTGCCTTGATACTGAACCGCAAAGTTCCAACCATCGACCAGTCCGAAGAAGCCGTTGTTACGGTAGGTTGCCATGCCGTTACCGCGCTGGAACATAAAGTTATCCGCGCCATAGGTATCGCCACCGAATTCAGGCAGCACGTCTGTCCACGCGCCAATGTCGTAAGCGACACCGTAGTTACGGCCATAGTCGAATGAGCCCGCATCGCCGAATTTTAACCCGGCAAAGCCAACACGGGTATAGCTGTCAGCTGTTCCCTGGGCTTCTGAATTGTTGAGCGCGGCCTGGTATTCCCACTGGCCGTAGCCGCTCAGTTGATCGGTAACCTGGGTTTCACCCTTGAAGCCAAAACGCACATACGACTGATCGCCATTGCTACTGTCGTTGTCCGAGAAATAGTGCAGGCCGTCTACCTTGCCAAATAAATCTAATTTATTGCCGTCTTTATTATAGATTTCAGCCGCATTTGCCGATCCTGCCGCTGCGAGTAAAGCCGGGATCGCCAGGGAGAGAATGTGACGCTTCATTTTATTACCCTCTGTTATGTGCCTTTTATATTTGCCACTGCTGACCGATGATAAATCGGTTGAAGGCCCATTGTTATTTCAACAAGCGTAATAATCCATCGCTAAAATGATACGAAATTTCAGAAAGTGTTTCTTTAACTGTAAAATTTATTTCAGGATATGAATATTACGGAACTAATTAGCCGCACGGAGTGATAAAAAATAAAGCACAAATTGATAATCCCTTACTTAATAATAGTTATTCCTATGATTTTAGTGGGAATATTCCTAAGCACTCAATGATAAAACATCTTTCCCATAATCCCTATAATTACACCCGCTATCATCATTTATTTCTTATCTTCATTCACCCCCGAATGATTTCTTAAATGCTAATTAAGCGCCGGGCATATTGCCCGGCTTTTTTTTGCCTGCTGTTCAGTGTCTGGTCAGCTGTGCGGAAAATAGCACCGCTAAGTGCTGAATTATTCGTCACTTATGCCGCTTCGCCCTCGCCAAATTAACCCTCACCTCTTACAAAGTTTCCCCTGTATTTTATCACGGACCGAAACCAGCTAGGTTACCGGTCCGGTTCCACGCCTTATTAACGTTCACGCATCGATTCTTTAACCTTATTCAACGGCTTAAGCAAATAATCCATGACAGATTTCTGCCCTGTCTTGATCTCTACATTCGCCACCATGCCCGGCACAATGGGGAAGCGTCGTCCGGCCCGGTTTGTCAGCTCCGCTTTTTGTGTGCGGACATAAACACGGTAATAAAACTGATCGCGCTTAACCTCATCCTGCAAGGTATCCGGCGAGACCGTTTCCACCACGCCCGGCAGGTCACCGTAGATGGAAGAGTCATAGGCGGTCACTTTCACCACGGCTGGCAGGCCGGGCCGAATATAGGCGATATCACGAGGATTGATACGGGTTTCGATTAGCAGTTGATCTTCCAGCGGCACGATTTCCATCATCTTACCGCCCGGTTCGAGCACACCACCGACCGTGGTGACCTGGATATCCTTCACGATACCCCGAACGGGTGAAGTGAGCGTGGCACGCGTCAGCAGGTCTTCTTTGCCTGCGGCAACCTGCAGTTGGGCATCCAGTTCCGCATTGTTTTTTACCTGCTCTTCATGGGCACGGACCAGATAATCGTTACGTGCCTCATCAATTTTACCGCGCAGATCGCTGACCTGACGGCGCAGGCGAATGACTTCTACCTGCCCTGCGGCGCCCTTCGCCACCAGCGGTTCCGTTAAACGCAGCTCATCCTGAACCAGCCGTAAAGACTGTTGCAGGTTGCTGATCGTCTCTGTCAGGTTACGGCGACGTGATTCGTACAACTGCTTCTCACGCGCCACCAGTTGCGGCTCTTTTAGCGTCTCTGCGCTGAAGGTGAGCGGTGTACCAGACAGCTCTGCGCTCAGTCGCTCAGACGAAGCGCGCAGCGTCCTCACCCGTGCCTGCACTTCACCAAAGTTAGACTGAAAACGGGTGGGATCCAGAGTGGCCAGAATCTGGCCTTTTTCGACGATATCGCCCTCATGCACGTTAAGCTGCTTCACGATGCCGCCGTCCAGACTGTCAATTACCTGCGCACGGGTTGACGGCGTCACTTTTCCGGTGCCGACCGTGACTTCATCAAGAATGGCGAAATGCGCCCAGATCAGAAAAAGCACCAGCGCGGCGGTGCACAACCAGATGATGGTGGATGTGCGTCGCTCATGTTTGGCCAAATCTTTGTCTAACATGACGATGCTCATGCTGCACCTCCCTGGCCGGCATCCGTGGTCGCGCGCCGCAGAATCTGCTCTTTTGTCCCGTCCGCAATGATGCGGCCGTTTTCCATCACCACGATACGATCAACCATCTTCAACAGTGCGGGACGGTGCGTGACCAGGATTAACGTTCGTCCGCTGATCCAACTCTGCATCTGGCGGATCACATGATCTTCAAGTTGCTCATCCATCGAGGCGGTGGGTTCATCCAGCAGCACAACCTGTGGCTGGCGCAGAATCATCCGGCTGAGCATAATCATCTGGCGCTGTCCGCCCGACAGCCCACGGCCACCTTCATTAATAATGCGATCCAGACTGGCCGCATCCTGCTGAACCAGCGACAACGCACCGCTGATACGCAGCGCCTGCAGCATCTCCTGTTCACTGGCGTGTGGATTCCCCAGCAGCAGATTCTGACGTAACGTGCCGAAGAACAGTCGCGAATCATGAGAAAGCCAGCCGAGCTGACGGCGGAGATCCGTGGGGTCGATTTGCGCCATATCCACGCCATCGACCAGCACTTTCCCCTGCGTGGCCTGTGCCTGACCGGCCAGAATTTTCAGCAGGGTGGATTTACCTGCACCGACCTTGCCCAGAATGGCGATTTTTTCACCGGGCCTGATGGTTAACTGCTGCACGTTGAGTACGTTCTTTTCGTTCTCTTCATCATAGGTGTAATGCACGTTGCGCAATTCATAGTGCCCGGTCAGCGTCGGACAGTGGGCCAGTGTCGCGGTCTCAGGTTTATCGAGTGGTTTTTTCAGTAGCTCATCCAGCCCTTTCATTGCGGTTTTCGCATGCTGCCAGCGGGAAAAGACCATGGTGAGTTGCATCAGTGGCGCGATGGTGCGCGAGGAAAGCAGGCTACAGGCGACCAGCGTCCCGGTCGTGATTTGTGCGTCCAGCACCAGATAGACCCCAAAGACCAGCATGCCCGCATAGGTCAGCTGCTGCACGGTCGATGCCCAGCCCGTGAGTCTGGCCCCCCACAGGCGTTGCTGATTACCGATTGACGCACTGACCTCATGCGTTTGCTCCCATTGGCGTTGAAAATACGGCTCTGCCTGCAATGCCTTGATGTCTTCAATGCCTTCGATGGTCTCGACCAGCACCGCATTACGCAGTGCCCCTTCACGTAAGCCAGCTTTCGCCAGCCGGGCCATAGGAAACTGTACCAGCAGGCCTGGGATAATAATGAGGGGAATGGCGGCCAGCGGAATCAGGACCAGCCAGCCGCCAATAAACGACATAATAAACAGGAAGAGAATGACAAAAGGTAAATCTGCCGCCGCGCCGACGGTCGTGGAGGTCAGTAACTCGCGCACCTGATCGATCTCGCGCAGTTGCGAGATAAAAGAGCCGGTTGATTTAGGTCGGGATTCGTTACGAATATTCATCGCCCGGGCAAACAGCATGGCAGAGACTTTCAGGTCAATGCGTTTCCCCATCAGATCGGATACCTGCGTGCGCATCAGACGAATCAAATATTCAATGGCGGCGGCAATCAGCACGCCCACAAACAGCACCCACAACGTAGCTTCGGACTGCGCAGGAATGACCCTGTCGTAGACCTGCATGGAAAACAGAATCCCGGCCAGCGCCAGAACATTACTGATGATCGATGCCAGGGAAATCTCAGCAATACGGCGGCCCATGCCCCGAAAGTTTTTCCAGAACCAGTGCGGCTCATAGGGCTGAACAAACTCATCAATGCGGGCATCCCGCCCACGAGCGGCAACGCCAATAACGCCCACATCCCCTTGTGTACGCGAAAGCAGGCCCGCCAGCTCACCTTCGCGAATCACGTCACCGCCTTCGCTGAGCCAGTAACGTGCGCTTCCCTCCCCATCAATGCCTTCCAGCACCGCCACGCTATGGTTTTCCATAACCAGCACGACAGGCGTGATGTCCTGGCGCCAGCGCAGTTTGTTGGGGGACACCATGGTCAGGTGCAGGCCGAGCAAACCGCAAAGCCGTTCAAGTTGCTGTTCAGCAGGGAGATGTTCGAACCAGCGCATCTGCTGACGCAGCGTTTTGCCATCGGCAGGCTTGCCGAAACGCGCCGCCACACGCAACATCGCGGCAATCCAGTTTTCCGTCTTCAGGTTTTGTACACTCATTATTCACGCCTTTTAGTGCAGACTGGCTATTGCAGCGAAGGAAGAAGATCGCCACTGTTTTTCTGGCGGTCGATGCCCATGATATCGAGCAGGTTGTCAACGGCGGCCGCATAGCGGACGGTGGCATCCCAGCCGTCGTAGAGGGCGATGATGCGGGAACTGTCGGCCTGAAAGACATCCTGCTCAACGCTGAGCAGATCGTTCAGGCTACGTTTGCTGAGCCGGTATTCATCGGCGTAAACATTGCGCGTGTGCTCCGCGCTGGCCAGTTGCACTTCCCCCGCCTGCTGGCGTTGCTGGGCGCCAATCATATCGGCGTAAGCCGTGGAGGCGCTTTGATTAATGGCCAGTTTGGCTTGCTGCACCGCCGCCTGTGCGGCCAGACGCTCACCCTCGGCGGCCTGCGTTTTGGCATTGACCAGCCCGCCCTGATAGAGCGGCGCCTCAACCTGGAGCTGCACTTCGTCGTCCCAGTATGAGCGTTGATCGTTTTCATAACGCGTCCGGCCCGCCTGCACTTTGATACTGGGCCAGTGGCCAGACTGGGCCTGCCTTACCCGCTCACGCGCGGCTTCCTGCTTAGACTGCGCGCTGCGCACCGAAGCGCTGTTTTCATAGGCAATACGATCAAGAGTGACCTGCTGCCTGAGCAGCGCCTGAGGAAGTTCAGGCAGCGTCGCCGGTACCACGCCGGTCAAGACCGTAAGCTGGGCTTTGGCCGAGCGAAGCTGTGCCAGATACTGTTCACGAGTCGCCTGCATCGCAGCAATGCGGGTTTCCGCCTGCAATACATCGGACTGAGAATTGAGACCGGCATCCGCCCGCATTTTGGCAATTTCGCGAACGTGCTCAAGCGACGCGATGTTTGTCTGGGCCGTCATGGCAAGTGACTGATAGCGTTTGACCTCAAGATAGGCCTGTAACGTATCTTTCGCGGCCTGCGTCATGGCATCGAACAGGCCAAAGCGATATGCCTCTGAAAGGGCATGCTGTTCATCGATGGCGCCGTTGGTGCGGCCAAAATCGTACAGGAGCTGACTGAGCATAATGCCGCCAGAGCCGTTGTTGTTCAGACTGCCGGAGGAATCCGTCTGATGTGAGCGCCCCGCTGCGCCCTGAAGCGATATCTGGGGATACCAGGCGCTCTGGGCCGCACTGAGATCCCCTTCCCCTACGTAAATCTGAGCGGCCGCTTCCGAAATCTTCGGATTGCGGGCAAACGCGCGCAGAATCGCCTCACGCAGGGTTAAGGTTGCCACCTGTTCTTCACTGGGCGCGGCACGCCAGTTAAATTCGGCTTCGGGTAAAGGCGCAGCCAGGGCTGCAGGGAGTACCATGCCATTTAAGGCACAACAGATCAGGACCAGACGCGCGTTCTTCATTCTTCATACCAACAGGGCTGTTTATCATCGTTAGAGGATTACCTGGTGATTTGGGGCGTAAAAAACAGCAATGCGACAGCAGAACACGCACTTTATTGTTAATTTAATTTATGTTTTTGAAAGCCTACCGCTAAGCGCGCGTTAATATTAATAGTATAAATTGGCGAGAGGTTCATGATAAAAATCGCCAGTTATCAAATATATCGTCTGAAAGCTGTTTTTTTAGCCAAATTTAATCCCAAAAAGTCATTAGCATAAGTAAACATCCTACCAGTTAATAAAGTTAAGGAATTACTCTATCCGTTGATGGACGAGGCGTCAGGACTGGGCGTGACGTTATATACCGCTTTATCCCGTGCCAGTCCTCCGCCTGGATGATGGATGACCGACACGCACTATCGAATGCGGCGCATTAACTGCGGTACGGTCAGTTAAAACGGATTAAAAAAGCGGGTGCTTGCGCACCCGCTGTGTTCTGCGTGTAACCATCAAACTGCACCGTTTAGACGATGGCGACCTGCAGGTTATGCTGGACCAGCACATCACCCAGCGTATTGTCATTGGCAAGCGCCGAATTATGGTAGACCTCATAGGCCTGGCCATTCAGCATACGCTCACCACTGATTTCCCAAACGCCACCATCGCTATTGACCAGCGTGACCTGACTGCCGTCTGCGCCTTTAATCATCAAATCATCGCTCTGGTTGTCTGTAAGCGTAAGCGCCTCATTCAGATCAAGTTTGACCGAATTGGTGCCACTTTTACCCAGATCGAGAATTTCAATGTTTTCGACTTTCAGGCCAAGCGCAGTCAGATCCAGCGTGATGTGATCACCGCCCAGCACCAGGGTATCGGTACCGGCACCGCCATCAATATGGCTGAAATTCAGATCGTTGACGGTCACGGTATCGGCACCACTGCTGCCGCTTACCGTCGCCCCTTCAATCTGTCTGCCATCTTCCAGCGTAATCACCACCCCACCAATACTGTAAGCCTCCTCCGTTATGGGGGTTTCAGGCACGACAACGGCTTGCTCCGCGACATTCACCGACTCGGTACTGCTGGTCGGCACCACCGTATCGGCTTCCGTGGTCAGTGTAGAGACGGCATGGAGCGCCGGTGCTGTTTCCTCGCCAGACTGACTGTGATGCTGCGTTTCCAGACTGGCCGCCGTAACACTTTCGTCCGACACCGCGAAGGTGGCAAACGACTCCGCCGACAGCGTGGTCGTGGCAGGCAACAATGACCCCAGCAACAGCGTGTTTGTGGTGGTAAAGCTGTTACCGGCCACATCCGTAATGGTCACTTTCGCCAGCGTATTCACTGACAGCAAGAGTCCCCCTACAGAAAGCAGTGACGAGGCAAAATTAGCCGAGTAACGTCCCAGAGCATCGGTAGTCGTATTGATGGTTGGCCCGTTACTGCCGTTCGCCAGCAGCAGCGTCACGCTGACTCTGGAACCCTGGGCTGCGTTCAGCGATCCGCCCTGCACCGTCAAACCCGTCAACAGTGCGGTCACGACGCTGAGCACCGGATCCACCCCGACGACAGGCTGGTTGTGCGACAACGCGGTAAAGGCACTGGTCGTCGTGGTGCTGTTACCGCCGATATCCGTGACAGTGACCGCGACCGAATGGCTGCCGTCCGATATGCCTTTCAGTGTGGCTGACGGTACGCTAACGCTCCAGGTGCCGTTTGCGCCTACAGTGGTGGTCAGAATATTACCTGCCACGTTAACGGTTACGCGCCCGCCGACAGCATTACTGCTGGTGCCGCTGATGGTTTCAGCAATATTGGATTCAGAGATGTTCAGATAACCATCACCGCCAAAGTAGCTGTTCACACCAACGGTCGGCGTACTGCGGCTGGCGACGCCCAGCGAAGCAGACGCGCTGCCGCTGTTGCCGATACCATTGGTGACGCTGGCGGTAACGGTATAGAGTCCGTCCGCAATCGCCGCCAGGTTTGTTGCGGAGATCGGCAGGCTCCAGGTCCCGTTACTGTTTACCGACGTGGTAAAGGTCTGGGTACCGATGGTGACCTGCACCAGCGATCCTTCCGCGTTAGTGGCCGTCCCGCTAATCGTCTGCGTGGTTTTCACATCTGCGACGCTCAGCGCGTTGTCACCAAACAGGGAGGTAATGGTTAACGCCGGCGCACTGTTACTGATGACGCTCAGGTTGCCCGAACCGGACACGGTATTACCGTTAAGGTCGGTCCCTGTCACGGCAACAGTTTTCGTACCATCGCTGATGCTCAGCAGATCTGCCTTCGGTACGCTGATCGTCCACCCACCGCCGCTCACCACTTTGGTGGAGTAGGTCACGCCGTTTAACGTGGCGCTGACGGTTGCGCCCGCTGACAGTGACGACGACCCACTGATGGTCTGATTAGTTGAAAGGTCTGCGGCGCTCAGGACACCGTCGCCAAACACCGTATTGACCGTCAGAGTTGGCTGCGTCACGGCCAGCTGCACGCCTGCGCTGGTGGAGGTGGTGTTACCGACCGCATCCGTTACCGATGCACTGACCGTAAAGTTGCCGCCAAGCAATGTCGAAAGAACTGCCGGGCTTAACGAAGCAGAGAACGTGCCGTCCGCATTCACCACCGCCGTCGCCGTGGTGTTGCCAATCGCCAGGCGCACGGTGCTGCCCGCCGCCACGCCGGTTGCGGTCCCCGTAATGGTCTGCGTCACGAGCGACTCGGCAATATTAAGCACACCGTCGCCAAACAGCGGGTTCAGCGTCACTTTCGGCAAATTGTTAATGCCTACGGTCGCCGTGGCCGAGCTGCTACTGGTATTGCCTGCGGCATCGGTGACGCTGACGCCTACAGTGAGCGTGCCGTCGGACAAGCCTTTCAGCAAAGTCGGCGTTAAGCCGAGGCTGAAGTTGCCGCTGGCATCGGTGACGGTCACGAGCTGCTGCCCCGCAATCGTCACAACCACGCGAGATCCGGCTTCCGCCCCGGTTACCGCGCCGCTAATCGTCTGCCCCGCCAGGGCATCAGCTACATTCAGCAACGTATCCCCAAACAGCGGATTGAGGGTGATGGTTGGTACCACGGTATCGACGCGAATGCCCGCGCTGGTCGAGGCCGTATTCCCGGCAGCATCGGTAACCGTTGCCCCGATGGTGAGGTTGCCCTGCGCCAGCGTGCCGAGGATATCTGGCGTCACCGTTGCGGAGAAGGTGCCGTTCGCTCCCACCACTGCGTTAATCTGCGAGGCGCCTACCGTAAGCGTGACTGTCGAACCTACTGCGACGTTGTTGACCACGCCGCTGAGCGTCTGACTGGTCGCAATGTCGGCCAGGTTAAGCACACCATCACCGAACAGTGAGGTCAGACTGATAGTCGGCGTCTGGGTGAAAATGCCAATGGTGGTACTGTTGCTGGCCACGTTGCCGACAGCATCAATCACGCTGACGCCCAGTGTCTGGTTACCCGCCGTCAGCGCCGTCAGGTCGGCAGCAGGCAGCGTCAGACTCCAGCTTCCATTGGTGCCCACTGCAGTGGTGTAGGTGCGGGTGCCTAACGTCACCGTCACCTGCGATCCCGCTGCCGCATTTTCGATCGTACCGCCAATCTGTTGGTTGACGGCCGCTTCGGCAATATTCAGCAAGTTGTCGCCACCAAACAGGCCGGTCAGGGTTCCCACAACGGGTACGGCATCGACAATGGCCGTCACGGTTTCCCCCACGGTACGGACGTTGCCCGCAGCATCTGTCAGGGTGACGTCCAGCGCCAGCTGACCATCACTGATCAAACCCAGTACATTCGGTGGAACCACAATGGCCCATTTGCCATCCTGTCCGACCGCGCTGGTCAGCGTTGTGCCACCAATCGTGACCGCGACGGTCGCGCCCACGCCGGCCGATGTGGCCGTGCCGGTAATGGTCTGTGCAATCGTGGTATCGATAGCACTGAGTGTGCCGTCACCAAACACAGAGTCGACCACCAGATTTAACGCCGCGTTCACCACCTTGTTGACGGTGATCGTCGCATCGGTTTGGTTGCCTGCAACATCGCTGACGCGAAGACCAAAGACCAGCGGACCATCGTTAAGGCTGGCCAGCACGTCAGGCGTTAAGTCAATGCTCCAGGCACCGTCAGCACCGATAACCGCCGTAGCGATCGGCGCACCATCACCCACGAACAGGGAAATGGTTTGGCCCTCTTCTGCGCCCGTTGTGCGACCGGTCAGGACCTGACTGGTTGTGATATCGGCTGCATTAATCAGGTTGTCGCCCAGGAAGGCGTCAGTCTGAATCAATGGTGCGGTCGTATCTACAGTCACGGTGCGGTCGACGGAAGTCACGTTGCCCGCAGCATCGCTGAGCTGGGCATTGATGACCGTTTGACCCTCGGCGAGTGCCTGCATATCACTGGCCGGTACGCTGGTTGACCAGGTGCCGTCAGTCTGCACGACGGCGGTGTAGGTTTTGCCGTTGAGCGTCACCGTTACTGCGCGGCCCGCCTCACTGGTGTCCGAGGTACCGCTAATGGTCTGGCGTACCTGAGTTTCGCCGTCGTTAATGACATTGTCACCCGCAAAGTCATTGATAGTGAGTGACGGCGGTGTCAGATCCAACTGCACGGTGCCAGTGGCCGTGACGGTTTCCGAACCATTGGTCGCGTTGACCGTAATGGTGACCGGCCCGTCGGTGGTGCCGAAATCGGCGACGGACAGCGCTCCCGTCGTCCAGTTGCCGTTCGCATCCAGCGTGGTGGCGTAAGGGGTCCCGTTGATGACAATGCTGACCTCGCCGGTAGCACCCAGGTTTTGCGATGTTCCGCTCAGCACGACACCATTTGCCTGATCGACCGTACTGATGATGTTGTCACCCGATACGGTGCCCAGCGTGACCAGCGGTCCCGGCGGTGGCGTCAGATCAACCGGAACTGACAGTTCCTGCGTCACCGGGTTACCGGCCTGATCGCTGACGGTCAGCGTCAGTGTGGTAGTCGGCTGCGTAAAGTCACGCATTTGTTCAGGCGTCAGTGTGAGGCTCCAGCTTCCGTCTGCCCCAACGATGCCCGTGCCCAGCACCGTACCCGCAAGGGAAACGGTCAACGAAGTCCCGATTTCAGCCCCTGTTACTACGCCACTCAGCACCTGCGGCTGAACACTTTCGGCGTAATCCAGTCCGTCATCCCCTGCAAAGGCCACCGTGGTGATCACAGGTGCGGTAGTATCAATGGTCAGCGTCTCTGTAAGGGTGGCACTGTTGCCAGCCGCATCCGTCGCGACCACAGAAAGACTGTAATTTCCGTCGGTATAACCTTGCAGATCGGCTGTGCTCAGGGCTAATGTCCAGCTGCCATCTGCCTGTACCACCGCATCGAAGCTTGTCCCTCCTAAGGTGACCACAACCGTCTGCCCTTCACCGGGTTCCCCTGTGCTACCGGTCAGGGTGACGCCATTCGCGACATCCGCTGAATTAATAAAACCGTCACGTGCGAGCGGGGCCACGGTTGGCACCGGTGTCGTCAGATCGGCCGTGAAGTTAAACTGGGCAGTACCCGGGTTGCCGGTAGCATCAACGACGTTAACGGTGACGGTATACGGACCGCTCACTAACGAATTTAACGCATTAGGCGGAATCGTCACGCTCCAGTTGCCATCGTTATCGACCGTGCCGGTATAGCTGATGCCGTCCAGATTCACGATAATGCTGACGGCCTGATTTGCGCCGCTGCTGCCCGTCGTTCCCGTCAGCGTGACGCCAGCGGCGGCCTCACTGATGCTCAGCACATTGTCGCCACCAAACTGTGTGGCCGCAAAAGTCGGCACGGGCGCCGTCACCGCGGTCACCACGTTTAATGTGGTGTTGTCGGTGTTCCCCGCACTATCGGCTGCACTCACCGTAATGACATGGCTACCGTTAGGAATTTGCGCCATCTGATCCGGGGTCAGCGTGAGCGACCAGCTTCCGTCATTCTGCACGACCGCATTCAGCGGTTCGTCATTGTTGAAGCCGCTGATCACCACCGTAACGGTTTGCCCCGCGCCACTGATGCCGGTGGTACCGGTCAGGGTTTGGTCCTGTGTCGCCTCAGTGGCATTCAGCGCACCATCGCCAAACGGCAGATTGAGACTCACATTCGGCAGCGTTTGCACAGCGACAATGATGTTGTCAACGGTGCTGGCCGTATTGCCATTGACGTCGGTGACGGTGATCGTCACCGGCCAGGTCCCATCCGGCAGCGTTTGCAGGACGCTCGCGGGCAGGTCCAGTGACCAGGTGCCGTCGCCGTTAATGGCAGCCGCATAGAGCGTCCCGTTGACCGTAACGGTCACGGCGGCGGCGTTATCATTATTCAGATCGCCACTCAGGCTACCGCCAGCCTGCGCCTCGGCCGCGTTAATGCGTCCATCGCCAAACGGCGTATCAAGCGTAGGCGCGGCAATCGGTGCGGTTGCCGTCGTGAAATCCTGTGTGGTCGTCACCGAGGTATTGCCTGCCCGATCGGTCGTCACGATACTCAGGGTATGGCTGCCATCGGCCAGCCCCGCCATGACTTCCGGCGTCAGGCTGGCTGTCCAGTTACCCTGGGCGTCAACGGATACCGTCAGCGGTGTGCCGTCCACAGTCACGTTCACGGTT
Source organism: Pantoea sp. BR_17 (assembly GCF_041955125.1). NCBI lineage: Bacteria > Pseudomonadati > Pseudomonadota > Gammaproteobacteria > Enterobacterales > Erwiniaceae > Pantoea > Pantoea sp. BR_17. The sequence goes on along the minus strand of NZ_JAVAXT010000004.1, from coordinate 5,778 downwards.
TGCCCGTCGCTCAGTGGTGTGGTGCCGTTAATCAGCTGTACTGACGCAGCTTCACTGGCATTGATGACGTTGTCGCCAAACAGCGTTTCCGCAACCGTTGGCGTCGCTGGTGGCGTCAGTAAGATCTCAACGCCGACGGATGCTTCTGCCGGATTGCCCGCCACATCACTGGCCGTCACCTGCACCTGCGTCACGCCATCGGGTAAACCGCTGAGCGCGTCCGGTGCCAGACTGAGCGTCCAGATACCGTTGGCAGCGACCGTCGTGGTAAAGGGTTGATCCCCAATTGTGACGGTGATTTCGCTGCCTTCGGCCAGATTGGTGGCTGTGCCCGTCAGCGTCAACGCACCCGCAGCCTCTGCCTGACTCAGCAGGCCATCGCCAAACGGGACGTCCAGCGTCAGGACAGGTACGTTTCTGATCGCCACATCCAGCGTCGTGCTGCTGTCGGTCGCGACGTTACCGCTGGTGTCCGTTGCCGTCACGGTGACAGTCTGAACACCATCAGTCAGCGCTTGCAGATCCGCTGCCGGGATGGCCAGCGTCCAGGCACCGTTTCCGTCGGCCAGGGCGGTGTAACTGATTTGATTTAGCGTCACGCTAATCTGTGCGCCAGGCGCACTGTTACCGGTGACCGTCAGATCCTGGAGCGATTCGGCCTGATTCAGCGACGTGCCTGCGCTCAGGGTAATATCGACCAGCGGTGGCAGGGTCGTTTCGATGGCGACATTATGGCTGGCCTCCGCAGGATTGCCCGCAGCATCATTCGCCGTCACCACAAAGGCTTGTTCTGTCCCGGACGGCAGATCAGCAAGGGCATCGGCGGGCACGGTTACGCGCCAGTTGCCGTTGGCATCAATGGTGGTCGGGTACGCAATACCGTTAACGGTCAGCGTAACAGGCGTCCCTTCTGCCAGTAGCCTGCTGCTGCCCGTCACCTCCAGCGCCGTTCCGGCTTCGGTTGCGTTGATGATGTCGTCCGCTGCCACTACATCTACGCTAAGCGTTGGCTGCGCCGCCTCGCTGGCGATGACAGTGAGGCTGGCAGTGCTGCTGGCAGGATTGCCCGCCGTATCGCTCGCCACCACCACCACAGACAACGCACCATCTGGCAGCGCGCCAGCATCACCCGCAGGAACGGTCACGTTCCAGCTGCCGTCTGCCTGTACGGCACCGGTGTAGCTCTGACCGTTCAGGGTGACAGTCACAACCTGCCCCGCCGTCAGGTTCGTGCTGCCACCGCTGATGGTGAAATCGGCAGCGGCTTCTGCCCGGTTCAGCAAGTTATCGCCGCTGACGGTATCGACTGTCAGCACGGGCAATGACGCGCTGTCGGCGACGCGGGTCAGATTTTGCGTCAGCGTGGTCTGGTTACCCGCCGCATCTGTCAGGGTAATATCCAACGCATACGTGCCATCCGGTAAGCCCTGCATGACGCTGGCAGGAATATTGACCTGCCAGCTTCCATCCTGAAGCACCAGCGTCTGATAAGTCTGGCCTTGTAAGGTCACGGTAACCGTTTGCCCTTCATCAGCCAGCGATGCCGTGCCGGAAACCGGAATGGTCTGCAGCACCTCCACTGCATTGATTTGATTATCTCCGGTAACCGGCGTCAGAGTCAGTTCAGGCGGTGTGAAATCCACGGTGATGTTACTGTCCAGGCTGCCCGTGTTACCCGCCGCGTCAGTCACATTGACGACAATGGGATTGACGCCTTCTGTCAGTGCCTGAAGGACATCACTACCCAGAGTCAGAGACCAGTTACCCTGTGCATCCACTGTCGCGCTGTAATCATTTCCCCCCACGGTCACCGTGACGGTCTGACCTGCGCCAGAAGCGCCGGTGGTGCCGCTGAGTGTCTGGTCAGTCGTGGACTCGATCTGGTTCAGATAACCGTCTGTGAAAGGTGTAACGATACTGATCGGCAGACTGTTCGTTGATACGGTAATCTCGCGGGTTTCTGTCACGCTGTTTCCGGCCAGATCGCTGACGGTCACGGCCAGTGCATAGCTACCTGCGGGAATACCTTCCAGTGCGCCAGCGGGCAATGTAAAGCTCCAGTTGCCTTCGGCGTCAACTGCCGTGGTCCATACCTGATTGTTTAGGGCGATCGTTACCACCTGACCTTCCCCGGCATCACTGCTGCCGCTGAGCACAATCGGTCCGGTGCTCTCGGTCGGGTCGACAACATCATCACCTGTCACCGGATCCAGCGTCAGGCCTGGCGGGGTGAGATCCACCTCGACAGTGCCCGCAACGGAACGGCTGTTACCGGCCGCATCCGTGACCGTCACCGTATAGCCGGTGCTGCCCTCAGTCAGAGCGGTAAGCGCATCAGCAGGCAGCGTAACGCGCCAGTTGCCGTTTGCGTCCACGGTTCCGCTGTAGATATTACCGTTAAAGGTGACGTTAACGGTTTGCCCAACGCCACTCACGCCAGTTGTGCCGTTCAGCGCCTGCGCATTGGTGACATCGTCTGCATTAATCACGCCGCCATCAAAAGCATTAATAACGACAGGGTTGGGTACATTGTTAATGGCCACGTTCAGCGTACCTGAGCTGCTGAGTACGGCCCCCGTGGTATCCGTAGCCGATACGGTCAACGTGGTCGGCCCATCAGTCAGGCTTGCCAGATCGGCAGGTGGGATCACAATGTTCCAGGTTCCGGTGGCTGAAACCGTGCCGGTATACGTGACGCCATTGAACACCAGCGTAACCGTGCTGTCGGGCGCGACATTGACCGTGGTTCCGCTAACAATCAGCGGGTCGGTTGCCTCACCGGCATTCAGATAGTTATCGTCGCTCAAGGGGGCCAGCGCGATACCTGAGGCATTGCTGTTGAGCGTCAGATCCAGACTGCCAGTGGCGGTATTGCCTGCGGCATCACTGACGGCCACGGTGTAACTGGCGCTGCCGTCAGCCAGCGAAGCGAGGACCTCTGCCGGAACAGTCAGTTGCCAGGTGCCATCCCCCAATACTGTGCCGCTGAAAACATCGCTGCCTACAGTGAGGGTGACGGTCTGACCCTGCTCGACATTCGTAGTGGTGCCGGACAGCACCTGACTGACCTGACGCTCTGCGCCATCGACGACATTATCGCCTGCGAAGGGATTCAGGGTTAACGTTGGCAGCGAAGCCGCATCCGCTTTTACCGTCAGGTTACTGGTATTGGTAGAGACGTTACCGGCACTGTCTGTCGCCGTCACCGTTAAGGTATAGCTACCGTCAGACAATCCACTCAACGCAGCATCCGGTACATTCAGCGTCCAGGTGCCATCTGTATTAGCCGTTGTTGTGACGGTTGTACCATTAAACGAGGCGACGATGGTCGCACCGTTTTCACTGGTGCCGGTCAGCACAAGAGGCTGCTGAATTTCCGTGGCGTTGAGTACGCCATCGCCAGAAGGCGTGGCAACCTGCAGCACCGGCGGCACGGTATCCACCGTGACGGAGCCAGAGGCCGTACTGGTGTTGCCGGCAATATCGGTGAGCGTGACGGTATAAGGTACCGTTCCCTGATCCAGCGCAGCGAGGATGCCTGACGGAATGCTCACCTGCCAGTTACCTGCACCATCTACCGTGCCGTTATAGTCAACCCCATTGAAGTTGACGACAACGCCTTGCCCGGCACCGGTCACACCGCTGTTGCCCGTAATCGTGCCGTTGGCCGTGGCTTCAGCGCCATTCAGCACGCCATCACCAAAGGCGACGCCAGCCGTTGCGATCGGCAGATCGGTAGCAAAGACGTTAATATTCGTTGTATTGGTGGCAAGCGTGTTACCACCGGCATCGGTGATAGTGGTAATGACCGGCAGAGCACCGTTTGGCAGTTCAGCCAGCGAACCGGCAGGCAGCGTCACCGTCCAGTTGCCCTGCGCATCGACCGTGCCGGTATAGCTGGTGCCATTAACACTAACGGTCACCTGACTGCCCGCAGGAATGTTGATTGTGGTGCCACTCAACACGACATCGCTGGCCACATCCTCAACATTGAGGTAGTTATTTGTCCCTACAGGCGACAGCGCAACGCTGCTGCCCGTATTGTCCACCGTAAAGGCCAGCTCGGCACTGCTGGTGTTCCCGACGGCGTTTACGACCTCAACGGTCAGCGTCTGCGCACCATTCGGCAAGCCGGACAATGCGGTGGACGGCAGCGTGATTTGCCAGTTACCGTTGGGCTCTACTGTCCCCGTGTAGGTCACGCCATTCAGGGTAACGCTAACCTGTTGTCCCGCCTCAACATTGGTTGTGGTGCCGGTAAGGGTTTGTGGCTGCTGCTGTTCGGCACCATCCAGAATGCCATCGCCAGCAAAACTACCCGAATTAACCGTAATGGTAGGCTGGACTTCTGGTGCCGTCGCGACATTCAGATCGCTGGTGAACGTCGTCTGGCTGCCATTGGCATTCGTCACCGTGACCGTAAACGGATTGCTGCCTGACGGTAATGCAGCGAGATCAGACTGGTCAACTCTCAAAGACCAGCGGCCATTGGAGGCCACCAGCGTCCGGTAAAATCTGCCGTTGAGCGATAGTGTGACCTGATCGCCATTCTGGCCGGTACCATTCAGGATCAGTGGCTGTGTCAGATCGCTGACGCTTAGCGTGTTATCGCCGCCCACGGGATCAACGCCCAGCACAGGTGACTGGGTATCCACCGTGAGGTTATTTGTCTGGGTAACCACGTTGCCAGCCTGATCAACCACACTGACAACCAGTGGGTTATTCCCCTGCGGTAAGGCAGACAGATCGGTGGCAGGAATCGTCGTACTCCAGCTGCCGTCCGTATTAACCGGAACGTTGTAGGTGTTGCCGCCGAGTTGAATCTGTACCTGTTGTCCGTCACCGGTAATGCCGGTATTCCCGCTCAGTACCTGATCGCTGGCGGCGTCCAGATTATTAAGGACACCATCGCTGATCGCGCCGCTGTCGAGGTTAACAGCAGGCAATGTTGTGGCCTGCAGGATCACGTCAGCTGTGCCGGTCACGAGGTTACCGTTAGCATCCACGGTGCTGACGGTAATCGATTTCAGCCCGTCTGCCACGCCGTCAAAAGCGGCTGCAGGCATCGTGACCGACCATAATCCGTCACCATCTACGGTACCGTTGTAATTGACACCGTTAAAGTTAACCGCAATCTGCTGACCCGGTGTCCCACCAAGGAACGCACCCTTAACGATAACGCCCTGGCTGGCCTCCAGCGCATTAATAAAACCATCTCCGCCCAGCGGTTGGGTAATCGTCAGCGATCCCGGCGTCCCCGCTGCGGGTTCAACGATAATGTCCTGGTTGCCCGTCGCGATGTCTCCGGCATTGTTAGCCACGCTGACGGCAATCGTCGTTGTGCCCGCCGCTAATGCGCCCAGCGCTGCCGACGGCACCGTCACGCTCCAGCCGCCGTCCTGGCCCACCGTGGTGGTATAGGTCTGCCCGCCCAGGGTCACGGTCACGGTCTGGCCCGGCTCCACATTGACGGTGGTGCCGGACAGAATCTGATCCGTTGCTTTTTCTGCATTATCCAGCACGTTGTCTCCGGCGAAAGGATCGACGGTCAACGTCGGATCGCCAGGCTGTGTTGCCGGTGCCTCCACAGTGATGGTTTCGGCAGTCGTGGCTGCGGTGCCCGCCGCGTTGCTCACCGTCGCCTCGATGGTCGCCGTGCCCGCCGCCAGCGCCTGCAGCGCCGCCGCCGGCACCGTCACGCTCCAGCTGCCGTCCTGACCCACCGTGGCGGTGTAGGTCTGCCCGCCCAGCGTCACGGTCACGGTCTGGCCCGGCTCC